>JAZKHI010000066.1:0-2283 GCA_040385445.1 Bacteroidota bacterium | reverse complement strand
TTATGCTAAAAGACAATCATAACGATTTTGCTGGCGGAATTACAGCTTCAATTGCGAAAACCAAACACTATTTAAAAGACCACAATAAAGATTTGAAAATTATTGTAGAAGCAAGAAGCATTGCTGAAGTAGAAGAAATTTTAGCAGCTGGTGGCGTTTACCGAATTTTATTAGACAACTTCGATTTTGATACAACTAAAAAAGCGGTTCAAATTATCGGAGATCAATGTTTAACGGAATCTTCAGGAAATATCAATGAGAAAACAATTAGAGAATATGCATTGTGTGGCGTCGATTATATTTCTTCTGGTGCGTTAACGCATTCGGTTCATAATATGGATTTAAGTTTAAAAGCAATTTAATGCCAATTTCTATAAAAAAAAATATAAAAAGACTTCCCTTTGTGAATAGGTTTATCAATTTTTTAAAATCGATAAAGCCAGCAATTTTTCACGAAATGTCTTTGTATGATGTTATCAAATTATATTTGGAAGGAATAGCAAATGGCGCTGTAACACAACGAGCAAGTGCTATTGCCTTTAGTTTTTTTATGGCATTGTTTCCATTTGCATTGTTTTTGTTCAATTTGATTCCATACATTCCATTAGATAATTTTCAAGATGATTTTTTAGTCTTTGTTTCTCAGAATGTTCCACCAAATACTTATGATGCGATTGCGAATATTATTAATGATATTTTAAACAATAGTAATAAAGGCTTACTTTCTACCGGTATTTTATTGGCCATCTATTTAATGTCAAATGGTATAAACGCTTTGTTAGATGGTTTCGAAATGTCGATGCATATTTCTATAAAGCGTGGATATTTCAGACAATATGCTATTGCAATTGGTTTGTCATTAATCATTGCGTTTTTACTAATCTTTACTGTTGCAGCCATCCTTGTTTTCGAAGTGTTTATTCAAAAACTAGAAAGTCGAGTTGGTTTATCTACAAATGCTGCTGTTTTGCAAATTTGTCGATATGTTTTTATGGGATTAATGGTGTTAACAATTACATCTTTACTATATAAACTCGGAACAAAAGAAACCAGACAAGTAGCTTTTTTTAGTTATGGTTCGGTTTTTTCAACCTTGCTTTTTGCTTTGTCGTCTTATGTTTTTGGGATTTATGTGGTGCATTTTGCAAAGTATAATGAACTATATGGTTCAATTGGTACGCTTCTTGTAATGATGTTCTATATATGGATAAATTGTATTTTACTTTTAATTGGTTTTGAATTAAATGCATTTATCTATAAAATGAAGAAAAAAAATTAATATATTAGCAATAATTAAAAAATTAAACAATTATGAAAAAACAAATTCTTACCTTATTTATTGCTTTAACAGCAATTTTCACTTCAGCGCAAAAAACTATTGGCGATGTAAAAGTAGATGCTAAATTGGCTGTTGAAGGACAAAATTTAACATTGAATGGAGCCGGAACTAGAGAGAAAATGTTCATGGATATGTATGTTGGCTCTTTATATGTAACAAAAAAATCTACCGATGGAAATGCAGTTTCTGCAGCAAATGAAGCAATGGCAATTAAGTTGAATATTGTTTCAGGTTTAATTACTTCGGAAAAAATGATTTCTGCTATTAATGAAGGTTTTGAAAACTCAACAGGTAAAAAAACTGCACCCTTAAAAGCTAAGATTGATAAATTTAAAGGTTTCTTTAAAGAAAAAATAAACAAAAAAGATATTTTTATTATCGTTTACGTTCCTGGTGAAGGCGTTTCAGTTTATAAAAACGGAGCAAAAAAAGGAACTATTGATGGTTTAGATTTCAAAAAAGCTTTATTCGGAATTTGGTTAGGTAACAAACCTGCTGATGACGATTTGAAAGCAGGAATGCTTGGGAAATAAAACCTTGTTATAATAAATAAAAAAATCCCGATGTATGTCGGGATTTTTTTATTTCTTGTCATTGCGAAAAAAGAAGCAATCGTATTATTAATATCTATTTCAGATTGTTTTTTCTAAACTATAACGAGCAAATTTTAACATGATGTTCTCTTTTTATTAAGCAATAATTTAAAAGGATTTGCGTTTCCCTTTAAAATTAATGAATATGAAGAAATCAGTTTGTTTTATATTAATTGGAATTGTTGTGCTAATTGTTTTGGCTTTAATTCCTGTTGATACTTCTAAAGAAAACAGTATTTTAGTAGTTGGAAAAGTTAAGGATGTATATGAAGGCGGTGTTAAAGATTTAGTAATTGAGCTTGAAAATTCTAAAACTAAATTTTATATAAATCGTGGATTTGAAAATGGTTT
>JAZKHI010000065.1:0-56318 GCA_040385445.1 Bacteroidota bacterium | reverse complement strand
GATGGTATTGCTTCCGACTTATTTTTATTAAATTTGGAATGATATTGGCACGCAGATTAGACAGATGCAAGCAACGCGGATTTTAAAAATCTGTTTAAATCTGTGTTAGAATATCCGTTAAATCCGTTTGCTAAAAATGATCGCAACTATAAACAACTTCAAAATTGACTTATCAAAACCCATTGATATTTCTTTGCCATTATCCAACACCGATGCGAATCCAATTGCGTGGTATATTGAAAAACCAGTAATTGAACCCGTAACTTTTGATAATTGGATTGGGAAAGTTTCGAAAGGAAGTTCAACTAATTTCAATAATATATTTTTCAATCCACACGGACATGGAACACATACCGAATGTTTAGGACATATTACGAAGGAATTTTATTCTGTCAATCAGTGTTTGAAACAATTTTTTTTCCTAGCGGAAGTTGTTTCTATTCAACCAGAAAACAGAAATGAGGATTTTGTCATTACAAAAAGTCAAATCGAAAATTCACTAAATGGTTCAACTCCCGAAGCAATAATCATTCGAACGATTCCAAATATCACAGATAAAAAGTCGAAGAATTATTCGCACACCAATCCGCCTTATTTGATGGAAGAAGCAGCTGTTTTTATTCGAGAAATCGGAATTAAACATTTACTTGTCGATTTACCAAGCGTGGATAGGGAAGAAGATGAAGGAAAATTATTGGCTCACAAAGCGTTTTGGAATGTGAAAAACACCACAATATTAAATGAAGATGCCCGTTTAGATTGTACGATTACAGAATTAATTTATGTAGAAGATTCGGTTTCAGATGGAACGTATTTGTTGAATTTACAAATCGTTTCTTTTGAAAATGATGCCAGTCCGAGTAAACCTGTTTTGTATAGTTTGGAAACTAATCACTAAGAAAATGAATATTCAACAACTATATGAATTCTGCTTATCTAAAAAAGCAGTAACCGAACATTTTCCTTTTGATGAAGATACTTTAGTATTTAAAGTGGGCGGAAAAATGTTTTGTTTGACTTCCTTAAAACAATGGGAAAAAGACGAGCCAAGCTTGAATTTAAAATGCGATCCGGATAAAGCTTCAGCACTTCGAGCGGAATATGAAGCCATAAATCCGGGTTATCATATGAGTAAAAAACATTGGAATACTGTCGATTTTCATTCTGATGTAAACGATAAAATGATGTGCGAATTAATTAATGATTCTTACGATTTGGTTTTTAGTAGTTTAACGAAAAAAATTCAGTCGGAAATTATGTAACGTCACTTCGAGTGTTCCGATTTTTTTATCGGAATGTATCGAGAAGAGAAAATTAGGCATTACTTTTGATACTGCCTTTTAAACTTATAAACTAAAAACTTTTAAACTATTTTTATAATGATTGATAATTTAAAGAAAATATTAAACGAAGACCAAGATCCAAAAGCTATTGAGAAAATTACGTCTAAACTAGAGAATTTATTAATGTCTAATGAAGAAGTGGGCTACATTGCTGTGCAGAAAAAACCAGCAATTACGGTTTTCCCAGATAGTATTGTGGTAACTAACAAGCGTATTATTTTGTGTAAGCCTAAAAATTTAGGTTTGTCAATGGAATTTATGGATTACGATTGGGATGATATTGCAGGAACATTTGTAAAAGAAGGTTTTTTGGGTTCCGATTTTACCTTTTCTACCAAAACAGAATTAACTCATACGGTTGATTATTTGCCAAAAAACCAAGCTCGTAAATTATATACTTACGCGAAAGAGCAATTGGATATCTTGAAAAATGGAGTTATGACACCAAATGTGAATTTAGTTCCTGATACCGAAGTTGAATCTGAAATAGAAGAAATTCAAACGGAGGAAGTAATGCATTTTGCTGAAATTATGCCAATTGAAACGGATTCTATTGTTCAAGATACAGAATTGGAAGTGCCAATTCCACCTCATGAGAAAAAGCTTTCGGATTTATCTAAAGACGAATTATTTGATAAACTTAATAATTATAAGAAGTTGTTAGATAATGGCTTAATTCTTCAAGGTGAATATGACAGATTAAAAAATGAAATTTTACCTTTTCTGTAAAATTTATAAAAATAAAAAACCGACAACTTAAAATTGTCGGTTTTTTTTATGGTTTAAAAGTTAAATGTCTATCTATCTTTTGATAATTTTCTTAGTAGTTTTTACTTCGTTAGAATAAATCTCAACAAAATAAATTCCAGAGTTTAAATTCGAAATATCCATTGAAACTTCTGATGAATTATAAGTTGAAGTCTTGATGTTTTTACCAAGAATATCAGTAAGATTCACTTTTGAAATAATAGCGTTATCCTTGTTTTGAATGGTAATAAAGTTATTTGCTGGATTTGGATAAATAGCAAAATTTTGTAAAGTATGACTTTCGCTACTTAAGGCATTTACAAATAATGTTTCAAAAGTATTCGTAGTTATAGCTGGATTGTAATCAAAATAAATTTCAGCCGTATTTTCAATTAATGTACCAACCGAATAATCAGGTGTTGGTTTGACTTTGAACGTTACATAGCCTTGACTAGCCTCATTGTTTACAGAACTTGGAACTAAATTAATGTTTTCAAAAAACCATTTTAATTCACCATTTGCTTTTCTAGTTAAATTGTAGTTATGACTTGATTGTAACATCACTAAGGTATTTCCATCCAATTCGATAGGTAAATAATCAACAATTGAAATAAAATTAGCAGAACCAGTACCCGTATTTTGGAATCTAATAGTGTAGTATAAGTAATCATCTGTGCCAAAATCTGAAAATAAAATTTCATTTCCGTGTGCTTCATTAATATCGTTTGGATCATAAGAACCAGTAACTATATTGTTTAATTCGTATGTGTTGTTTGCAGTAATTGCATCTGTAATTGTTGAAGTTATTGAACTTGTTGATTGAACGATATCTCCTAAATTTATCGTCGGAATAGTCGGTACAGAAAAAGACAAATCAATCGTTCTCGTTTCAAAAGGCAATAAATTGGTGTAATCTAAAGTAAAACCATTTGTAGTTGAAACGCTACTTGGTTCAGAGTTTGATAACAAACTAACATTCGATGAGTGATTAAAAGTAAGCGTTCCAGAGGTTGGAAGCACTCCTTTGTTTTTATAAACAACAGTATTATTGTAAGTAAATCCTGGATTTGGATTGTTATTAGGAACTACAACAACTTCAACATCTGCATAAGGAGTTGTGTTAATTACTGGAAAATAATAGGTAGTTTCATTACTTCCTTGATTAATTGTTACATCATTATAAGAAGTTGAACACGTATAATAACTTGCATATTCAGGATTAATTTGATAACTCAAATCATGAGTGTCAGCATAATTTAATGAGAAAAGGTAACCAACGCCATTTTGTGAAATAACATGAGTTGGAGTTGTAGCATTGTTTAATTGGTGTTTGAAATTTCCTAAATTAAAGTCCAATTCACCAACATCTTTAACGCCATTAGTATTAGTATCAACAAATGAAACCATTTTAATTTTATCAGGATTACAAGCTAAATTTACGGTGTTTCCGAGATTAAAACTATTGGCTTTTATAAATACTGCCGAATCAAAAGCCGTATCGGCATAATCACCAACTACAAGTTTTATTGAGTAGGGATTGTTTGGAGTTATAGCGGCACTTGCTATCATTGGAACAGTATGTCCATTCATATTCATAGTTGAAGTAGCAGCAGAACCGACATTATACTTATCGAAAAGCTGAGGATTCGCTGAAGCGCAACCAGAATTGTATAACACATCTCTAATAGTAGTAACAGAAACAGGTGTTGATGTTCCTGGTATTACGGCTAAATTTATGCTTTGTCCAGTAGTTAAATCTGTTAGAATGAATGCAAAAACATCTGAAAAACTACATTGATAAGGACCATATTCATTAGAAGCAAAAATAAAGTCGAAACTTATTTGGCTAAGTGATGAAACGAAATCAAATTTAAGAAAACTAACATCATTTATTGATCCAGAATTTCCATTAGCTTGGCTAATAGCTGCTAATTGCGAATCACCCATGTTTGAGCATGTACTAGTTGGATTACTACCTGTATATTGCCCGCCTGACAAACTCGCATTACCACTTTTAATCATAACACCACTTTGAAATGGAAAATTTGGGTTGGAAGAACTAAAATGAGCAAGTCCGCAACTTCCTTGTGATTGAACGTTAGATAATTGAACGCAAGAATTGTTATTTAGTAAAAAAGCATAAGCAAGATCTATATCTGAAAAGCCGCTATTTACCGTTATTCCTTGGCTAAAAACTGCTGAATTAATAAAAAGCAGAAGAAGTAAAATTTTTTTCATGTGTGTTGTTTTGGATTGTTTGTGTCGCATTAATTTATATGCTATTTTAAATAGATTGTCCAATTATTACGACTTTGTAAATGTGATAAAATATGTACAAATATATTAATATTTTGCACCCTTTTTGTTTTTATATTGAAAACATTAATTGTAAAACTATATAAAAATGTTGATTTCTTAATTTGGAAAAAGTTTTCTCAGATAGAAATCTGTTGTTTTAATATTAATTGGATAAGTTAAATTAAGAAAATTTAGCTTTTTTGTAAAAAAGTTATTTTTTTGGTTTTTTTGGTTTTTTTAGAATTTATGTGTTTTTTTTTCAGCAGAATTAATTTTTAACAAAATGAGCCAGGTTTATATGTTAAATTAATAGAAAATTATTGCCAATAAAATGTTAAAAAAAAATTTCAAATGTTAATTTTTTTATTCTTATCTTATTGATTATCAAATATTATTTGTTATCATTGTGACGATTTTAATCCCTTAACTACTATTAAATGAAAAAAATTACACTACTAACTACATTATTTGCGGTCTTTCAGATGAATGCCCAAGTAATAATTGAAAATTTTGACACAACCTTAAACTGGACAGTAAATAAACTGTCAGGCACGTCAACAAATGCAGGCTGGACTCGAGTAATAACAGGTACAGATCCAAATTGTTCACCATACTCAGGAGCAGGTATGGCTAAATTTGCTTCTTATAATGTGGCAGCTGGAAATGTTTTTGCTTTAACTTCTCCCTCATTTACTTTGGTTGGCACAGATTCTTATTGCGTAAAATTTGCTATGTATCGTGATAACACTTATTCTGCTGATGCAGATAGAGTGGCAGTTCACCTTACGACTACGGCTACAACTGCTCCAACAGCAGCTACATTAATTGGTACAGTTAACAGGTCGATGTCTTTAGCACCAACTGTTGCTACAGAAGGTTGGTATATTTACCAATTTAATATTCCTGCTTCTACTGCGGGTGTTAGATATTTAAGACTTGTAGCTACATCTCAATATGGGAATAATATGTTTGTAGATAGAGTTTCAGTTCAGCAATTACTTACAAATGATTTAGGATTAGATACTGTTGGTTTGTCTCCTATCGTTTTAGGAAATACGGCAAATAATATTACTGGATCTTTTAAAAACTATGGTTCAAATGTTGTAAATACAGCAACATTAAATTGGCAAGTTGACGGCGGTGCTATTTATTCTCAAAATTTAACAGGTTTAAATTTAGCAGTGGGTGCTGCATATAATTATACGCATTCAACACAATGGACACCAACTCCAGGTACTTATTCAATGAAAGTATGGGTTTCAAACCCTAATGGTTCTTCGGATAACTTTTTAAGTGACAATGAAATTACTAAAACAATTCGAGTAGCTAGTAATTCAACAGCTAAAAAACCTTTACTTGAAAAATTTACGAGTTCAACTTGTGGTCCATGTGCTTCGTATAATGGCACACTTTTTACACCATATTATTCTACAAATTCGAGCAACATTAATTTGATTAATTATCAAGTAAACTGGCCAGGTGATGGAGATCCATATTTCAATAGCGATACAGATGTTAGAAGAGGATATTATCAAGTTTCTGGTGCGCCAACATTGTTTATAAATTCTAAAACTTCTACGAGTGGTTCCACGGCTCAATTACAAACAGAGGTTAATACTGCATCGGCTGCTCCGGGTTATTTTGCTGTTTCAGCAACAAAAAATTTGGTCGGTAGTGTAATGAATGTGAATGTAACTACAACACCTTATTTAAGTGGACAATACAGATTGCAAGTTGCTGTTGTTGAAAAAGAAACTACTGGAAATGTGTCAACTAATGGTGAAACTTCTTTCAAAAATGTAATGATGAAGATGATGCCAGATGCAAGCGGAACAATATTAAGTTGTACTGCAGATGCTTCAATTGCGACTAATTTGTCAGTAGATTTATCAACTACTTTTGTTGAGGAGCTTTCTGATTTAGAAGTTATTGTTTTTGTACAAGATTTTGCAACAAAAGAAATTATGAATTCAAGTGTTGCTACTCAACAATTATCAAGTAGCTCTTTTGATATAGCAAAAATTAAAGTATTTCCTAATCCTTCAAATGGTGTATTTACTATAGATACTGCTTTGTCTACAGATGTTAGCGTTTTAGATATTACTGGTAAAGAAGTGTATAAAGCTTCTGGAGTTACTAACCAAAATTCACTAAGCCTAACTAATTTACAGGAAGGTGTTTATATGTTAAAAATGAAAAACGAATTAGGAGAACAAACTGAAAAAATTATAATTAAATAATTCCAAATCTTATGAAAAAAATAGTAATGTTATTGTTTGTAGCTTTAGCTACAATTGGATGTTCGAAGGACGATGCAGCAGCAGGTGTAACTCCAGGTGACACAAACACAATGAAAATTTTTAACAAAACAACAGGTACCGAAATTAAAGATGGTGACGTTGTTGTATTTACTTCAAATGCTTCGCCTAATAATAAATTAGCATTTTATGTAAAAAACACTTCAGCTTCGGCAATGAATGTTAGATCTAGGTTAATTTCTGTTTTAAATACAGATGGAACTTCTATGCAATATTGTTTTGGACAAAACTGTTTTTATTCAGTAGTTGAAGGTTCAACGTATCCAACAAATAATCAAGAGATTGTTACTGTGCCAGCAAATGGTATTATAGGAGATACTGAGGCATTTAAAATGGAAAATGTTGCTACACCAACTAGTGGAGCTGTAGTTGACTATGTTTTCGAATTTTATCAGCATGATGCACAAATGAATGAATTAGGTAATAAAGTTAGATTTACGTACAGATATCAACAATAACTTTTTTAAATTTATTTGTTTTTAATATAAAAGTGAACCCAATGGGTTCGCTTTTTTTTTAGAAAAAATTGTGTGTAAAAATCGCTTTAAAGTGATTTAAGCTTTTTTTTAGAGTGACTGATATTTATGGAACTTATTTTTACAAATGATAAAGAAAAGGTTGTAAGTATGGTTTTGCTGTGTGCATTTTTGTTTTCTTAGTAAAAACAAAAAACCCCGACAAAGTCGGGGTTTAAGTGGTACCTCCAGTAAGAAGTTTTAGTGTTTTCTGAACAATTGATTTTAAAGAAATTTTTGATGTAAAGGCTTGTTTTTATTGAGTTTGTTTGTTTTTTTGATATACCAAAACATATCAAAACATATCATTTTATAACAGTTTTTTTCACTCCTTATTTCACTCCCTATCAATTTCTATAATATTTATTTTAAACTTTTTATAAAACTTAAATATAAGTGTTATAAAACTTAAATAGATGAAAAAACCAATTATTAGATATCAGTTAAAAGCTAAATCTAAGAAAGATGAAAGAATTAAAGAGGAATTGATAATTGCAGAAATTAATGCTGGATTTATTAAATATGTTGATGATAGTGTAAAGTACGAAAGATGCAAAATAAGTCTTCAAGCTTCAATTAAACCAAAGAATTTTGGAAAAGTTGAAAACAAATTTAAGTTTGACGATCAAGTTTTTCAAAAATTTTCAAAAACAAACTCTGGGGTTAAAACTAAAATGCAATTATTTGAAAAAACAATAGATGAGATGTATAGTAATTATCTATTAAATGATATTTTACCTACTGCTGAAAGATTCAAAGATGATTTAAATATAAAATTAGGGCGCAAAAAAAGAGAAGTAGTAAAAGAGAAAACTATTTTAACCTATTTAATTGATAAAATTAATGAGTTTGAAAACTTGAAAGATTCTGGTAGGAAAAATGAGATCAGTGAGAATAGTATTAAAGTATATAGGACTTTGAAAAATTATATCCTATTATATGAAAAAATTAAAAATACAAAATTGACATTCCAGAAATTTGATGAAAAATGCTATTGGGAATTTTGGGATATAAATGATAATGTATTAAAAGGTAAAATTAAAGTTCCGGAAGGTGTTTTAGGTAGAAAAAAAACATTAACTAAATATGGTTTTTTGAAAACGTCAATAATGAAATATCAAAAATCATTAATATACATATTAAAGTTAGCCAAAAAAGAAGGTGTAAAAGTTGCGCTTGATATTTCAAATGTAAATTTAATTATTGACGGTAAAACTACTCAAAAAGATATATATGTTAATTTACCTGATCTGAATAAAATTTTAAAGTACGAACCAATTTCTGATAATTTGCAATTAGCGAAAGATTATTGCGTTTTAGCAAGTTTGACGGGTATGAGATTTGAAAGTTTGCAAATTGCTTATTTGGAACCTATTGAAATGTACAAAGATTTTTGCTATATCCATTCTAAACAAAATAAAACTGATACAGAATGCTTTATTCCATTAATGAAACCAGTTCTTGATATATTAAAAAAGTATGATAATAGATTCCCTAAATTCCCAGCTAATCATATTTTAAATAAGGATTTAAAGGATTTGTTTGAACTTTCTGGAATAGATACAATTATAGATATAACTCATGATACTTATAAATCAAAAACAATTATAGAGAAAAAGAAAATTTACCAAATTATTTCTACTCATGATTTTAGGAAATCGTTCGTGACGAATTTAAATAATTTAAATATTGAGGAAAGTATAATTATGGCTATTACTCATCCAAATAAAAAGCCTAAACACGCTATGTCAGCAGTTTATAATAAATCAACTTTATTGGATAAGGCAATTAAATTTCACAATGAAGTCAATAGAGTAAATAAGCTTTCAAGAAATGATTTTTATTGTTTTTAAAACAATAAAAATCATTTCTTATTTTGGGTTAAAAAGTGGTATTCCGATTTTTTATCTGTATAATGACTTTTCTATATGTTTATAGCTATGCTGAGAGGATGTTAATTAAAAGTATTTTTATCATCTCAATCTGTTTTATCAATGCTCTTTTTTGAATGACTATAATAAAACTTTCACCCGCCTTTAAAAATCTCTAATGTCTTTAAAATAAATATTTTAGAGGTTTATTGCTTTAAAACACCCATAAAAAACCCAGCTTTTAATACCTCTTTGTAATTAACCTCTTTTAATATAGTTTAATCATTCGTTTTAAAGTAACTAAACCTTATTGCCAATTATCCCCAGTAATATATGAAATTCATGCAACTTATACACTACATATTTTTGACATATAAATTACTTGCTATTTTATTGGATATTGTTGTTGTCGTATTTTCAATTTTAATAATTAAAGTATTATCATAGTTTTCACGTTCAATAATTTCTATTATTGTTCCTATAGTAATTTTTTTGTTATTCAAAAATTGAAGAAAATGAGAAGATGTGTCTTTAACTCCAACACAAATATATTTTTTATTTAAATCTGCTTCTGAAAGTAATGCTTTTTTTGACTCATAAATAATTCCATCCTGATTAGGTATTGAATCTCCATGAGGGTCTAATCTTGGAAAATTTAAAAAAGCATCTAAATGATTAATTAATTTTTTGGACTTAATATGTTCTAATTCTTCAGCAATTTCATGGACTTCGTCCCAACTAAAATTTAGTTTATCAACTAAAAACGTTTCCCATAATCTTTGTCTTCGTATTATTATTTTAGCGTTATATATTCCTAATTGGGTTAAAGTTACTCCCTGATATTTTTCATAATGAATTAGTTCTTTAATGGCTAATTTTTTTATCATATCTGTTACGGATGATGCTTTTGCTTTAACCATATCAGCAATCGCATTTGTGCTAATTTCCTTTGAAGTATTTTCAGATAAGAGATAAATAATTTTTAAATAGTTTTCTTCTGAAATAGTCATATTTTATCTTTTTACAAAATTACATCAATATTTTAGTTTTTAATAAATTATTTTTTTAGTTTTGACTAAAAATAATATTTATAACATATGAAAAAAATATTTATATTTTTTGTTTTCTGTTTTAGTCTAATCTCATGCGAGACTAGTTATGTAGATATTCCAGCAGATGATGAAATTTTAGATGGACCAGTTGATGGTTTATCAAATGAAGAATTAGCACGATTTTTAAAAGGTGATGAAGGCTTTGCTGAAGTTTTTACTGGCAATACTGGTTTAGGTTCTGTTTTTGTAGCATCAAGCTGTATCAGTTGTCATGCAGGTGATGGAAAAGGGCATCCATTTACTACTTTAATTCGTTTTGGACAAATTGACGAAACAGGTAATATGTTTTTAAACCAAGGTGGACCACAATTACAAAACAGAGCAATGCCAGGATATACTCCAGAACAAATTCCTTTCGGAGCAACATTTGCAAAATTTACACCACCAGCCAATACTGGTTTAGGATTTTTACAATACTTAACTGATGCTGATATTTTAGCAATGGCTGACCCAGATGATTTAAATGGTGATGGAATTTCAGGCGTTCCAAATTGGGTTGTACTTCCTAACTATATTGACCCACAAAGTGCAGCTACACAAGGAGGAAAATACATTGGGCGTTTTGGTAAAAAGGCTGCTGCTTTCAATTTATTACATCAAACTGTAAATGCATATAATCAAGATATGGGAATCACATCACTATATTTTCCTATTGATGTTTATACAGGTGAAGAAATTGACCCTGAGATTACTACTAGTAAAGTTAACGATGTAGTGTTTTATTTAAAAACTTTAAAAGCACCTGTTCAACGAAATCAAAATGACCCTGAAGTAATTCATGGGAAAAATTTATTTAACCAAGTAAATTGTGTTGGTTGTCATAAATCGGATTTAACTACAGGATATTCACCGATTACTGCTTTAGCATTTAAAAACTTTTCACCTTATACCGATTTATTATTGCACAATATGGGAAGCGGTTTAGACGATGGTTATACCGAAGGAATTGCTAAAACTTATGAATGGAAAACTCCTGCTTTATGGGGATTAGGTCTTTCAGAAAACTCACAAGGTGGTCAATATTTTTTAATGCATGATGGACGTGCACATAGTATTGAAGAAGCCATTTCAATGCATGGTGGTGAAGCAATAAATAGTAGAACTGCCTATAATAATCTTTCTCAAGCTGATAAAAATGCAGTACTTAAATTTTTAAAATCGTTATAAGATGAATAGAAAAGATTTTCTAAAAACATGTGGTTTTGGTTGTTTAGCAACTATTACAGGTATTTCTTTATTGCAAAGTTGTAGCTCTTCACAAGTATTATCGAAAGAAATTAAAGGTTCTGATATTTTAGTACCTATAGCTGATTTTGAAACCACTTCAAACGGAAAAACGGAATATAAAAAATACCTTATCATTCAAAATGAAATATTACAATTTCCAATTTGTGTTTACAGATTTAATGAAACGGAATATAAAGCACTTTTGATGAAATGTACACACCAAGGTGCAGAATTACAAGTGTATGGAGATAAATTACAATGTGCTGCTCATGGCAGTGAATTTAGTAACATTGGAACTGTAGAAAGCGGTCCAGCAAATACTGATTTAAGAAATTTTCCCATAACTATTGAAAACAATATTTTAAAAATATCCTTAAAATGAAATTAAGATTAACCTTTATACTTTTTTTATTTATATCAAATTTGTTTGCCCAAATTGACCCATCCTTACTAAAAAGAATACCAAAAGACACTGTAAAGCAATTATTAAATATGGATGCGATGTATAATCGTCCATCTTTAAATATTAACAAAACACCAATTGCAATTGGTGGTTATCTTGAAACAAATTGGCAAAAACTAACTACTGATGGAATTTCTGAAGGGCATCAATTTCAGGCGAGAAGGTTGTCTGTTTTTATGTCATCAGCAATTAGTAAGCGTATAAAGTTTTTAAGTGAAATTGAATACGAAGAGGGTGGTAAAGAAATCGCTATTGAATTTGCTTCTGTTGATGTAGAATTTCATCCTTTAGTAAATTTTAGAGCTGGAATTATCATCAATCCAATTGGAGCATTTAACCAAAATCACGATGGTCCGAAATGGGAATTTACTGACCGACCGATTTCTGCTACGCAAATGTTACCAGGAACTTTTAGTAATTCTGGTGCAGGATTATTTGGAAAAAAATATTCTGGAAATTGGATGTTTGGTTATGAAGCTTATTTTTCAGGAAGTTTTGATAATTCTATAATTGATAATACTGAAGGAAAAACATTTTTGCCTTCTGCTAAAGAAAACCCAGAACGTTTTGAAGAAATAAATAGTGGTGAACCACTTTTTACAGGCAAAATTGCAATTAGAAACAGTAAAATTGGAGAAATTGGACTTTCCCATATGGGCGGAATTTATAATAAATTTAATAATGACGGAATTATCGTTGACGTTCCAAGACGAGTAAATGTTTATGCTGTAGATTTTAACACTACACTTCCAAAAATTAAAACATTTATTACAGGTGAATGGGCATGGATATATGTAGAAGTTCCTGAAACATACACACAACAATTTGGAAATAAACAATATGGTGGTTTTTTAGATATTGTTCAGCCATTTTTGAAGCGAAAAATGTTAGACTGGGAAAATGCAAGTTTAAATATTGCTTGTAGATTAGAATATGTCGACTGGAATGTTGGACGATTTAATGAAACAAACGGTAATATTGGCGAGCATCTTTGGAGTATCATGCCTGCAATCAGTTTTAGACCAACAAGTCAGACCGTAATTCGTTTAAATTATAGATTACAAAAACAAACAGATATTTTTGGAAATCCACCATCTATAACTGATGGATATAGTTTAGGTATTTCTACTTATTTTTAAAATTAAAAACACAAATTGTAATTATTTTTATTTTTTGTAAAAAAATACTACTTTTACAACAATGAAAATACTAAACATCATATTATCAATATATATAATTATGCTTACTGCCTATCCTTGTGCAGATAAGCATAATGATGTTTTAGGTAAATCATCACAATCACAAAGTAGCTCACAACACAACCATTCTCACGACGAAGAAACCGATTTATGTTCTCCTTTTTGTGTTTGTAATTGTTGTGGTCAACAAACATTAACGTTTTTAGAAATTCAATCCTTTCAATTTTTAGTGCAATTTCAAGAAATAAAATCTTCTATTTCTTTTTATAAGTCAGCTTCTTTTTCAAATTTCTTCGGAAGTATTTGGCAACCACCGCAGTTAGTATAATGAAGCCCGAGTAATTTCGGGTTAACAAGTTGTGTCTTTTAAACAACTTAAAAAAGAAAAACAGTTCTCTGTTTATTAATTCATTATACAATAAAAATGTTAGATAAAATCATTCATTTTAGTATCAATAATAAATTTATTATTGGACTTTTCACACTCGTATTAGTTATCGTTGGTAGTTATTCACTTTATACTTTACCAATTGATGCATTACCAGACATTACAAACAATCAAGTACAAATTATTACAAGTTCTCCAACTTTAGCTACACAAGAAGTAGAACAATTTATTACCTATCCAATAGAGCAATCGGTTAAGTCAATTCCTGATATTGTTGAACTTCGTTCAATAAGTCGTTTTGGATTAAGTGTAGTAACCGTTGTGTTTAAAGAAGAAGTAGATATTTATTGGGCAAGAGCTCAAATTACAGAACGAATAAAAGAAGCCGAAAATACGATACCAAAAGGCGTTGGAACTCCTGAAATGTCGCCAGTTAGTACAGGTTTAGGTGAAATATACCAATATGTAGTTTTTCCTAAAAAAGGATTTGAAGAAAAATACAATGCTACAGATTTAAGAACCATTCAAGATTGGATTATAAAACCCCAATTAATCGGTACAAAAGGTGTTGCCGAAGTGAATACGCTTGGTGGAAATCTTAAACAATATGAAATAGCTGTTCAGCCAGATAAGCTGAAAAGTATGAATACTACAATTACCGAAATTTTTGATGCGTTAGAAAATAACAACGAGAATACAGGTGGCGCATACATAGATAAAAAACCTTATGCTTATTTTATTAGAGGTGTGGGAATGGTTAGTAGTATTGACGACATCAATAAAATTGTAGTTAAAAATCAAAACGGAATACCAATACTTATTCGTGATGTAGCCAATGTTCAAATAGGTAGTAGTATCAGATATGGTGCGGTTACAAAAGATGGAAAAGGCGAAGAAGTATCAGGAATGGTTATGATGCTTAAAGGCGAAAATAGTGGCGAAGTTGTTACGGTTGTGAAAGAGAAAATGGAGCAAATCAAGAAATCACTTCCAGAAGGTGTAGAAATTGAGGCGTTTATGGACAGAACAGTTTTAGTTGACAAAGCTATTAGTACGGTTCAAACCAATCTTATTGAAGGTGCATTAATTGTAATTTTCATTTTAGTATTATTGTTAGGTAATTGGAGAGCAGGTTTAGTAGTAGCTTCAGTTATTCCATTAGCTTTATTATTTGCCATTTCAATGATGAAACTTTTCGGGGTTAGTGGTAATTTAATGAGTTTAGGAGCAATCGACTTTGGGTTAATTGTAGATGGTGCTGTTATTATTGTTGAAGCGATTATACATCGACTCCAAGTCAGTAATAAAGGAAAACTCACCACTCAAGAAATGAACGATGAAGTGTATAAAGCATCTTCAAAAATTAGAAGTAGTGCTGCTTTTGGTGAAATAATAATCTTAATAGTTTATCTGCCAATTTTAGCATTAGTAGGTATCGAAGGTAAAATGTTTGGTCCAATGGCACAAACTGTATCGTTTGCTATATTAGGAGCATTTATATTGTCATTAACTTATGTGCCAATGATGTCAGCTTTGGCATTAATAAAACAAACAGGACATAAAAAGAATTTTAGTGATAAAATAATAGATGCAATTTACAATTTCTATACACCTATTTTAGAAAAAGCATTACGAGTTAAAGAAGCAATTATTGGTGTAGCTATAGCCTTATTTATTGGCTCATTATTTTTATTTAATACATTAGGTGGTGAATTCATTCCTACACTTGATGAAGGTGATATTGCAACGCATTTAATCATTGCTTCGGGTAGTTCATTATCTCAAGAAGTGGAAGCAACTACAAAAGCAGAACAAATTTTAAGAGATAAGTTTCCAGAAATTAAAATGATTGTAACCAAAATTGGTTCGGCTGAAATTCCTACAGACCCAATGCCTATTGAAGCTGGAGATATGATTATTCTCTTAAAGGATAAAAGCGAATGGACTTCGGCAGAAACGAAAGAAGAATTAATGGAAAAAATGGAACATGCTTTGTCTGATATTCCAGGTGCATTTACCGAGTTTTCTCAGCCTATTCAAATGCGCTTTAATGAGTTAATGACTGGTGTAAGAAGTGACGTTGCCGTTAAAATTTTTGGTGACGATATTGATATGTTAGTTAGCAAAGGTGAAGAAGTAGTGCAGTTAATTAATGGTATTGAAGGTGTTTCAGATGCTAAAGCTGAACGAGTTGCAGGATTACCACAAATAACAATTCGTTATAATAAAGACAAATTAGCACTTTACGGATTAAAGATTGGTGACTTAAACAGAGTTGTTCGTATGGGATTTGCAGGCGAAACGGCTGGTGTTGTTTATGAAGGAGAAAAACGTTTCGATTTAGTAGTGCGATTAGACAATGATAGCAGAAAAGATATTGAAAATTTGAAAGCTCTATTCGTAACCTTACCGTCTGGAAGTCAAATACCTTTAGAACAAATTGCTGATGTAAAATATGAAGATGGACCAATGCAAATTTCTCGTGAAAACGGAAAACGTAGAATTGTTGTAGGTTTCAATGTTCGTGGTGCTGATGTAAAAACGGTTGTAGAAACTATTCAAGCTAAATTAGACGAAAAACTAAAATTACCTGAAGGTTATTATACTACTTATGGTGGTCAATTTGAAAATCTTATTGAAGCTAACAAACGACTTTCTGTTGCTGTGCCAGTTGCTTTAGGTTTAATTTTAGTGCTACTTTATTTTACATTTAAATCAATTAAACAATCGTTATTAATATTTACAGCTATTCCATTATCTGCCATTGGTGGTATTGTAGCTTTATGGCTACGAGATATGCCGTTTAGTATTTCCGCAGGTGTTGGATTTATTGCCCTTTTTGGTGTAGCCGTATTAAACGGAATTGTTTTAATAGGGTATTTTAATGAACTTAAAAAACAAGGTATGGATAATGTATATGACAGAATAAAAGAAGGAACAAAAGTAAGATTAAGACCTGTTATATTAACAGCTGCAGTTGCTTCGCTTGGGTTTTTACCAATGGCAATAAGTAGTAGTGCTGGTGCTGAAGTTCAAAAACCATTAGCAACTGTTGTAATTGGCGGATTAATAACGGCTACTTTACTAACATTAATAGTTTTACCAATTCTGTATTTATATTTTGAAAAAGGAATAAAAATCAAAAGAAAAACTATGAATAATTCGGCTTTAGTAATAGCTTTTTTATTGGGTTCATTTACTGTAACTGCACAAGAAACTCAAAAGCTTGATGTAAAGCAAGCAGTTGAAATTGGATTAAAAAACAATCAAAATATTCAAGCTTCAGAATTAGATGTAAAGATGCAAACGCAAATGCAAAAAACAGCTTTTGAACTTCCTAAAACAGAATTATCTGGTACTTTTGGGCAAATAAATTCGCAAGCTCAAGATAAAAACTTTCAAATTAGTCAAAGTTTTAATCCTTTTCAAATTAGTGCTAAAAGAACCTTGCTTGCAGCATATAGCAATGCCAGTGCAACTAAATTAGGAGTTTCAAAGCAAGAAATAACCTATTCAATTCGTCAATCTTGGAATACCTTATTATTTTACGAAAAACAAAATACCGTTTTAGAAAAGCAAAATATAGTAATGCAAAAATTTGTGAAGTCTGCTAATTTAAAGTTTCAAACAGGTGAAACAAATGCTTTAGAAAAAACAATTGCATTGGCAAAGCAACAAGAATTAGAACAAAAAATAAAGCAAAATAAAACACAAATTGCAATTGAAAAATCAAAGCTAAAAGTAATTTTAGATCTAAAAACTGATTTTATGGCAATAGATACTTCATTTGTGCCACATCCTGCTATTGCAAAAGTTGATACTACAATGGTAAAACAAAATCCAATAGTTCAATTAGCAAATCAACAAGTTCAAATAGCACAGGCAAATCATAAAGTAGAAAAATCTGCATTATATCCAGACTTTTCAGTTGGTTATTTTTTACAGTCTATAACAGGTAATCAAGATGTAAACGGAACTTCAACCTATTATAATAATTCACCACAATTTCAAGGATTTTCAGTTGGTATTGCAGTTCCGTTATTTGCAGGAAGTAATATTGCAAGAGCGAAAGTTGCAAAAACAAATATTGAACGTGAACAGAAAAATGCTGACTATATAAATCAGCAATTTAAAAGCCATTTAGAACAACAATCCGAACAATTAATTACATATAGTTCGTTAATTGATTATTATAAAAACACAGCATTACCAAATGCAAATTTAATAATCAAAAATGCAACAAAAGGGTATCAAAACGGAGATATTTCTTATGTAGAATATGTTCAGAGTATAGAAACTGCAAGTCAAATTCAGCTAAATTATAACGAAGCGATTTATAATTATAATCAAACTATAATTACAATTCAATATAGTATCAATCAATAATAAAAATAAAATGAAAAAATCAAATATCATATACGCATCAATAGTAGGAGCAATAATTCTTGCTATTATTTTATATTTTTCTTTGCGTCATACTGAAGGTGATGGACATGTACATACAGATGGCGAAGCTCATACGGAAGAAAGTCATTCGGACGAAAAAGGACCAACAACAATTAAAGAAGTGGAATTAAATGAAGCTCAGTTTAAAGCATCAAGTATAGAATTAGGTACTTTTTCAGATAAAAATTTAAGCGAAGTAATTAAGGCAAATGGATATACGAAGTTGCCACCTCAAAATCAAGCTGATGTATCAGTTTTCACTACAGGAATTGTAAAAACAATAAATGTAATGGAAGGACAAAGAGTTAGCAAAGGACAAACTATTGCAACAATTGAAAGTCCTGAGTTTACCAAAATTCAAGAAGCTTATTTAACTTCAAAAAGTAATTTAGAGTATTTAAAATTAGAATTTGAAAGACAAAAAACATTAAGTGATGAAGAAGTAAATTCTAAAAAAGTTTTTCAAAAAACTAAATCAGATTATGAAATTGAAAGAGCAAGGTTCAATTCATTGCAAAAACAACTAAATACTTTGCACATTAGTGGCAATGGAAATACTACGGCTACAGTGCCAGTACTTGCGCCAATTTCAGGAAATATTACAGAGATTTATATTAAAATTGGTAGTAATGTAGAAACTGGTAAACCATTAATGAATATAGTTGATAATTCTAAATTACACGTAGATTTATTAGTGTATGAAAAAGATTTATTTAAAGTAAAACAAGGTCAAAATGTTCGCTTTATTTTGACCAATCAAGATAATACCGAAATTAATGGAAAAATATTTAGCGTTGGTAAATCTTTTGAAAACGAAACAAAATCAGTTGCAGTACACGCTGATATTTCAAACAATCAACAAAAATTAATACCAGGAATGTACGTAAATGCACTTATCGATGCAGGAGCAAATACCGTTAAAGCTTTACCTTCGGAAGCAATAATTAAAGCAGATGGTAGAGAGTTTATTTTTGTTTTAGAAGAAGGTCATAAAGAAGAAGTTGCTCACGATGAAAAAGAAGGACATAATCACGAAGATGGTGACAAGCACGAAGAAGCTGAAGGAAAAACTTTCCATTTCCAACGTATTGAAGTAAAAACAGGCACATCGCAATTAGGATTTACACAAGTAACATTACTTCAAAAAATAGAACCAAAAGCAAAAATTGTCTTAAAAGGTGCTTATTACGTACAAAGTCATTTACTGAAAAGTGAAGGTGGTGGCGGTCACGAACATTAATAAAAATCAATAATAATTAACTTTAAAAATTATAATATAAATGAAAAAATCAATTTTAATTTTGGCTTTTGCCATTGCAACATTAAGTACTGTTTCTTGTAATAAAAAAGAAAACACAGAAGCAAGAACAGAACATGAAGGTCATAATCACAAGGAAGGAGAGGCTCATAAAGTAGCTTACGAATGTCCAATGGATTGTGAAAAAGGTAAAACATACGATAAAAAAGGAAGTTGTCCAGTTTGTAAAATGGACTTAATAGAAGCCAAAGCAGATAATCACGAAGGACACGACCATTCGAAAGAAAACCATGATGGACATAATCATTCAGAAGAAGGTTCTGAGAAAAGCCATGAAAGGCATGACCACTAATTAGCTTAATTATAATGAAACTTAAAACAAATATAGATAAATTAGGTACAATAGGGCTTTTCATAACAGCCCTATTCTCCCCGTGTTGTTTCCCTTTATTCGCCTTTGGAGCATCTGCACTTGGATTAGGAAGTATAGAACTATTTGGAGGTTGGACAATGTGGATTTTTCAAACGATGGTTTTAATTTCAATCGGAGGGCTTTACATTTCTTATAGGAAACATCTTTGTTTGTATCCTTTATTAATTGCTATTCCGAGTGGAATAATTATATTTATTGCTTATCATTTTAGCAAAATGGAAAATCCAACTTACTTAATTTACATTGGAATGTTTGGTCTTCTTATAGCAACAATCGTAAATTATTATCAAAATAAATTTCACGGAAACTGTAAAACTTGCACAACCTATGAAGGAAAAACGGTTGAATTAAAATCAACTTTAACTTGCCCAAATTGTGGACATAAAAAAGACGAATTAATGCCAACCGATGCTTGTCAATATTTTTATGAGTGCGAAAAATGCAAGAAAATACTCAAGCCATTAGAAGGTGATTGTTGTGTTTATTGTAGTTACGGTTCAATAAAATGTCCGCCAATTCAAGCAGAGAAAAACTGCTGTTAAATAGATAATCAATATATTATAAAATTCAATAATTATGAAAAATTCAGTATTAAAATCAATCGTATTAGTTGTATCATTATTTTTCTTTTCAAATTTTGTTTCAGCACAAAAAACAACTCAAAAAGCGGTAATCAAAACATTTTTACATTGCGACCATTGTAAAGAGTGTGAAACTTGTGGGCAAAAATTCAAAACTGAAATGCTTAAAATAAAAGGTATTAAAATGTATGAATTAGATGATAAAGCAATGACTTTCACTATTTATTACAATTCAAAAAAGACTACTTCACAAGCAATTAAAGAAGGTATTTCTAAATTAGGTTATGATGCGGACGAAGTAAAAGCTGACCCAGAAGCTTATGAAAATTTAGACGGTTGTTGTAAAGCATAGGTATGAAATTTAATATTAAAATGCCAATTAAGCTAATTCCTTTTTATCTAAAAGAGTTAGAAGCGGTTAAGGATAATTTACAGCAAGATAATTTACAAAATGCTTGGCATCATTTAGAACGAGCACATATTATTGCACAAAAATATCCTTATCAACACACATTTGTGCATTGGAAAATGTTGCAATTTGGTATTAAGATAAAAAGTTCAAAAGAAATTGTTGGTCAAATACCAAGATTATTGGTAGGTGGTGTAAAATCATTTGTTGGACATATTCCAGTAGGTAATACAGGCGGTGCAAATGTGCCACCTTTAAAAACGATGGAAATACCTGAAGATATTAAAGAAATTTTAAATTCGAATTCATAACAATTATATTATGGAACATCAGCACATTTACGACAAGCAAGGAAAACAAATTTGTTGCTCATTAGAAGAAAAGATAAATCAAAGTACTGAACATCATTCAGATGATGATGGACACGATCACAACCATTCAAGCGAGGAAAAATCAACGTTTCAAATGTTTTTACCAGCGATAATAAGTTTCGTTTTATTAATAGCTGCCATTGGTTTCGATAATTATTTTACGCAAAATTGGTTTACTGGTTATATTAGAATAGCTTGGTATGTTTTAGCTTATATTCCTGTTGGGTTTCCTGTTGTTAAAGAAGCTTTTGAAAGCATGAGAAAAGGTGATGTGTTTTCAGAGTTTCTGTTAATGTCAATTGCTACAATCGGTGCTTTTGCAATTGCCGAATTTCCTGAAGGTGTTGCTGTTATGTTATTTTATGCTATTGGAGAAATATTCCAAACATTGGCTGTACAACGAGCAAAGGCTAACATTAAAACATTACTTGACCAACGACCAGACGAAGTTACTATTTTAGAAAATAATGTAGCCAAAACTATCAAAGCATCAAATGCAAAGATTGGAGATATTATTCAACTAAAAGCAGGTGAAAAATTAGGTTTAGATGGCGAATTACTTTCTGATACTGCTTCTTTCAATACAGCTGCATTAACAGGCGAAAGTAAACCAGACACAAAAGCAAAAGGGGAAACAGTTTTAGCAGGAATGATAAACTTAAATTCGGTTTGTCAAGTAAAAGTAACCGTTGCTTATACGGATAGTAAATTATCAAAAATTCTTGAAATGGTGCAAGATGCAACAGCTAAAAAAGCACCAACCGAATTATTTATTAGAAAATTTGCAAAAATTTACACCCCAATTGTTGTTGCTTTAGCCGTTGCAATATGTGTGTTACCAATGTTTTTTGTAGAAAATTATCAGTTTAATAATTGGTTATATCGAGCGTTAATTTTCTTAGTTATTTCCTGTCCTTGTGCATTAGTTATTAGTATTCCTTTAGGGTATTTTGGAGGAATTGGCGCAGCTTCAAAAAACGGAATACTATTCAAAGGGAGTAACTTCCTTGATGTAATGGCTTCTGTTCAAAATGTTGTAATGGATAAAACAGGTACAATGACTGAAGGAGTTTTTAAAGTTCAAGAAGTGGTGTTTAATCCAGATTTCAATGCCGCCGATATTTTGCAACTGGTTAATGCTTTAGAAAGCCAAAGTACGCACCCTGTAGCAACTGCTATACATCAATTTGTTGGAAATATTGATACTACAATTGTTTTGGAAAATGTGGAAGAAATATCAGGACACGGATTAAAAGCAAATGTAAACGGAAAAGAATTATTAGTTGGTAATTTTAAATTAATGGATAAATTTTCTATTGCTTATGACGTTGACCCGTCGAGTATAGTTTATACTTTAATTGCTGTAGCTTATGATAAAAAGTTTGTTGGTTATTTAACTATTGCAGACAGTATAAAAGAAGATGCACAACTCACAATTGACAAACTAAAAGCATTAGGTATAAAAATTACTATGCTAAGTGGTGATAAAAATACAGTAGTTCAATTTGTAGCTCAAAAACTTGGAATTCCAAATGCTTTTGGAGATTTACTTCCAGAAGATAAAGTAAATAAAGTAAAAGAAATTATTGCTAAAAACGAAACTGTAGCTTTTGTTGGAGATGGTGTAAACGATGCACCTGTAGTTGCTTTAAGTAACGTAGGTATTGCGATGGGTGGTTTAGGAAGCGATGCAACAATAGAAACCGCAGATGTTGTTATTCAAGATGATAAACCAAGTAAAATACCTTTGGCAATAAACATAGGTAAACAAACCAAGAAAATAGTTTGGCAAAACATAATTTTAGCATTTAGTGTCAAAGCAATTGTTTTAGTTCTCGGAGCGGGTGGTTTAGCAACCATGTGGGAAGCTGTTTTTGCAGATGTTGGTGTAGCTTTATTGGCTATTTTAAATGCAGTGAGAATTCAAAGAATGAAGTTTTAATATTTTTAACATCATATTTAACATAAAATAGTAAGTTTTTATTACATTTGTGATGTTTTAAAGTTAAAAATGAAAAAATATCACATCATATTAGTAGTTCTTTTAGGCATATTCTTTATGCCTAATACTGCTATAGCTTGTGGTAGCTCTAATTCAAAACATACTTGTGAGAAAGAGGTTTCATCTACAAATACAGAAAAAAAGAGTTGTTGTGGTAACGACAGTTCTAAAAGCAAAGATGACAAAGGGTGTAACGGAGATTGCGGTCATTCAAAATGTAGTTGTTCTTCAACGTGCTCACCTTCTTCAGTAAGTTTTTTATCTGAAATTAATTTTAAAAATAATGTTTTTAGCTATTCTTCAATAGTGAAGGTTAAATTTTCATACGCAACACCATCAATCTTAGATGGTTTTTATTCAATTTGGCTAATCCCTAAAATAAGCTAAATTCAAATTTTGACAGCCATAAGTGTGTCAAATTCATAGCTGAAAAGCTATAATTTCTAACAGTTTTATTAGTAATCATGGTTTTACCTCTGTAGGTTATCATTGTACTTATTTTCAACTGTTTATTTAAATCAAATTTATCTTATCAACAAATCAAAGTAAATTACTTTGATTACTTAAACATTATTTAAAAATGAAAAA
Source organism: Bacteroidota bacterium (assembly GCA_040385445.1). Lineage (GTDB taxonomy): Bacteria > Bacteroidota > Bacteroidia > Flavobacteriales > Flavobacteriaceae > Flavobacterium. The sequence continues at coordinate 32,749 of JAZKHI010000065.1, read as the reverse complement.
TTCATTTATAAAAATAATGGTAGCAACTTTTGTATTGCTATCAATTACAATTAATGCGCAAATAAAAAACGCAAAAACAGAAACAGTTAAAATCTATGGTAACTGTGGAATGTGCGAAACTAAAATCGAAAAAACAGGAACTATCAAAAAGGTTGCTATGGTTGATTGGAATCAAGAAACTCAAATGGCAACTTTAACTTATGATGCAACTAAAACAAATCAAGACGAAATTCTAAAGAGAATTGCATTAGCGGGTTATGATAGTGATAAATTCCTTGCTCCAGATGATGTGTATAACAATCTTCATGGATGTTGTCAGTATGATAGAGTTGCTAAAGTTCCCGTTAAAGCAGAAATCAAAACAGAAAAAACTACTAAAAATCATAATAATCATGGAAACCATACAGAAACACCAAAAGTAGAAGTTCAAGAAGTCAATCAACTTAAAGTTGTTTTTGATAATTATTTTGTAGTAAAAGATGCTATGATTTCTTCTGATGGTAATGCTACTTCAATTGCGTCAAAGGAATTATTTATAGCAATTAACAATGTAGAAATGGGCAAACTGGAAATGGATGTTCACATGGTTTGGATGAAAGTTTTAAATCAAATAAAAGAAGATTCGGAGCACATTGCTGACACTAAAGACATCAAACACCAACGTGATCATTTTACAACATTATCGAAAGATATTTATGCGTTGTTAAAAGTTGCAAAGTATGATGTACCAGTTTATTTTCAATATTGTCCAATGTATAATGATGGTAAAGGTGCCAATTGGTTAAGTAAAGAAAATGCAGTGAAAAATCCTTACTATGGTTCAATGATGTTAAGCTGTGGTAAAGTTACAGAAACAATCAAATAATTATAAACTTTTACACTTTTAAATTTAAAAAAATGAAAAAAATAATTTTATCAATAGCAGGTGCAGGTTTACTAATAGTTACTTCTTGCAACAAAGATGACAATATGAATATGCCAACTATTAATGTTGATTATCCTGCCGCTTATGTAGTAAATGGAGAAGATGCAACAGTATCAGTAATCAAACTATCGACTAACGAAGTTACAGCAACCATCCCATTGATGGGAACAGGTTCGGATATGATTATGTGGCCACACCACATCTCATCTCATCAAAATCATTTAGCAATTGGAGTACCTGGTATGGACTTAAGCGCCGGGCATTCTGGATTAAATACATCTGGGATGAACGGTAAATTATTAGTTATCGATGCAATGAATGGTTCAATTATAAAAAATAACAACCTTCCTTTAATGAACCATAACACAATCTATTCTCCTAACGGAAATGAAATTTGGGTACCTCAAATGGATGAAATGAATAGCAAAGTTCTGGTATATGATGCTACTACGAATGCGTTATTAAATACAATTAATGTTGGAATGATGGCGGCAGAACTAACATTTTCTTCAGATGGCTCAAAAGCATATGTCGCAAATGGTGATGATGACAGTATAACAGTTATAAACACAACAACAAAAGCGATAATTACAACTATTACTGTAGGAGATAATCCTGTTGGTGCTTGGACAGGAAGTAATAACAAAATGTATGTAGACAATGAAGATGGACAAACCATTTCTGTTATTGATGTAGCAACCGATATAGTGGAAGAAACAATTACTTTAGGTTTCATGCCTGGAATTGCTTCTTATAACGGTTCTAAAAATGAATTATGGGTTTCTGACCCAATGAATGGAAAAGTACATTATTGGACTTGGGATGCAGGGATGAATATGTGGATGCATGGAAGTTCACTTAACACAGGTGCTGGTGCTCACGCAATTGCTTTCACAACAGATGGTAATACGGCTTATGTAACTAATCAAACAGCTAATACAGTTTCAGTTGTTAATACCAGTAATCATTTAGTAACTAAAACAATCAACGTTGGAAAAAAACCAAATGGTATTGTTATTAAAATGTAATTGTTTAAAAAGCTAAATCCATGACTAAATTGGATTTAGCTTTATATGAAACTATAATACTATTATGCTAATGAAAAATCAATTAAAATATTATATAGTAATATTTACAATTTTCACGATCTCAATAAATGCACAGATTAATGTTGGTGATACAATACCATCAGTTACTTTAAAAAGTAGTAATAATAAAGATGTAAACATTACATCTTTTAAAGGGAAATATGTACTTGTTGATTTTTGGGCATCTTGGTGTGCACCTTGCCGTTTAGGTAATAAAAAATTAGTAAAGTTACATAATGAAGTTACTTCAGATAAAATTGAAATTATAGGAATTTCAATAGATACTGATACAAATAAATGGCTAAAAGCTATTGAAAAGGATAAAATTAAATTTACGCAATTGACAGATTCCAAAGGTTTTGATGCCGAAACAGCTGTACAGTTTGGTGTTGATGAATTACCATCGAAATATTTGTTTAATCAAGAAGGTATTCTAATTGAAAAAAATCCAACAGAGGAAGAAATAATTAAATTAATAGAAAAGAAAAATGAAAAAAATAAATAAAGTTTATATGGTAGTTGCATCAATGGTTTTGATGTTTTCAATAAAAAGTAATGCTCAAATTGTAAAAGCAGAAATTAGAGCAACAGGTTTAACTTGCTCCATGTGTTCAAATGCAATAAATAAACAACTTAAAGCATTGCCTGAAGTTACTAATGTAGAAACCGATTTAAATACAAATACTTTCACGGTAACACTTAAAGAAGGAAATGAATTAAGTCCAAAAACATTTAAAGAAAAAGTTGAAAAAGCAGGTTTTTTCATTGGTTCTTTAATAATCACTGCAAAATCTGAAACGCTTAGTAAAAGTCCTTATATATTAATTAATGACAAAAAAAGTAACACTAACGAAATTCAATTTCAAGTTGTTGATAAAGGATATGTGACAGAAAAAGAGTTTAAGAAATTATCTAAATCATACAAGGATATTGCCACTTATGTTGCAAATAGCGAAGATGATTTTCATATTAAAATTTTAAACTAATGAGAAAAATTCTTTTATTTTTTGTTCTAATAAATTGTCAAAATATTTTTAGTCAAGAATTATTTGTAATTACTGATCCTGCTAGTAATGTACCAGCAAATTCACTTGCGGTTAACGTAATGCAATCCGCTTTTAAAGAAAAATTTGAATCGGGTTATAATTACCATTTTATGCCTGAAGTTACGTATGGCTTAAATAAAAATTTAATGTTTCGCGCTTCCGCTTTTGTAAGTAATAGAAATAACGATTTGGTTACAGAAGGTGGTAGTTTTTACACAAAATATCGTTTTCATTCAACGGATGATTTAAATAGTCATTTCAGATTAGCAGCTTATGGAAGATATAGTTTCAATAATTCGGATATTCATCAAGAACAAATTGAAATTTTAGGGCACAATTCTGGTTTTGAAACAGGAATTATTGCTACAAAATTGATTAAAAAAGTAGCTATAAGTTCTTCAGTAAGTTTTGAGAAAGCTTTAGATAACAAACCCAGTTATCCATTTCCAGATAATATTGGCGATAATGCAACAAATTATACACTTTCTTTTGGTAAATTGATGTACCCAAAAAAGTACACTAGTTTTAAGCAAACCAACATCAATTTGATGGTTGAATTTGTTGGACAAACTATTAATGAAAATGGTAAATCATATTTGGATGTTATGCCTGCTGTGCAATTTATTTTTAATAGTCAAGCACGTATAGATTTTGCATACCGTCAAGAACTAATCAGTTCAATGTTACGCACAGCGCCAAATGGTTTTTATTTCAATTTATATTATACTTTTTTCAATTTAAAAAAACAAAGATAAAATGAGTACAAAAAAGTTTATTCCTGCTCTGGGTTATGATTTTTTAAGCGATTACTACGATTTAGCTATCAAAATAACTATGCCTGAGAAAAAATTCAGAAACAGATTAGTAGATTATGTTAACCTTAAAGAAGATGAAAAAATATTAGAGTTTGGTTTTGGAACAGCCCAAAACATTATTATTCTTAAACAACGCTTTCCTAATTGTAACATACAAGGAGTAGATATCGACCCCAAGATTAAATCAATTGCTGAGTATAAATTAAATAAGTTTGGAATTGACGCACCGCTTTTTTTGTACGATGGAAATAAATTACCGTTTGAAGATAATTCATTTGATAAGGTATATAGTTCTCTCGTATTTCATCAATTAGATAAAACAACAAAGCTAAAATGTCTGATAGAAATTAATAGAATATTAAAACCAAATGGCGAACTAATCATTGGGGATTGGGGAGAATCAAAAACAAAATGGATGCGTTTTTCATTCTATTTAGTTCAATTACTTGATGGATTTAAAACAACAAATGACAATGTAAATGGTTTAATGACAAAATACATTTCAGAGGCAAAATTTAAAGAGGTAAGAGAAATTGATTTTATTAATACATCAATTGGGACTTATTCATATTACAAAGCTTATAAAAATTAAACTTCAATCAATTTCTTTAAATGAAAATTAACTATAAAAAATTGAATAATGAATAAAATTGTAAAAAGAAGTAACCAAATATTTATTGCAATATTAATTGCAATAATGCCTATGATGAATTTATTTGCACAAAAGGGGAAGGATTCTAATGGCCCTCATAATGGAATAATCATAAAAGTAAAAAGCTATCATGTTGAAACTTTAATGAAGGATAGCAAAGTATATTTTTTCTTTTTTGATGAAAAATTAACACCAATTAGTAATTCTAAAATAAAAGGAACAGCTACATTACTATTTTCCGATGGAAAATCAAAAAAAGTGGAACTTACAAATGTAGATACAGATGCTTTTATTGTAAACGAAATAAATGCATATACTTACACTGACATTTATTTAACTTTTAAAATCAATGGAAAATCAATTTCGACTATATTTTCTAAAGAAAGAAAGCTTGAAGGCTTACCTAAAGAAATTAATAAACATTACCACGAGCAAGGTACTGAGCATAGCTACAAATAAAAAAATTAACACATTAACTTAAAAAATTTAAAATCATGAAAGCACTTATTTTAACGGCTATTTTGGCAATCACTTTAGTTTCTTGTAATCATAAAACTAAAGAAACAGAAAACAACAATTCAGTAAATTCAAATGAGTTATTTGCTTGTTCAATGCACCCAGAAGTTATTGGAAAAAAAGGTGAAGATTGCTCAAAATGTGGAATGGAATTAACTGAACCTGTACCTCAATCTGAGAAAGTTCACAATCACAATGACGGAACTCACGAACATAAAGACTCTACAAAACAGCCAAGTAATGAAAAAAAAGTAATTGAAACAAAAATAACTACTACTTCATTTTCAATAAACGAAATAGTTACAAACTATTTAAAAATTAAAAATGCACTAACAAAAGATGATGCTAAAACTGCTGCAAGTGCAGGAAAATCCTTATTCAAAGTGTTTAGTGCTATTAGTACAACTAGTTTAACGCCAAGTCAGAAAAAAGAATATTTAGATATTGCTAATGATGCAAAAGAACACGCAGAGCACATTGGAGACAATGGAGGTAAAATTGACCACCAAAGAGAACATTTTGCTATACTTAGTAAAGACATCAATGATTTAATTAAAATGTTTGGCACTAAACAAAAATTGTATCAAGATTATTGCCCAATGTATAATGATGGAAAAGGTGCTATTTGGATTAGCGAAACTAAAGAAATAAAAAATCCTTTTTATGGTTCTCAGATGCTTACTTGTGGTAGTTTAAAAAAAACGTTATAAAATGAAAAGGATATTAAAAAAAGTAGGCATAGCGCTTTTTTTGGTATTGATAGCAATACAATTCTATCAACCTGCCCTAAATCAAAATTCGGGGCAGGTTTATACAAATGATTTTCTTATCACAACTAATACCCCAAAGAATATTTCAAAGCTAATTCAGACATCCTGTTATGATTGTCATAGTAATAATACCAAGTATTTGTGGTACGATTATGTTCAACCTGCCAGAATTTTTGTAGATGCACATATTAGTGACGGAAAAAAAGAATTAAATTTCAATGAATTTGGTGGCTATTCTAATCGAAAACAGCAAAGTAAGTTAGAAGCAATCAGTAAACAAATTAAATCTGGTGAAATGCCATTAAGTTCTTATACTTTGTTACATCATGATGCAGTACTTACTGAAACGCAAAAACAAACTATAATCCAATGGATTGAGTCAATCAATGAAGAAGATAACACTTCAGAAAATTATTAATTATGGTAGAAAAACTAATTACCTTCTCTCTTAGAAACCGATATGTTGTGTTGCTTGTGGCAGCCGTTTTGTTTGGTTGGGGGATATACAGTGTTCAGCAAAATCCTATTGATGCCATCCCTGATTTGTCAGAAAATCAGGTTATTGTTTTTACGGAATGGATGGGAAGAAGTCCGCAGGTAATCGAAGCCCAAGTAACCTATCCTCTGGTTTCCAACCTACAGGGAATTCCAAAAGTAAAAAACATTCGCGGGGCATCTATGTTCGGGATGAGTTTTGTCTACATAATTTTTGAAGATGATGTTGATGTCTATTGGGCAAGAACTCGGGTTTTAGAAAGACTTAACTATGCCCAACGATTATTACCTCAAAATGTAGTGCCTTCCTTAGGCCCAGATGGCACTGGTGTTGGTCATATTTTTTGGTACCATTTAGAAGCTAACGGTATGGACTTAGGCGAACAAAGAGCGTTACAGGATTGGTATGTGAAATTTGCACTACAAACTGTACCAGGTGTAGCAGAAGTGGCTTCATTTGGTGGTTTTGAAAAACAATACCAATTGGTTTTAGATCCATTAAAAATGCAATATTATAATGTAAGCATGATGGAAGTAATGAATGCTGTCAAAGCTAATAACAATGATGTTGGTGGGCGAAAGTTTGAAATGAGCAATATGTCATATATCATCAGAGGTTTAGGTTACTTAAAGAACACTAAAGATATAGAGGATATTTCAATTAAAAATTACAATTCTATTCCGGTTAAGGTAAAAGATATAGGTTCAGTGCAAATGGGTGGTGATTTACGTCTCGGTATTTTTGACCAAAACGGAAACGGAGAAGTAGTGGGTGGTATAGTAGTAATGCGTTACGGCGAAAATGCAGATGAAGTCATAAAAGCGGTAAAAACAAAAATGAAAGAAGTTGAAAAAGGATTGCCCGAAGGGGTGAAATTCAAAACTTCGTACGATAGAAGTGAGTTAATCGAAAAAGCTATTGAATCTGTCAAAGGAACACTTATAGAAGAAATGATAGCTGTTTCACTAGTCATTTTAATCTTTTTATTCCATTGGAGAAGTGCGCTTATAATCTTGATTCAACTTCCTATATCGGTAGCAATTGGCTTCATATTGCTTGAAGCATTTGGAATTTCTTCTAATATTATGTCACTAACCGGTATTGCACTCGCTATTGGTGTTGTAGTCGATGATGGTATTGTAATGGTAGAAAACGCTTACAGGACAATCTCAGAGAAGCAGGAAGAAATGGATGATAACAAATAAGCTGGTATTATGATAGAAAAAATTAAAAATTTATTTAAAAAGGAGCATGACCCTTTATCCTCTGACGAGAAACTACAACTAATTGAGAATTCATCAAAATTAGTGGGTCCGGGTGTTTTTTACTCAACACTAATCGTAATTGCTTCTTTTCTGCCTGTTTTTTTACTTACAGGTATGGAAGGAAAGTTATTTAGCCCATTGGCTTGGACAAAATCATTCATTCTAATTGTTGATGCTTTTTTAGCCATCACCCTTACGCCGGTCCTTATAAGCTTTTTATTAAAAGGTAAACTTCGTCCAGAGAATAAAAACCCAATCAATAAAAAACTGGAAAGTGTATACACTCCTATTTTGGTTTTTTGTTTGAAATGGAGGAAAACTGTGTTAGGATTTAATGTGGTTGCTTTAATAATCGGCATAGTTATGTTTACTCGCTTAGGCTCTGAATTTATGCCTCCTTTAGATGAAGGTTCAGTACTTTTCATGCCGGTTACTTTACCCGATGTTTCTAACTCGGAAGTAAAAAGAATTTTGCAGGTTCAGGACAAACTAATAAAATCAATTCCCGAAGTTAATCATGTTTTAGGAAAAGCCGGTAGAGCCAATACTGCTACTGATAATAGCCCTATCAGTATGATTGAAACAATCATTTTATTAAAACCTCAAAAGGAATGGAGAGAGAATAAAACAAAGAATGACATCATTACCGAAATAAATAACAAACTACAAATCCCGGGAGTGACCAACGGTTTTACACAGCCTATAATTAATAGAATAAACATGCTTTCAACCGGTATTCGAACTGATGTTGGAATTAAAGTTTATGGCGAAAGTTTAGATACCATTAATGCTTTATCTCAAAAAATTAAAAAAGCACTCGAAGGTACTTCGGGTGTAAAAGATTTGTATGCGGAGCCAATAACCGGTGGGAGATACATTGATATTGAGGCAAAAAGGGAAATGTTGGGAAGATATGGTCTTTCAATTGATGATATTAATGCAGTAGTAGAAGCCGCTATCGGAGGAATGAAACTAACAACTACTATTGAAGGACGACAACGCTTTTCAGTAAATGCCAGATATGCCCAAGAGTATCGAAACAGTATTGAGGCACTCAAAAAATTGCAAGTCCAAACGATGCAATATGGTCCAATCCCTCTAGAAACAGTTGCAGAGGTAAAAATAAGTGATGGACCTCCCATGATAAATAGTGAAAACGCTATGCTAAGAGGAAGTGTGCTGTTTAATGTTCGTGACCGAGACTTGGGAAGTACCGTAAAAGAGGCCCAGCAAAAATTAAATTCAATGATGTCTAAAATGCCTAAAGGGTATTACATCGAATGGAGTGGTCAATGGGAAAATCAGTTAAGAGCAAATAAAACACTAAGTATGATATTACCAATAGTGGTAATAATTATCTTCCTTATATTGTATTTTACCTATCACTCAATGAAGGAAGCACTGATAACAATGATAACAGTACCTTTTGCTTTAATAGGAGGTATTTTTATGGTCTACTTTTATGGTATAAATCTATCTGTCGCGGTTGCAGTCGGGTTTATTGCACTTTTCGGAATGGCCATAGAGACAGCAATGTTAATGACAATCTATTTAAATGAATCTATGAACAAAATGGTCGAAAAACATGGCAATAGTTCACAAACAATTACAGAAGACATATTAAAACAATACATTATTGATGGCTCAGCAAAAAGATTGAGACCAAAATTAATGACAGTATCTGTTTCTTTATTTGGTCTTATTCCGATACTTTGGGCAACAGGTACAGGTGCCGATGTGATGTTGCCTATAACAGTTCCTCTTATCGGAGGGACAATTACTTCTACAATTTATGTATTATTAGTAACTCCTATTGTTTTTGAAATGGTGAAACTTCACGAATTAAAAACTAAAGGCAAAATAGAACTTATAGATGTTAAAGAATAAATATAATATCGTTATAAGCTTTTTGATTTTAAGCTTTACAACTGCTAATGCACAAATACTTTCGTTAGAAAATATTTTGAGCACAATCAAAACCGATAATCCACAGCTAAAAATGTACGATGCTGATATCAAAAGTATGGATGCCGCTGCAAAAGGTGCTAAAAGCTGGATGGCACCTCAAGTAGAAACAGGTTTTTTTATGGCGCCCTATAATACTAAAATGTGGAAGGCAGATGATATGAGCCCGGGTATGGGCAGTTATATGATTGGAGTTTCACAAATGATTCCCAATGCAAAAAAACAAAATGCCGAATACAAGTATATGAGTGCCATGTCGTCTGTTGAAAAAGAAAACAAAAATTACACTTTAAATCAGCTTTATGCCTTAGCCAAAACAAATTACTATCAATGGCTAATACTAAATAAAAAAGCCAAGGTGGCCAATGATAATTTACTACTATTAAACTACATGATAAAAAGCATGGAAATAAGGTATCAGTACAATATGGATAAACTCTCAACCTATTATAAAGCAAAATCTCAATACAATGAATTGGAAAGTATGATTATAATGCTTCAGAATGATATCTCACAAAAAAGAATTATGCTCAACACACTAATGTCAAGAGATAAAAATACCGTGTTTGAAATTGAAGAAACATTCGAACTAAAGGAATACAACACACAATTATTAGACACCACTTTAATTTCTAAAAACAGAAGCGATATAAATGCTATAACAAGAGCCATAGAAATAAATCAACTGAGAGTTGAAGTTGAAAAGTCAAAACTATTGCCCGAGTTTGGAATAAAATATGACCACATGTTTGCTTTTGGACAGCAGCCACAACAATTCTCACTGATGGGTATGATAACTATTCCTATGCCTTGGTCAACTAAAATGAACAAAGCCAACATTAGTAGTTTTCAAATTAAAAACGAAAGTCTTAATTGGCAAAAACAAATGATTTTAAATGAAACAGTTGGTATGATTTTAGGTATGAATACAGAACTTTCAAACCTCAAAAAACAATACACTATCTCCGAAAAGAGCATTATTCCATCATTGCGTAAAAATTATGACACCGCAGTATTAGCTTGGCAAAATAACACGGGGGATTTATTTGTTGTCTTAGATGCTTGGGAAGCTTTGAATATGGCTCAAATGGATGCACTAGACAAATTGTTGTCCATACTAAACACTCAGGTAGAAATCGAAAAACAATTGGAAATTAAGTAATTATGAATAAGTACATCAAATATGGTTTGATTTTAAGCGCAATAGCCATAATCGGTTCTATCATCTATTTCATTATAGTAAAACCCAAAGAGCATGTAGAAGGCTCTCATCAACCTGATGTCTATACTTGCTCAATGCATCCGCAAATCATTAGAGATAAACCGGGAAACTGCCCTATTTGCGGAATGACTTTAGTAAAAAAAGTAACCGACAATCATGCTAATGAAGACCATAATCTCGAAAATGTCATTAAGCCTACAGATAACTTTATAGTAGGTAAATTTCAAACCACAACAGCAATAGACTCAACATTGAGCAGTGAAATCAATCTTCCGGGTATTATCGCTTATGACCCAAATTCAGCCATAAATATTTCAGCCAAAATAAGTGGCAGAATAGAAAAAATGTATGTGAATTTCAAATACCAACGTATTAATAAAGGACAAAAATTATTTGATTTATACAGTCCTGAACTTTTAACTGAACAGGAAAACTTTATTTATTTAATTTCAAATGATAGCGAAAACCATTCAATCATTGAGGCATCTAAACAAAAACTATTGCTTTATGGCATGACTCAAAATCAAATAAACACTTTAGCTAATTCCAAAAAGGCTAATCCTAAAATAGCTATTTACAGTCCTTCAAATGGAATAGTGATGGGAACAGAAACAATGGTTACTCCATCAAATTCCGCGATGCAAAACATGAACAACAGTACAGAAAGACTGGAATTAAAAGAAGGAAACTATGTGAAAAAGGGAGAGGTTGTTTTTAGATTAGTAAATACAGCTAAAGTTTGGGGAATATTCAATATTACACAAGAAAGCAGTAGACTTATTAAAGTAAATCAAGCCATTAAAATAACGTCTGAACTCAATGGTGAACAATCGATAGAAACCAAAATTAATTTTATTGAAACTCAATTTAATGCTGCCGACAGAACCAATAGAATTAGGGTTTATTTAAACAATAACACACTCAATCTGCCAATAGGATTGAGATTGCAGGGTATCATAAAAACGACATCAATAAGCGGTATTTGGGTGCAAAAAAATGCATTGGTAAGTACTGGAAATAAAAAAATCGCTTTTATCAAATTTCAGAATGGTTTTAAGGCAACACCGGTAAAAACAGGATTTGAAATGAAAGAGTATATTCAAATCATTACTGGTGTTTCAGTAAAAGATACCATTGCAAAAAATGCACAATATTTAATCGATAGCGAAAGCTTTATTAAAACGGAGTAAATATGAAAAAATCAAATAAAATAGGCATCCTTTTATTATTTGTGTTGATACTTATGGCTTGCAATTCTAAAGAAAAACAAGACCATTCAGTGACTGATAAAAAAGAGCATTCTCAACATGATAAAAATAAAGAAACAACTTTTTATACATGTTCTATGGATCCCCAGGTGAAAGAAGACAAACCGGGCAAGTGTCCTATTTGCCATATGGAGTTAACACCTGTAAAACGTGATGAAAATGAAGCAAACCAAATAAGCTTAAGTAAACAACAAATACAACTTGGCAATATTACAACCCAAGTTATCGAGCAAACACAAAATAATGTAGAACAAAATTATACCGGTGTTTTAACATTCAATCAAGAAAAATCCAAAACTTTTTCATCAAAAGCAATGGGTAGAATTGAAAAACTATATTTCAAATCTACCGGTGATTATATAACTTTAAACCAACCAATATATCAATTATATAGTGAAGATATTGCAATAGCAAAACAAGACTATTATACAGCATTTAAACAACTTGAAATGCCTGGTGATTTTGGTAAAAACGCAAAAAACATATTGAATTCGGCCAAACAAAAACTCCTCTTCTATGGTCTGTCGAATAGTCAAATTGAGCATATTAAAAGTAATAAAGATGTTTCACCCTATACCACATTTTACAATACTGTTAGTGGTACAATTTCAGAAATAAGTGCTGTTGAAGGTAGTTATATCATGGAAGGTGCTCCAATTATCAAGATAACTGATTTAAGTAAACTCTGGCTTGAAACACAAGTTAATATCAACTACTTCAAAAGCCTCAAAATCGGCCAAATTGCTACAATAACATTTGCCGATTTCCCCGAGAAATCAATAAGTGCCACAGTATCATTTATAAATCCGGAAATAAATCCGGAAACCCGTTTACTTTTGATTCGATTTGAAATACCAAATCAAACTCAAATCTTAAAACCAGGGATGCAGGCTATCGCAATGTTGAGGATTACCGGAGGTAAAGGAATATATATTCCAACCGATGCGGTAATTAGAGAAGAAAGCGCATCATACATTTGGATAGAAAAGAAGCCTGGTGTTTATGAAAATCTAATGGTAGAAACAGGAATCGAAACCAACGGACTTATAGAAATAAAAACAAAAATTCCTAATGGTCAAAAAGTTGTGATAACAGGAGCCTATGCTATCAATAGTGAATATAAATTCCGTAAAGGCAGCGACCCGATGGAAGGCATGAAAATGTAATTTAAAATAGTAAGGATGAACAATTTAAATCAAATAATACAACAATACAAAAAAGACAACGAAAGTGTTTATAATACCTGGTTTGTTGACAATGATCAAAGACTAAAAGCATTCCGAACTATAAGGCGGGGTGTTTTACAGGTTATTGAAGATATAAAAAACAAATCATTCCCAAACGATTTCAAGAACAGTAGTTTAGAGTTTGTATTGAGTTGCATTGCAGAGCAAAAGCAAGTTTTTGTTGGTGTTTCACATCCTTTTTATTGGAAACCCAAGTTGCGTATTCCTGATATTTACGAAAATCAAAACAACAAAATCGCTTTTGGTCAGTTCCTCGAAAATTGCATTAATGCTAAAACTGAAGAACAAGTTGTAAAAGAGATTGTAAAATTAGACACGCTAAAAATAAAAGGTCTTGGTCCGGCTGTTGCCAGTATTTTATACTTCATACATCCTACTTGGTTTCCACCGTTCAATACTGCTATTCTCAACGGATTTAATTTTTTATACAAAGACAAAAAGAAGCTAGGGAGTTGGACAGAATACCTAAAAATTAGAGAAACACTTCTCGAAACTAACAGCTCACATAAATCCGAATTATCTAATGATTTGGGAGCAATTTCAGGATTGTGTTTTGAAATTGGAACACAAAAAATGTTGATTGGTAATGATGAATACTTGAGTGAAGAGGAGCGCAATAAGTTTGAAAAAAACATAGTGAAACGACAAAAGGAAATTCAAGAAGAAAAGCAAGAAGAGAACTTACATAGCGAAATGCAATACCATTTATTAAAAATCGGAGCTTCGTTAGGTTTTGATGTCACGCCTGCTAGTAATGACAAAAGCAAAGCTTTCAACGGGCAAAGTTTTTCTTTTATCTCTATGAATAAATTTCCTGAATTGCCTTGTGATAAAGAAACACAAAATACAATAAAACTAATTGATGTGCTTTGGTTTGAAAAAGGAACCAACAATATTATTGGAGCATTTGAAGTAGAGAAAAGTACTAGTATCTACTCAGGAATTCTTCGGCTTTCTGACTTACATTTTAGTATCTCCGATGGTGATGAAGTATTTTATATAATAATTCCTGACAGTCGCGAAAAAGATGTTGTCAAGCAACTTAATAGACCCGTTATAAAGAACTCGAAAATGAATATCAAATACATTCTGTTTTCAGAATTAAGAGCCAATTGTGATGCAATTTGCAAATTTGGTTCAGACCATTCTATTATGGATAAAATAGCAAAAACAATTTAAGACTTCAAGGATGAAACTACATATTAAAAACATGGTATGCAACAGATGCAAAATAGTAGTGAAGTCAGAGTTAGAAAAACTTGGGCTACACATTATTACTGTTAATTTAGGAAATGTAGAAATTCTTGAAGAGAGTATCGAAAATCAAAAAGAAAAATTAGAAAAAAGATTTCAATTACTTGGTTTCGAATTATTAGATAATAAAGTTAGTAAAAGTGTGGAACGAATTAAAAATTTAATTATTGATTTAGTGCATAATCAAAATACAGTATTGAAAATCAATTTATCTCAATATTTATCACAAGATTTATTACAGGATTACAATACAATTAGCAATCTATTTTCAGATGTGGAAGGAACAACTATTGAGCATTATTATATTTCTCAAAAGATTGAAAAAGTAAAAGAACTATTAATTTACGATGAACTTTCATTAAGTCAAATTGCTGATAAAATGCAGTATAGTGATGTGGCACATTTAAGCAATCAATTTAAAAAAGTAACGGGTTTTACACCAACTGCATTCAAAAGCTCTAAAAATAATAACCGTATTCAAATAGAAGATATATAAATTATACAAATCATAACTAAAGTTTTACAATGATTTAAGTAAAGTAATAATTGAACTTTGTTGTGTAGAAATTAATCTACAATTAATTAATTATTACAATGAAAAATGTTCAAGTGAGTATCGAAGCGTGTTTAGCCTGTATGGTTGAATGTGAAAAATGTGCAGATGGTTGTTTAACAGAAAAGGGCCATTTAGATTGTGTTAAGATTTGTCGTGATTGTGCCGACATTTGTGCATTATGTGCCAGATTATGTGCTAGAGGTTCACAATTTTCAGATGCTCTATGCGCGTTATGTGTACAATGTTGTGAAGCGTGTTCAACAGAGTGCAGCAAACACGACATGGAATGCTGCAAAAAATGTGCAGAAGCATGTAAAAAATGTGCAGAAGCATGCAAAATGTAAACAATAATCAATTCAATACAAAATGCTTATCAAATAGTATTTTGTATTGTTTTAAAAAAATGAAAAAAAATGAAGAAGATAATCTTTTCAGCCATAGTGATGGCATTCGTATTGGTTTCTTGTAACCAAAAAAGCAAGGAAGCTACAATAAATGATTCCCACAATATGGGCAACGACAGTACCATGATGGATAATGATAGTACAATGATGAACGATAAAACTAAAATGATGGAAAATCACGAAAAAATGTATGCTTGTCCAATGCATCCCGAAGTGCAAGGAAAAATGAATGATAAATGCTCTAAATGTGGTATGAAACTAACTGATCCTGTTCCTGAAAAAACAGAAGAAAGCAAATAATGATACTTAAACAATCTGAACTAATCTTGTTATGAATTTAGCAGGATTAGTTTATATTATTTATTGAAATTAAAAATGATATATACTTACAGCATTACTGGAATGACTTGCGATGGTTGTCGCGCTAAAGTCGAAAAAACGTTAAATACTATTGAGGGTGTTGTGGCAAAAGTTTCACTAAATCCACCAGTAGCAACAATTACTATGGATAAGCATATTCCAACAGAAAAGTTTCAAGACGCTTTGATATCAGTTGGGAAATACACCATTGAAATGAGTAAAGGAAACGTTATGGAGCATTCTGTAAGAAACAAAGCAACTGAAGAATCATGTTGCTCCATGCATTCTCATGATAATAAAAAAGAAATTTATATACCGAGCAATGCACAAGGAAAATATTATTGCCCAATGCATTGCGAAGGCGATAAAGTATACGAAAAAGCAGGCGATTGTCCTGTGTGTGGAATGGATTTAGTTAAAGCACCTGAACTAGCTGCAAGTAAATTATTATATACTTGTCCAATGCATCCAGAAGTAATTCAAGACAAGCCAGGTTCATGTCCGATATGCGGAATGGATTTGATACCTATGAATCCAAGTGATACCGAAGACCAAAAAACGTACAAAGATTTGGTCAAGAAAATGAAAATAGCCGTTGTATTTACAGTTCCTATTTTCGCCATTGCAATGATTGAAATGGCACATAACAATCCTTTATTGAAAATAATGGATGCATCAAAATGGAATTGGGTACAGCTAATTTTATCACTTCCTGTTGTTTTTTATGCATGTTGGATATTTTTTGTTCGGGCTTGGAAGTCAATAATTACATGGAATTTGAATATGTTTACGCTTATCGGAATTGGTACAGGAGTAGCTTTCTTATTTAGTTTAGTCGGAATGTTTTTTCCTGATATTTTTCCTAGCGAATTCAAAACCGAACACGGTACAGTATTACTCTATTTTGAAGCAACAACAGTAATTCTAACTTTAGTTTTGTTAGGACAGCTATTAGAAGCCAGAGCACACAGTCAAACCAGTGGTGCTATCAAAGAATTATTAAAACTAGCCCCAACCGAAGCCACTTTGGTTATTGATGGTGGCGATAAAGCAATTTCTATTCACGACATTAAAAAAGGCGATTTACTAAGGGTAAAACCCGGAGACAAGATTCCTGTCGATGGCAAAATTACCGATGGAGAAAGCAGTATTGATGAAGCCATGATTACAGGCGAACCAATACCAGTTGATAAAAAGAAAGATGATAATGTAATTGCTGGAACAATTAACGGTAATAAATCATTTGTAATGGTGGCTGAAAAAGTAGGTTCAGAAACCTTGCTTTCTCAAATCGTGCAAATGGTAAATGATGCTTCTCGTTCAAGAGCGCCAATTCAAAAATTAGCCGATAGTATCGCAAAATATTTTGTACCAGTTGTTGTAATTATTTCAGTTATTACCTTTTTCGTTTGGGCAAAATTTGGTCCCGAACCTGCTATGGTTTATGGTTTTATAAACGCCATCGCTGTATTGATTATAGCGTGTCCCTGTGCGTTAGGTTTGGCAACTCCAATGTCTGTAATGGTGGGCGTGGGTAAAGGTGCACAATCTGGCGTTTTGATAAAGAATGCTGAAGCTTTGGAAAATATGAATAAAGTAAATGTTTTAATTACAGATAAAACAGGAACTATCACTGAAGGAAAACCATCTGTCGAAAAAATTTATTCAACCGATAACAAAGAGGAAGATTTATTACAAAGTATTGCTTCATTAAACCAATATAGTGAACATCCATTAGCACAAGCTGTAGTCAATTATGCTAAATCAAAAACAGTTTCATTAATTGAAGTTAAAGACTTTGAAGCTGTTGCAGGAAAAGGAGTTACTGGAACAGTGACGAATAAAAAAGTGGCATTAGGGAATAAAAAGTTAATGGAGCAAGTCAAAGCAACAGTTTCTGACGATTTAGAAAACAAAATCATAGCAGAACAAAAATTAGGAAAAACCGTTTCATATATCTCTGTTGATGGCGTTGCAGTTGGTTTTGTATCAATTACAGATGCAATTAAAATATCGAGTAAAGAAGCCATAAAAGAGCTAATGCGACAAGGAGTCGAAGTAATTATGTTAACTGGTGACAATGTAAATACAGCCAAAGCTGTTGCTGATGAATTAAACTTATCATCTTACAAAGCAGGTTGTTTGCCCGAAGATAAATTAAACGAAATAAAACGTTTACAGTCCGAAGGGAAAATTGTAGCAATGGCAGGCGATGGTATAAACGATGCACCAGCATTAGCACAAGCCAATATAGGAATTGCAATGGGAACCGGAACAGATGTTGCCATAGAAAGCGCCAAAATCACTTTAGTAAAAGGAGATTTACAAGGCATCGTAAAAGCTAAAAATTTAAGCCATGCAGTTATGAAAAATATTAAGCAAAATTTATTTTTCGCATTTTTCTATAATGTATTAGGTGTTCCAATAGCAGCTGGAGTTTTATATCCGTTTTTTGGAATATTACTATCACCAATGATTGCAGCACTGGCAATGTCTTTTAGTTCCGTATCTGTAATCGTAAATGCCTTGCGATTAAGAAGTTTAAAACTCTGAAAAGAAGTGCTTAAAAAATTAAATAAATAACTTAATATAATTAAAATCATTTTAAAATTAAACTAAATGAAAAAAACTATCCTTATAAGCTTTATGCTTTTGCAATCTGTATTTCTGTCAGCACAAGACAAAGTTCAAATTAGACCAACAGCAGCCAGCCCCTCAGCATCGTTTGAGCAAGAAGTAGGTAGCGCAAAAATTAAAATGACATATAGCAGACCTTTAGTAAGAGGAAGAAAAATATTTGGTGAGTTAGTGCCTTTTAATAAACTTTGGCGTACTGGCGCAAGTGATTGTACTGTAATAACAACTTCCGAAGATATTTCTTTTGGTAACGATACATTAAAAACGGGTAGTTATTCAATATTCTCAATTCCTTCGATAAATGAGTGGACTATAATTGTTAACACAGATATTTCTTTACACGGTGAGACTGGTTATGATGAGAAAAAAGACGTGATGCGTTTCAAGGTCCCTATAGAAAAAAGTCCAAGTTTCTACGAAACATTTACAATTGAATTAAATGATATCAATAGCAAAGGCGAAGCATTTCTAAAAATACTTTGGGAAAATACTTTGGTCAAAATACCAATAAAGAGTGGGGAGGACGATACTTTATTAGCTTTAATAGATCAGCATGTTATTAAAGGAAAAACTCAAGATGCTAATTTGTTATTTCAGGCTGCTAATTATTACTATAGCACTAATAGGGATTATAAACTGGCAATGACATGGCTCTTAGAAGCAGAAAAATTAAAACCTGAAAATTTCTATTATCCCAATTTGAGACAAAAAATAGCATCCGAACTAAAAGATTACAATAATGCAATTGCAGCAGCAAAGAGAGCAGTCACATTGGCCGATAAGGAAAAAATGAAAAGTACAATTGAGATATTAAACAAAAGAATAGCTGATTGGAAAATAATATTAAAAAATTAAAGTCATGAAAATCAAATTATCAATTATAGTTTTTCTGTTTTTTATAAATCATATTGCAATTGCGCAACAAACGTTTTATACCTGTGTAATGCATCCCGAAATCCATGTACCTAAACCAGGGAAATGTCCAAAATGCGGAATGGCATTGGTAAAAGAAAAACCAAAAGCCGCAACACCCGTTAAAAAGCCAGTTTCTGAAAAAGCTAAATCTGCTGCAACAGAAAAACCGCAAACCGATAATAGCCATGATATGAAAAATATGGAAGAGGTTAGTTCGCAACAGACTTTTTATACTTGTGTAATGCATCCCGAAATCCATTTGCCAAAGCCTGGGAAATGCCCAAAATGTGGAATGGCATTAGTAAAAGAAAAACCAAAAGCCACAACACCGATTAAAAAGAAAACACCTGAAAAAGCTAAATCGTCCACTACAGATAAAGTTGCCACGGATAAAGGCCATGATATGAAAAACATGGAGAAGGTAACAGTTACTCCACCCGTAAAAAAAAGAGTGATAAAAGACGAGCCGCCAAAAGTAGTCAGGTACGATTTATATGTTCGAGATACAGTGGTGGATTTTTCAGGAAAACCAAGAAGAGCAATAGCAGTGAATGGTCAAATACCAATGCCTACATTAACCTTTACTGAAGGTGATACCGCAGAGATTTATGTACATAACGAACTCGACGAGGAAACATCGTTACACTGGCATGGACTGTTTTTACCCAATAAAGAAGATGGTGTACCTAACCTTACCCAAATGCCAATAAAGCCACACAGTACCTACAAATATTCTTTTCCAATCCGTCAGCACGGAACACACTGGTATCACAGCCATTCTGGGTTACAGGAACAAATCGGGATGTATGGTTCATTTGTGATGAATAAAAGAAACTCTGATCCGAATTTCAGGGAAGGAATAGATGATCTTCCAACAATTCCGATTGTGTTAAGCGAATGGACCGATATCAACCCAGATAATGTCCATAGGATGTTACACAACGCCTCAGATTGGTTTGCATTAAAAAAAGGCACAACCCAAAGTTATGGGGAAGCTATACAACAAGGTTATTTCAAAACTAAGGTTGTCAATGAGTGGAAGCGGATGAACGCTATGGATGTAAGCGATGTTTATTATGAGAAGTTTTTAATCAATGGAAAAAATGAGAGCCAGCTTTCACAGTTTAAAGCAGGAGATAAAGTAAGATTACGCGTGTCAAACGGAGGCGCTTCCAGTAATTTCTGGCTTACCTACGCCGGAGGCAAAATTACCGTTGTTGCCAGTGATGGTAATGATGTCGAGCCAGTTGAGGTAGATCGTTTGCTCATTGCAGTTTCTGAAACCTATGACGTTATCCTGAACATTCCGGCAGAAAACACATCCTATGAATTTTTAGCCACACCAGAAGATCGGACAAAATCCACCTCCCTATACATTGGTAATGGGATTAAGCAACTCATTTCGCCTTTACCCAAACTGAAATATTTTGAAGGGATGCAAATGATGAACGATATGATGAAGATGAATGGAGATTTAGATGATATGGGGATGCAGATGTCGTTGAACCAAATGGACATGAATGCTGTAATGTATCCTGAAATTACAGGTCCGCAAAAAAAAGGTTTTGAAAAAATGCCAATGGACATGAACAATAAAGATACCAAAGAAGAGGCTCCCGATAAAATGAAAGGTATGGACATGAAAGATAAAAAAAATCCTTCTACTGGACACGATATGAACAATATGGAGAATAAATACAATCCCAATGAACTTGCTGATATCGTGACATTAAATTATGCGATGCTAAAATCCCCTACAAGTACAGCACTATCAAAAGAGGCGGCGGTTAGGGAACTCAAATTTGAACTTACGGGAAATATGAATCGCTATGTTTGGAGTCTGGATAACAAAGTAGTTTCGGAGTCTGACAAAATCTTGATTAAAAAAGGAGAGATTTTACGAATTGTTTTGCATAATAATTCCATGATGCGTCATCCAATGCACTTGCATGGTCACGATTTTAGAGTAATTAACGGTCATGGAGATTATGCTCCTTTAAAAAACATTATCGACATCATGCCAATGGAAACAGATACAATTGAATTCGCAGCAAGCGAGGACGGAGGAGACTGGTTCTTTCACTGTCACATCCTGTACCACATGATGTCTGGTATGGGTAGAGTTTTTAGTTATGAAAATTCACCTCCAAATCCGGAAATACCAAATCCTAAATTGGCTCAAAGAAAATTATTTGCAGATGATAGAAAGTTTCATTTTATGGCAGAAAATGATTTTGCAACTAATGGTAATGATGGTATGGCAATGATGCAAAATACTCGTTGGAGTTTAGGTGCAGAATGGCGTTTAGGATATGAAGATATGCACGGTTATGAAGCTGAATTTCATTTAGGAAGATATATTGGAAAAATGCAATGGTTAATGCCTTTTGTAGGTTTCGATTGGAGATACAGAAAAATGGATGGAGAGATGGAAGAAAACATTTTTGGACAAGTTAATACGAAAGATAGAAGGGCTGTTTTGAGTTTAGGTGTGAATTATACATTACCAATGCTAGTTATTGCACAAGCTGAAGTATTTCAAGATGGAAATGTAAGATTGCAGTTAATGAGAGAAGACATTCCAATTTCAAAACGTTTAAGAATGGGATTTATGGTAAATACCGATACAGAATTTATGTTGGATGCAAGATATATTATAAAAAGAAACCTTAGTGTAAGAACACATTACGATAGTGATATGGGATTCGGTTTAGGATTGAATTTGAATTATTAAAATAGATGTTTCCTGTTTTATATAGATAAATATTATTTTAGATTTTAGCTTGAAGGTAATTGTATTAGTTTTAGATGCAGGAGGATTAGCTACAATGTGGGAAGCCGTTGTGTTGCGTTATTAGCTAATTTAAATTCTGTAAGAATAGAGAGAATGAAGTTTTAGTCAATCAGTAGTTATTGAAATTTCCTTCGTTTTGATAAAGTTTTTTTCTAATATTTATTAAAAAACATTCTTAATTTACAATACACTTTTTTGTGTCATTTTAAAACTGTATCAAAATAAATCTATAAAATTTAAAATAACACATTATGAAATGTATCGTTTTTATCCTTTGATTTATTTTGATATATCATGAAAATCATGTACTTTCTGGGTTTAAATAGTTTTATTATGGAAAAAGTAATTATTATAGCAAGATGTTCAACAAACGAAACAAAACAGGATGTTACACGTCAAACAGAAGAACTAACTGCTAAATATAGAGATCAATTCGAAATCGTAAAAACCTTTGCATATTATCAAAGTGGCACTAAAAACGATGGAATGAATAAGCAAATGTTAGAGTATGCTATTAAAAATAAAATTGAAAATATTTTAGTTACTGAAATCAGTAGAATTGGAAGAAAAGTTATTAATGTGCTTCAGTTTATAGAACAATGCTCTGAAAATAAAATAAATGTAATCATTGATAATTACAATTTGAATAGCCTCAATAAAGATAAAACGGTTAATATCACTACTCAATTAATATTAAATATCTCATCTTCAATAAGTTACATTGAATTACAAGAAACTAAAAGAAGGCTTGATAGCGGAAGGAATAAATACATCAATTCTGGTGGCAAGCTTGGCAGAAAAACAGGTTATAGAAAAAGTAATGAAGAATTATTAGAGGAAAACAAAGACATTGTAAAATTTATTAAGCAAGAACAGTCTATTCGAAATATTATGAAACTAACTGGGAAATCAAGTGGTACGATTCAAAAAGTTAAAAAATTAGTTGCTTAATTTTTTAACTTCGAAAAGGACTTAAAAATGTATAATGATGACTTGCTAGAAGTTTTTTTGAAAGCTCGTCATTATTAACCAAAAAATAATATAGAATACTGTTTTTTAATATATAATAAAAAGACTGTATTAGTATGAAATCAAAGAATAACGAAAAACAATATTCATCATCACAAATTTTAGACAAAGACTATATTTCGAAAATAAAAAGTGAGTTTGAAGAATTATTAGGAGATGACGAAATTCTGCCTACAACTTTGGAATATATAGAAAACTTTAATGACTATTTCTTGAAATATCCGTATAAGTAATAAAATTTAATTAAAAAAGAACCTGAAAAATATGAACTCTGATAGAACTCCAAGTAAGTTAAAAATAAATTTGTTTGGAGAGAATAGAGTTGTGAGAAAGGTTTTGTTAAGCGAGGATGACATTCTTCTTTATACAAAAGTTGCTGCTAAAATGGATCAATCGTTAAGCCAAGCTTTGCTTGATCCATTTTTTTATTATTTATTAAAAGCCCCTGGAGTTGATAGTATAGACAATCTTAATTGCGAACATTGGGAAGGATTAATAAATAACAATAAAAACCAAATTGAAGTATGGTTTCAAAATAAAAAAATTCAAAAATGCAAAATCGACTTACTAATTGATGAATTATTACTATTTCCTTTATTTCAGACTTCTAAAACTGCGTCAATAAATGTTTCGGAGCCAGGGCTTTATATCGAACAAAAAGAAGTTGGTTTGGTAAATTCATTTGAATTAATGTTAGAAAAATTCGACATCAACCAACTTCTTTTTGAAATTTCAAATTTTGAAAATACAATTCATTTAAGTGGTTTGAAATATAAAGATATAACAATTTCCAAGAAAAGAAAAGATACAATAATCACGTATCAGAACGGTTTTATTGTTGATTGAAAATTAATGTATTTTCGTTTTTTAAATCGTTTTTGAAAGAAACTTTTAAATCTAATTTTTGAAATTCATTTTCAATCATTTTTTTAAAAAAATTATAATCCTCAATCTGAACTAAAACACTATCATGTATTGTTATTTTAGGATATGGTAATTTTCCGATTTGTTCGATAAAAATGGAGCTTTCCATTTTTTGTAATACTAATGAAAGTTTATTTTGCTTTTTTATATTGTTAATCTGTTCTATAAGCAACGGGTAACATTCATTTATTGCTTTATAAATTATGCCAGATTTTAAAATTTTATTTGAGAAAAAAAGATATTTATAAGAAAAATTTTTTAAAACTTCCCTTTTCTTTCCTATTTTGGCTGCCATTTTATCGTAAAACACACCATTTTCTGCGTCCTTTTTATATTCTAAATTTTTAATTATGCTAGCCAACAATAACGGTTGGCAATTTGATACATCTAATTCTACAATTTCTTTAGAGTAAAGTTCAAGAAACTCTATACTATCGGATGGCAAATTAGTAATAGAACTATAAAATCTTCCTTCATTTGAAACTTTAAACCATAAATTTTTAAAATGTAATTTTAAAGCTTTATTTGTATACATGATTATTCTTTCGGAAGTTAGGTATCTTTTAGCAAGAAAACCATTTATCATTTTATCTTTCAATTTTTTGCCACTATTATTATAAAGCCAATTAACAAAATCATCCAACTTGATAGTCGTGTTATAACAATCGGTAATTAAATTGGAATATTCGGGATACTTATTTAACCAATAATCCATATTCCGGGTATTTTTAAAAATTTTGCAAAAATCAATTTCAACTTCAGTCATTTCTGTCTCACATAGGAACTCCGTTTTGATTCTGTAAGATTTGGAGAATGAATTACAGCCTTTTTTACTGCAATAAATATGATTTATATCTATTAAACCCCAATTGTTTAAGTAGTAAAGTAATTGATTGTATTGATATGTTTTAGATTTAAATTTGAACTTAAAAGATCTAAAATCATCGCTACGAATATTCGTATAGAACTTTAAGGTTTTATAGTTATCTTCTACTTGTTTAGAATAGATGACATACCATAAATTAATCAATTTCTGATTTAGAAGTTGTTTTTGTTTTTCTTTAATTTGGAAAAAATCTTTTTCTTCACTAATATGCTTATCTATGCATTGTATTAATGCGGTTGGTAATTTAATTTTCATTGTCTCTTTTCTTTTTTATGGTCTCTTTTTTAGAGGGGAGACAACCATCAGCAGCCACTCTGACGGAACCCTCTTTGCAATATGATTACTATATATATTATTCTAAATAAATAAAAAGTTGTTTTTTTGTTTTTTATTTTAGCATTTAAAAAAAGAGGTACACATATGATATGTAAATAATAAAGAAATTTATATTAGTATTTATTATTAATCTAATTAGATATTAATTGAATTTATTTGTTTAATTTTAGTTTATCCTTGATAGTTATCTATATTAAAAAATACAAACTGTAAATTTTAATGTAATGGATTTGGATTTATTCAATTTCTTGCTTTCTGTTAAATGACAAGTAATAAAAAAGCCCATCAACAAATTGATAGGCTTACTATATAGTTTTCATAACTTTAATTTAAAAACAACGTACATATAATTCAGGAGAAACTTTTTTAAAGATGGATTCAGCCATACCCATTTTAATTATAGTTTGTGTCATATTATAGATTTTATTTTGCCAAACATAAAAGTGATTATTAATTGGTATACTCTCTTTTAATATAATTTGTGTTCCATAATAGAAATCAAATACAGCAACAGATAATGGATGAGCAAGTTCGTATCCACCGTTTCTTATACCATTAGTTCTCGTTGGAATTTCTTCGTATTGCTCGAATACTTCTAATTGATTTAAAAATTTAATCTCATCGATAGTTAAACCAAACTTCTTCATTAAATGATTTGAGTTAATTTTGGCTCTTGTAAGGTTTTTGATTGAGTCCAAGTATTTTTTTTGATCATAACCAAAACTGCTTTTTTGTGTATTCATATATTTAAAAATTTAGATTTATTATTTAACATTTTTTTTTAATTATTTATATTTTTTTGAACCAGAGTATGATTTAATTTAAAATTTGATCTATTGTTTTAAATCTTCTTTTTCGAACTTCGTCCATATTTATCCACTCTCTGTATTCTTTTGTTTGTCTCATTCCCTTCGTAGAAAGTTTTATGTAATTTCCCGTAGCTCCTCCACGTGGGGCATCATTTTCTAAAATATAATCTATTTTTAACAACTTTAAAAAAGCTGTAACTTCATCTTTCTTACAGTCATTATAATAACACTTAAAACGCCTGTTTTTTTCGACTTTTGTTGGTCTAACAAGTTTTCCATTTATTACATCAATTGCCATCGAGTATGAACAACCAGACCTCTTTATAGTCTCAATTCTCTTAATTATTGTTTCTTTCTTCATTTCTATTTTTTTAATTAACATTCTTATTTTCCTCTTCTTTAAAAACTCCATCAATAACTTCATTACGACGATGTATTCTAAACCATTCTAACATTTCGGCTAACAAAGCTTGATCTTCTTGCTTTATATTTACTGACACTCCATTTACCTTTTCATCTATACACTTGTATAAAAACTCTCTTAACTCGTACCCGTCACCAAACTTATCTAATACACTTTGTAGTACATATAAGTTTACAGTAACCTTTTTGTCTTTTTTGAGTTTTCTGCCTACTCCTATCTTTTCATTTTCCATATCTTTTCAAATTTTATAATGCAAATATATGTAAATATATTTAAATTCATATATTTTTGAATATTTTTTAAAAAAAAATATCATTCTATTTTTACTCCCTTAAATTAGACTTAACAAATTCAACATGTTATTATAATGGATATGCAAATAAAAAATGGAGCTTAACTTAAGCTCCATTTTTGTAATTATTTAATTGATTATTTAACTTCTTTTTTTAAGTTTTTTTTTGCTATTAACTATTTTAATAATTGTTATTTTTAAAATATATCTGTTATAACATGCCCTCTAAATGGAGAATAACCATCTTCCCAATTTTTAATGATCTTTTTTTTGGCTTCTTCTGTCCAAAAATTGGGATTTCTAGCTAGGTCTATATGAAAATT
Source organism: Bacteroidota bacterium (assembly GCA_040385445.1). Taxonomy (GTDB): domain Bacteria; phylum Bacteroidota; class Bacteroidia; order Flavobacteriales; family Flavobacteriaceae; genus Flavobacterium. The sequence continues at coordinate 5,531 of JAZKHI010000065.1, read as the reverse complement.
CATGCGATAATATGACAAGTAATTTATTTCTTCTTTTGTTAAGTCTATTAAATTTTTTTCACTAATCTCTTTAATATCTAAATTGAAATTTTCTTTTAAACAAACTTTTTTTGTATTTAATCTTTCACCTTCTTCATAGCAAATATGTAATACAGGAATGTCTATATCCTCAAAATGTTGTCTTTCTTTACGCCATTCTTTTTCACATTCAATTACAATTGGGTTTTTAAAGCCAAAAGTGTTATAAACTAATTCGGTTTTTTTTTTGATATAAAAATAGTTTCTAATTCTATTCATTATTTCATTAAAATCCAATTTTGATTTATTGGTTCTAATAGCTAATTCTATTCTTTTTTCATACGACATTATCATGCCTTCAGGGATATTAAAATAATATTCATCACCACAAGATAGTTCTCCAACGAGTTCTTTATTCACTTTTGAAGTTGAATTTGTTTCGTAATCTAAATATTCAACTGTTTTCGTTGAAGAATTATCTAATAAAATTTTTAATTTAATTTTATTATTTAAAAATTCATTAACTAATAATTTATCAACTTCAAAAGTTATTTTACCCTTTCCTCCCTCTAAAAGAGCTTTGGCTATTATTTTTTCGTTTTTAAAATTAATAACAAAAATATCCCCTTCGCTGTTAATTAAACAGTATGTGTTTGACATGGCTATGTTTTTTTATTGTATATATTAAAATTTTCATTTTGAGATAATTTAAAAAAATAAACATCTTCAAAACCGTTTGTATAATTATAAACTTATGAGTAAAAATTAAATAATTATACAATGACCATTGGTGATTGGAAAGGTTTGATAGGAATTCTATTTTTAACGCAATTTAAATCTAAATTTTATTCAATTAATACATTTTGCTTCATATTTAGAAATTTTTGGTATTTTGTTTTTAATTATTATTCATAATATTTGTTTTAAATATTATTTAAAAATTAACTTATGAATTTTTGTTCAGAATGCGGAACCGATTTAAGATCAAATCAAAACGCTAAATTTTGTTTCAGTTGCGGTAATCAGTTACCCAATACTAATAATATAGTAGCTGACCAAAGTAAAAGTGATCATATTGTAGAAGCAAACAACAATCATGAGGATAATTTTGACTATTTTGATTTTCCAGAGAAGAAATACTTCCGAGACTTTATGTTAGAAGTGATGGAGCATGTTGAAACAAATCCAAATTTATCTAATGACGAGGTTGCAAAAAAATATTTTGATGAAGGAAAGAATCTTTTAAAATTAATACCTTATAAACAATATATAGATATTATAACTATTTGGAATGAGGAAGCCGCTAAGGATTGGATTGAAGATTTTAGTTTACAACAAGAAATATATTCAAAAGTTGAAGATTTTTACTTAAACGATTTCGATAAGGCTGTTTTTTGTTTTAATGCGTCATTGTTTATTCAACCGAATTCAACCGAATCACATTATTTATTATGTATATGTCATCATCTTGGTAAAAATTTTGATGAAGCACAGAATTGTTTGATTGCTTATGCTGAATCAGCAAGACATTATTATGGTTTGGATAGCGAAGACTTAAAAGAGGCAGGCTTTACGTGTAATCAATATTCAGAGGTTAATCAGAAGAAACATCAATTAAAAGATTTACCTAATTGGATAAAAAAATATGATTCTCTTTTATGATAGGTAATGAAGATATAAAAATATTTAATAAAAAATGGGAACCATATTTGATAGAAGGTTTTCAGGGACTTGATATTGATAATAAGCTTGTAATTAAATATTTAGATTGTCAATTTGAAAATGAAATAAAATTCAATCCTAATTTTCAATACAAACAAATTAAGATAAAATGTGGTAGTTGCAGAATATATGCTTCAAGTTCAAATGTAGAGAAGTGGAAAACTAAAATTGATGAAATTATTATCCCAATGGCAATTTAGAAAACTTAGAATATAAGCAGTGATAATTGTTATTTATTACCACTGCTTTTTTAATTAATCTAAACAGTCTTGTATGATCCCTCATAGCTATAACGTCTGATTTTACCATTAGCTAAATGAACAATCAGTTCATTTCCTGCCCAATTGGCGCTTCTTACATCAGTACCTGCGTTGATTGTAATGTAAGTTCCACCTATTGAATAAACTTTAATTTTTTCGCCGTCGATTTTAAGAATCCCTGAATCAACATATCTTTTGTCAAAAGCCATATTTCTTTTTTTTTTAATTAACGCTTACTCTTTTATGGATTTTCAGCAAATTCCTTTGGATTATTAAACTTAGACAAACAAGTTTGTTTTTTATATACATTTACTTTCTTTTTTAGAAATAATAAGTATAATATTGTATTAAATTTAAGTTTTATTGCTATTTTAGTAATTATTATACTTTATAAAAGATTTTACTAATCAATAAACTTACTGATGATGGAAAACATAATATCACTTAATGTAAAAGATTTACCATACAAAAAAATGAAAGGTTTTTTAAAAAATCTCAAAATAAACCCAGATGATGTTGCTCTTGATATCATTGTTTGTCAAGATTTTATACGATTTACACCACTTATTAATTGGCAAAACTATCTTCCTTTTACACATAAAGTAAAAAAAATAATTTTACTTAAAACAAAAAACATATTTCTTTTTGTAGGGTATTCTAATGATGATGAAACAGTTATTTATAGTTCTGGATTTTCCAAATTACTTTTAGAATCTGGTTTCAACCCTATTCTGCTTGTTAAGCAATTAGAAAAAGATAAGCCAGAAATAAAAAAAAGGACTTATATTAAGAAAAGTAAAATAACACATCTTGATATATTATTGGATAAGATTAATAGTCAGGGAATCAATTCTTTAAGTGATATTGAAAAAAAAGATTTAGATTCTTTATCAAAAAATAATAATTAGAAAAATGAAACGGTTAGTTGTTATACTCTTTTCTGTATTTTCATTTGCTTCTTTTGGGCAAGAAGTTGTTGAACTAGGGGTTAAATTTACCTTAAAAGATAGTTTGCTTAACATCACTCTTTTAGATGGTAAATACAAACAAATTAAAATAAATGAAAGTAAACATGACTCAATTGTAGAAATTGAATTAATAAGAAACTATTACTTTGAAGGTGATGTTGTTTATAATCATAAATTATTTACAAATGATGGAGTTGTTAAAATTGAAATTATCTCCGGAAATAAAAAAAAGAAATTCATATTTCAAAGAATCAAAAAATAAAAAATTTAAGTTATTTATATAAAAATGGAAACACTAAATCAGATAACAAAAGAAAATTTTAATTCAAGTTTTAATATTACTGACATTTTGCAGAATAGCGTGTATTACCCAGCTTCGGGTATTGATGCAAAGCCAATAGAAGTTTTTGCAAACGAGTATAATAGTTTCGTAAACGTAGATTATTCTCTCTGCTATGATGAAGTTAAAAATGCGTTAGAGTCAAGTTTTCTGCATGTTGGATATAAACTAATTGGTATTAAAGATATTTCAAAAGCGGAGTTGTCCTCAAACGGGATTTCGCCAATAAAATATGATTTTAATCAACATGAGAAAGACAGATTAGCTGAACATTTGTTTATTAAAGAATTATTTGATAATGCCTCTTCTGCGGGTTTTGCCATTTGGGCAGTTTATGAGCTCGATGGTACTTTAAACGATAAAGTAAATGGAAAAGCAGAACGTTTTTCAATACTCCACATTCGAGGTGAAGGATGGGCGGCTTTTGAAGGTTTATACGTTGAAAATAAAATAAATCCCCAAGTGATAGCCATCATCAGACCTGGTGAAGGATATGGAGATAACTGGACCTTATTTACGGATTCCAAATTTAGATTTTATCAATCAATCAGAAAAAATGTATATTTAAATGAAACTGAAATGCCAAAATATATATTGTCTGATGATGGTTTAAAAGAATCATTTTTTTGGGGTGAATATTTTTTTGTAAAAAAACACTCAGTGTCTGGATGTTATTTATACGAGTTGGATAAATAGACTTATTTTTTAGAATGAATTAATTCCATTTGTGTTCTTAAAAACTGAATTTCATCGTCTTTTCCTTTGATAATTCTATCATATAAATTTTTAAGTTCATCAATATCGTCTTGTTTAAAGATCAATGAGCCTTTGTTTTCTGATGCATGATTATTAAAGTTGTTATTATATGTGGTTTTAGATTCAAGTTCTAAAATATCGCCAATACTAACATTTAAAATTTGGGTAATTTCACGCAGTCTTTCGATGGTAAGTTGTGTTTTTCCGTTTTCAATTGAGCTATAAGCTCTTTGTGTAAGTCCAAGGCAATGAGCCATGTGTTCTTGAGTATAGTTTCTTAACTCACGTAAATGCTTTATTTTAAAGTGGTAATTCATACAGTGATTTTTTTTCAAATATACACATTAATACTTATATGGAAGTTTTACGTATGATATATTTTTAATATAACTTTTGAGTTTATTGAATGATGAAAATGATTATAAGGTTTAGTTTTTTTAGAATGTTTAATTATTTATATATAAAAAGATGGAGGATTTTATAGAAATGTTTGATAGGTTAAATGAAGATGAGAAAGGGTTATTTGTAAAAAACAAGTATGGATATATTTTCGCTAAAGCAAAGTTGTTTTTAGAAATCGGTGCAAAAGAATATTTAGAAATCGATTTTATTAAAATAGATACATCGGATTTAAATAACGAAGATTTTGAAATATTATACAAAGGTTGTAGGCAAATATTAAATGGTAAAGGATTGTCAGTCGATAGACCTTTTGAAAATATTGGTATTCTTGGTTTTGCAAAATTGTTTGAAATTTTTCATTTCAATGCTGTTAGAATTAAAACTTTAAAACCTGAGTCTATGAAGTTTTTGGATGTCATGTGTTTAGAACACATAGTTGATGGTTATAATGCAGAATATTTTAATCTTATTGAATACTAATAAAACAACAAATCCACTTAATTAAGTGAATTTGTTGTTTTATTTATGAAGTTATTAATATCGTTGTTGGTGTGTCTTTTTTTAAGCAAAATTTGACTTCTTATAAAGATAGGTAGGTGGTTGGTAATTTAAAGATAGGTAGGTTGGTAATTTAAAGATAATTTTTTTTAAACTTTTTTAATATTTAAAATACAAGTGTTATAAAATTTATAACAATGGAATATTTGACAAGTAGAGAGGCAATGGGGGTATTAAAAATAAAAAGTATGACAACTTTGATGAAGTATGAAAGAGAAGGGGTTTTATGCCCAACAAGAATAAAAGGAAGTAACAGAAAAAGATATAAAATGAATGATTTAGAGAAAATTTTAAAGGGCCACTAATAATAGTGGTTTTTTTTATAAAATTGTGTAATTTTATAAAATGAAAAGTTTATTATGAATTATAGAATTTAGATTTCACTTCTTTTTTCACTCCTAATAAAAAAACCCTTGAAAATCATCTGATAATCAAGGGTTTAAAAAATTAAAGGTGGTACCTCCAGGGATCGAACCAGGGACACATGGATTTTCAGTCCATTGCTCT
>JAZKHI010000064.1:0-11424 GCA_040385445.1 Bacteroidota bacterium | reverse complement strand
ATGAAAAAGCAGCTAAAAACTGGAAAGACGAAACACCAGAATTAATGAAACAAGTAATTGAAGTGTTAAACGGAATGGAAGATTTTACTTCGGTAAACATTGAAACGCTTTTAAAAGACTGGATGACAACAAACGAAATTGGAATGGGTAAAGTCATGCAACCGTTACGATTGAGTTTGGTAGGCGCTTTAAAAGGTCCGCATTTATTTGATATAATTGAAATGATTGGTAAAGCAGAAACCAAAAGTAGAATAGAAAAAGCGATATATGCTTTATAAAAAAAAGCCCTGAGTTATCAGGGCTTTTTTTTATAATTTAATTAAACCAATATGATTAAATGTTCTTGTTATGAAATTACCATTTTTTAAATAAAATGAATTTCTGAATAAAGGTTCTCTCTTATCATTTTTATAATCAAAAATCTTGTAGTTTTTATATTTTCCATCTGGTTGAACAACAATAGAAAAAATTGATCTGTCTTTTAAATTTGAAACAAACCCTTTAGTAATATTTTTTTTCAAATCATCTTCATTCTTCAATTCAAAATTAGTCGTTAAATCATCATAAAAAACATACATTACATCATCTTTAAAAGTTTGCGCTATAGAAACGTTATTAAAATTACTTTGAAATTTAGGAATTCTAGTAGTGCTTTCAATCTCAAAATTATTCTTAAAATTAATTACTGCAATATCGCCATAATTATTTACGGAACTATAAGACACCATCGGTGAATTAAAACCAGATGTCATAGCACTATAATTATAATTCTGTTCAGCAACAACACAATACCCTCCATTTGATTTATAATATATATTTTTAATATCATAAGCCATAAAATCGTCTTTACTGTTAATTTTTTCAGGATATAAACCGTCTACATTAACTAAATTCTCATTCACTAATTTATAATCGTTAATACTAAAATTAGAGAAAAACATTTTACTTGTCACTCTTTTGTTTTTGTTATTTCCGTCTAAACTATTCAAAAAACCAGTAAAAATTACTGAATTAGGCGTTGTAAAAAAACAGTTAATATAAGAAATATCATACCCTTTGAAATCAAAAGTAATTGGTTCTGTTGTTTGGTTACTTTTAGTAATAAAAGCAATATATTGGGTTTCACTAAAACCTTTTAATTTATCATTTTTCTCTTTTAATTTTGAAACAATTGAAATTATGTTTCCATTATTGTCTACATTAAAACTTTCAAACTTACTCTTATCATCGCTCACAGGAAAAGTGTATTTTCCTTCATTTATAATTTTAGTAAATGTATTATCATAGACTTTATAGGTTAATTCTTGCTTCTTTTTATAAAAAAAAAGAATTTTTGATTTATCCTGTGATATTACTATTCCTCTTCTGGTTTTATCCATTTCATTAATTTCAAAAACTTTATTCAACTTTATTTTTTTTGATAAATCTGAAGTTGATAAACCATAATATATTTGTAAAATATTTTTCTTTTCATCAAAACTTCTAACTAAATGAATGATTTTATCTGATACAACTTCGTATTTTAAATTAGTATATTGTTTTAAAGTAGGGTCATCAAATTGAAACAAAGCATCCTCGCAATCATAAGTTAAATTTTCTTCTTTAAGTTTTATTAAGTTTTTATCTAAAACATAAAATTTCAATTGATTGTTTTTTACAAAAGAAAAATACAAATCAGTATCTATTTCACCAATAATATCATAGGAATGTTTTATATCAAACGATTCAGACCATTGAAAAGTTGGAGATTGGGAAAAACTGAAAATAGAGAATAAAATTAAAAAATATTTCATAAGAATAATTTAGATTAGGTTTTTAACTAAGAAAGGGCAAATATAAATATTTACCCTTCTGTATTTGTTGTTTTTTGTAAGTATTTTACAAATAAATAGTCAATTGACCGCTTGCAATTCCTAAGTTCCCTTTGAATTTTTCACCAATAGATGGTACTTTTTCATTCCCGTTTAGGTTATTAAAAAAGTTATTCAAACCATATTGGTAACCCAAACGTAAACGGAAGTTTTTCACTCCAACGTTTATTCCTGCATAAATATTTGCATTAATTTTAGAAACATCTGTAATATCTTTTGCCGTTAATAAAGGCTGATCAACTAAAAAGTTGTTTTCTTGATCTTTATCAATTTTTAATTTATCGTTGATTTGAAGTACTGGACCAAACTCAATATTAAAATGATTTTGGCTAATAACATAACCAGGCATAATGTAAATTTGAACGGCAGATAATTTATAATTGGTTTCCACAATAGATACCACTTTTCTAGTTTGTACTGAAAAATTACTATCTGTAAAAAACATACCAAAGCTCATTTGCCAGTTGTTATAGAAATTTCCACGAACGTGAAATCCACCTGTCCAACCTTGTTCTGGTGTTACATTAAAATTATTAGTGAAAATACTCATTTGAGTTAAACCACCACTAATACCAATACGGTTACTGTCTTTGTTTCCTCTTTGTGCGGCTACAACTATTGAAAATAAGGCAAATACTACAATTAAAAATCTCTTCATTTTAAATAAATTAAGGCGCAAAAGTAGTATAATTATTTTATTAATGTAACTTTTACAAGAAACAAACGTATAATAAGTATAACTAAAAAATTATTCACTATGTCACCATTTTTTATCGTTTTCCTTGTATTAGGATTATTCGTATTATTAGGTTCTTTTTTTACTGTAAAACAACAAACCGCTGTAGTAATTGAGCGTTTCGGGAAGTTTACAAGCATTAGAAGTTCGGGTTTACAATTAAAAATTCCAGTTATCGACAGAATTGCTGGAAGAGTAAACTTAAGAATTCAACAATTAGATGTTATTATTGAAACGAAAACCAAAGACAACGTTTTCATTAAAATGAAAGTTTCGGTTCAGTTTAATGTTATTCAAAGTAAAGTGTATGAAGCATTTTATAAATTAGAATATCCGCATGATCAAATTACAGCGTATGTATTTGATGTGGTTCGTGCCGAAGTTCCAAAGTTAATTTTAGATGATGTGTTTTTAAGAAAAGACGATATTGCCATTGCGGTGAAACGTGAATTGAACGAATCGATGACCACTTATGGTTATGATATTATCAATACTTTGGTAACAGATATTGATCCAGATATTCAAGTAAAAAATGCCATGAACCGAATTAATGCTGCTGATAGAGAAAAAACAGCGGCTGAATTTGAATCAGAAGCACAACGTATTAGAATTGTAGCAAAAGCCAAAGCAGAAGCAGAAAGTAAAAAACTTCAAGGTCAAGGTATTGCAGATCAAAGACGTGAAATTGCTAGAGGATTAGTAGAAAGTGTGGAAGTTTTAAATAATGTGGGAATTAATTCTCAAGAAGCTTCGGCTTTAATTGTGGTAACGCAACATTATGATACGTTACAAGCCATTGGTGCTGATACCAATAGTAATTTAATTTTATTACCGAACTCGCCACAAGCTGGAAGTGATATGTTAAATAATATGGTGGCTAGTTTTACAGCAAGTAACCAAATTGGTGAAACGATGAAAAATCAACCAAAACGTACTAAGAAAAAAGACGATCACACTTCAACGGATTATAATCCAAGTGATACAAGTTTATAAATAAGAATAAATTACACGAAAAAAGAGGCTTAATTGCCTCTTTTTCTATTTAAATACCAGTTGAAAGCATACGGAATAAGCATTTTTAAAATTGTTCCATAGGTTCCGGTAAATACTTTTTGGTAGATATTACCAATTAGTGTTGCCGATTTAGAAGGCAAAATACTTTCTTTCGTTTTATCAATACTTAGTAGCATTTTCTGATAATGGATTTCTTTTTCTAATTTAAGAATTTCTAAATCGCGTTCAATCTCAGCGTACGAGGAATATTTTTTCTTCTCCATAATTTAGTCGTTAAAAAATATTTCTGAGAATTTTTCTAAAATAGTTCCTTCTACAATTTTATCTTTTACTAAAAATAAAAGTAAAGCCAAAAATAAATATATTCCAGCTACACATAAAAATCCTAAAGGATAACTATTTAATATATTTCCCAAAGCAAATGCACCAGCAACTGAAACGAAAAGCAATACTATGGAAAGACAAATGGCGATTAAAAAAAACTTCAGCATTAAAGTGGTAGATTTCATTGCTACTTTAAAACCCCAAAGTTTGTAGTAAGCAATGCTACTTTCAAGATACGCTTTAGAGTTTTCTTGAACTGCTTCTGTATTTTCTTTTAAATCTTCAAATGCCATTATTTTTGAAGTTTAGCGTTTTGTTTTTTTAACTCGGCTAATTTTTCTTCTAGAAACGAAATGGCTTCTTCGGCTTTATAACTAGAATTAGAAAGTACCTTTTCTACCTTTTCTTTCAATTCTTCTTTTGAACCAGATAGTTTTGCTCGAATGTCTTCTTCGTAATCAGCTAATTTATTGTTCACATCAATTTTCCAATCATCCAAATTACCTTTTATTTTTTCTCTGGTTTTTGAACCTTTATCTGGAGCAAATAAAATTCCTACTCCAACTCCAATTGCTGCACCAATTAAAAGTGCTAATGCATTATTTCCGTTTTTACTTGACATATCTTTTTAATTTAATAATTATAAATTTACAAAATTCATTTTGATCGAGTGTTAAATAGTCGTTAAACATCAAAATCATAATTTTTGAACAAAATTGTATCAAAAATTAAAATAAAGCTATTTAAGAAAACTTCTTTTATAAAGATGTAAAAATACTTTAAGGAAAATTATTTTTTGATTTAAATTAATTTATGAAAGCCACTTTTTTAAGTTTTTGTTTATAAAAAAATTATTTATGATAGATTTTTTAAATAATAAGAAATGTAGATAAAATAAAAATTTATAATTGATTTAAATTATAATTATTCGAAATAACAAAAAAAGAAAAAATCCTAACCAATTTTTGAAATTAGTTAGGATTTATATAAATTATCTGTTTTTTAAAATTACTGAAAATTTTTTACTGTTCTGAAACTTTAGCCCAAGTATCTCTTAGTCCAACCGTTTTATTGAAAACTAATTTTTCAGCGGTAGAATCTCTATCTACACAGAAATAACCAAGACGTTGAAATTGGAAATGATCTAATTCTTTTGAAGTTTGCAAACTTGGTTCTACATAACCTGTAATCACTTTTAACGAATCTGGGTTGATGTATTCTTTAAAGTCAACTTCTTTATTTCCATCCGGATTTTCATGCGTAAATAAACGATCATAAATTCTTACTTCTGCTTCTTTTGCATGTGCAATTGAAACCCAGTGAATCACACCTTTTACTTTTCTGTTACTTGCTTCTGTTCCACTTCCAGATTTAGAATCGACATCATAAGTACAGTGAATTTCAGTAATATTTCCATCAGCGTCTTTTACAACTGATTCTCCTTTAATGATGTAGGCATTTTTCAAACGTACTTCCGTTCCTAAAGTTAAACGGAAAAATTTCTTATGTGCTTCTTCTTGAAAATCTTCTCTTTCGATATATAATTCTTTAGAAAAAGGCACTTCTCTATACGTCATTACTTCTTCTTCTGGATTGTTTTCGGCAGTTAACCATTCTTCTTGTCCTTCAGGATAATTCGTAATAACCAATTTAATCGGATTTAAAACTGCCATTACACGAGGTGCAATTTTATTTAAATCTTCACGAATACAGAAATCTAAAAGAGAAACATCAATTAAATTCGAACGTTTTGCAATACCAATTGTATTGGCAAAATTACGAATTGCTGTTGCGGTAATTCCTCTTCTTCTCATTCCTGAAATCGTACTCATACGAGGATCATCCCAACCTGTAACATGCTTTTCTTCAACTAATTGTGCTAATTTACGTTTAGAAACAACAGTGTGTGATAAATTTCTACGAGCAAATTCTCTTTGTTTTGGACGTACTTTATTTTCATCATAAATTTGATTTAAAAACCAATCGTATAATTCTCTATGTGGTAAAAATTCTAGGGTACAAAATGAATGTGAAATTTGTTCTAAATAATCACTTTCACCGTGTGCCCAATCGTACATTGGATAAATACACCAATCGTTTCCAGTTCGGTGATGATGTGCGTGCATGATACGATAAATGATAGGATCACGCATTAACATATTGTTCGCATTCATAGAAATTTTAGCACGTAAAACATGAGTTCCTTTTTCGAATTCTCCGTTTTTCATACGTGTAAATAATTCTAAATTTTCCTCAATAGAACGTGTTCTATAAGGAGAATCAGTACCTGGAGTTGTTGGTGTTCCTTTTTGAATGGCCATATCTTCAGAAGATTGACTATCCACATAGGCTTTATCATTTTTAATTAATTCAACTGCCCAATCGTATAATTGTTGGAAATAATCTGAAGCATAACATTCTTTATCCCAAGAATAACCTAGCCATTCTACGTCTTTTTTAATCGCATCCACAAATTCTTGCTCTTCTTTTGAAGGATTTGTATCGTCGAAACGTAAATTAACAGGTGCTTTATAATCAATTCCTAAACCGAAATTAAGGCAAATTGCACTGGCATGACCTACGTGTAAATACCCATTTGGTTCTGGTGGAAAACGGAAACGTAATTTATCATTAGATAAACCGTTTTTTAAATCGTCTTCTATAATTTGTTCTATAAAATTTAAAGATTTTTCTTCTGTAGACATAATAATTTTCTCTCTTTTGACAAAGATAGAAAATGTTTCAAGTTTAAGGTTTAAAGTTGTTTAAAAAGTTGAAAAAACTAACTAACTTTGAACTTGAAAATTACAGTTCTAGTTATTAACGTTGAATAAAAATAACTTGACCCGAGCTTTTAAAAAGCTAACTGGCGAAGCAAACTTGAAACAAAAACTATATGGGAATTATAAAATTAACCAACATTCGAACATTTTCATTTCATGGATGTTTGGAAGAAGAAGGAAAAATTGGCAGTAATTATAACGTAAATTTAACCATTAAAACGAACTTAAAACCTTCGGCACAAACGGATGAATTAACTGATACGGTGGATTATGTAGATTTGAATCGAATTGTGGTTGAAGAAATGGCTATACGAGCAAAACTTTTAGAACATGTGGCACAAAGAATTATCGATAGAGTACTGAAAGAATTGGCAATGGTAACAAAAATTGAGGTAGAAGTGACAAAACTAAATCCTCCAATTGGTGGTGATGTTGAAGGAGTTACCATCATAATGAAGAAAAAACGTTAATTTTTAGTCTTTAAACTTTAATTTTTTAAACTTTTTATTATATTTGCAGCCTATTACAATGGCGTCGTGGCCGAGCGGCTAGGCACCGGTCTGCAAAACCGTCTACTCCGGTTCGAATCCGGACGATGCCTCAGAAAACCTTCAATGAAAATTGAGGGTTTTTTTTGTGATAAATTTTAGAAAAAAAAACTTCAAGAGTTTAAAACTTTTGAAGGGTTAAATAAGTAATATTTTTTTACTCCGCAGACTTTTCAATTCCTAATTTGCCTTCCACAATTTCTTTTCCTTTTGGGAAAAAGCCTTGAAGAATTAAAAACACTCCGAAAATTAAAATTACAATGCTGATAATTCTTTTAATTTTATAAATATTAGTTGGTGTTAATTTGTGTTTTAATTGTTTAGCTACTAGTATTTTAAACACATCAATTGCTAAATAGAAAATTAAGGTTGAAGTAAAAAAAGTGAATATTCTAAAAGGTTTCATTTCTAATTGTGGACCTTGTGTAATAATAACCATCATCCAAAATCCAAGAATTCCGATATTGATAATATTTAAGAAAAAACCTTTAAAAAATAAACCTAAATAATTATTTTTCTTAATGTCTTCCTCATCATCATCTTCCATTTTTTCATTAAATTTTTTCTTTAAAGTAACATAAGAAACAATTCCGTAAGTAGACATTATTAATCCACCAATAATATAAATAATTGGATTGTCTTTTAATTGTGCTAAGATTTGATTGGTAGCAAAATAGGCAATTAAAATAAAAATAAAATCACTAAAAACAATACCTATATCGAAAATTATAGCCGCTCTAAATCCTTTTGTGATACTGGTTTCTAATAACATAAAAAAACCAGGTCCAATTGAAATAGCTAATAAAAATGCCCAAGGAATAGCTAATAAAATATCATGAATCATGTATAAATACGAAGTTTGAAGTTTGTAGCACGAAGTTAATAAAAATTAAATAAAAAAACCTACAAGAATAAACTTATAGGTTTTTAAAATATGTAATTACTTCTTTATTTGGCTTGAATAATTTTTCCTCCAGCCACTTTTTTCTCATTAATTTGTTTTGGCTTTCCGAAAATAGTAATGGTTCCACCAGCTCTTGTTTTGGCATCCACTAAATCAGTTGCATACACATTAGCTAAACCACCAGCATTTACAGTTACTACGGTTTGTTGAGTGATACAATATTCACCATCGTATTTGGCTCCAGAATTAGACACCACATCCTGATTTTTCACCTTTCCTTTTATGGTAACAATGCTTCCAGCTCCGCAACGAACAGTTAACTTATCCACGTTTAAGTTTTTTAAGACTACCTCTGAGCCTTCTTTTGTAATAATATCGAAACCAATGGCTTTAATTTCTTTTTCAGAAGATATTCTACTTCCTTCATTCGCTTCTACTGCATCTAATTTTTTAAAATATACCGTTGCAGAAATATCATCACCTGATAATAATTTTCCTAATGGTAAACGAATTTTTAATTCGCCATTATTATTTACTAATTCTACTTCTTCAGAATTAGTACCTTGTAAAATCACTTTGTTTTCTGTTCCAGGAAGTAATAACACATCGATTTTATCAAAAGACGTGATTTTATTGAAATCTCCAACAGACTTTTCGGTTTGTGCGAAAGCTATTGAACTTAAGAATACTATAGAATAAATGATTTTTTTCATAATTTTATTTTAACTGGTCACTAAAAACTGATTACTGAACACTTTTTACTTATTTTCTCTAACGAAATGAAAATCCAATTGTTTCTTCACTAAATCGGCATTCTTTACTTTAACGTAAACTTCGTCTCCTAATTGTATTAAATTTTTAGAAACTTCACCAACTAACGCATATTGCTTGTCGTCAAACGTGTAATAATCGTCTTTAATTTCTCTAATACGAACCATTCCTTCACATTTGTTTTCGATAATTTCTACATAAATTCCCCATTCGGTCACTCCAGAAACAACACCTAAAAACTCCTGATCTTTATGATCTTGCATGTATTTTACTTGCATGTATTTAATAGAATCTCTTTCGGCTTTAGCTGCTAAATTTTCTCTATCAGATGAATGCATACATTTTTCTTCAAATAATTCTTCACTCACACTTTTTCCACCATCTAAATAAAATTGTAACAAACGGTGTGCCATAACATCAGGATAACGACGAATTGGCGAGGTAAAATGCGAATAATAATCGAACGCTAATCCGTAATGACCAATATTATGTGTAGAATATGCGGCTTTACTCATACAACGAATCGTAAGTGTATCGACCATATTTTGTTCTTTTTTTCCTTGAACATCTTCTAATAATTGATTCAAAGAAGTAGAAATATCTTGTTTCGATTTTAAATTTAAATTGTAACCAAATTTCGAAATCACATTTTGTAAACTAAATAATTTGTCTTCATTTGGTTCATCGTGAATTCTGTAAACAAACGTTTTCTTTTGTTTTCCTATAAATTCAGCCACTTTTCTATTGGCTAACAACATAAATTCTTCAATCAAATGATTGGCATCTTTACTTTGTTTGAAATAGACACCAACAGGTTCGGCGTTTTCATTTAAATTGAATTTCACTTCCACTTTATCAAAGGAAATCGCACCAGCATTCATACGTTTGCTTCGTAAAATTTTAGCTAATTCGTTCATTTTTAAAGTCGCCTCCACAATGGGTTTCGGCGCATGATATTCTTTTCCAGTTAATGAAATATGAGCTGGAATAATATCTGATTTTGTTTCTATAATTTCTTGCGCTTCTTCATACGCAAATCGTTGATCCGAATAAATTACGGTTCTTCCAAACCAAGAATCAATCACATCTGCTTTATTATTCAATTGGAAAATAGCAGAAAAAGTATATTTTTCTTCATTTGGTCGCAATGAACAAGCAAAGTTAGATAACACTTCTGGTAACATTGGTACAACTCGGTCTACTAAATACACAGAAGTTGCTCGGTCATACGCTTCATCATCTAAAATAGTTCCTTCTTGAAGGTAATGAGAAACATCGGCAATATGTACACCAATTTCGTAATTTCCATTTTCTAAAACTTGAAACGATAAGGCATCATCAAAATCTTTGGCATCTTTTGGATCAATGGTAAACGTTAAGACTTTTCGCATGTCTTTTCGTTTCACAATTTCTTCTTCCGTTATTGAAGTATCAATTTGATTCGCATAAGCTTCTACTTCAACAGGAAAATCATATGGTAAACCATATTCGGCTAAAATCGCATGAATTTCGGTATCGTGTTCTCCTGGTTTTCCTAAAACTTTAATGACTTTTCCAAAAGGTGAATCGGCTTTTTTAGGCCAATCGACCATCGAAACTAAAACCACATCGCCATGTTCGGCATCAAATATTTCATTTTTTGGAATAAAAATATCCGTGTACATTTTAGCATTAGTTGTTGTCACGAAGGCAAAGTTTTTTTGCACATCAATAACTCCAACAAATTCAGTTTTGGCTCTTTCTAAAATTTCTAAAACTTCCGCTTCAGGTTTTCTGCTACTTCTTCTGTTATAAATATAACATCTGACTTTGTCGCCATCTAAAGCATGATTTAAATTGATAAAAGGAATATAAACATCGTCTTCTAATTCCTTACAAACAAAATATCCCGATTTACGAGAAGTCATATCAACTGTTCCTTCGTAATATTCTGCTTTTGAAATTATTTGGAATTTACCGCGTTCGGTTTCTTCAATTTTTCCTGCTTTCTTTAAAATACCTAATTCTTTGATAATTTCATTTCTACTTTGTGTATCATTGACTTCAATTATCGCAGCAATTTGTTTGTAGTTAAAGGCTTTATTGGGTTCTTTCGATAGTATCTTGTAAACATGTGCCGAAAAATCTTTGGCTTTCTTTGTCATTTTTCTAAAATTCTTTTTCATTTGTTCGTAACATTTATTTTTAATGGTCAAATGGTATCGCTTTTTCTTTATTTGATTCTATTTTTAATAGTTGCGATTTCATATAATCATTCTTAATATGGATAAATGTACAAAGAAGAAATTAGAATTCTAAAAATAGCATCTAGATTTAATAAAATATTAATTTTTCTAAAATCTGAAAGTTTTCAACATATATTAAAAACAACAAAAATATTTTTTAATTAAATTTAAATTATTGATGGTTATTATAGCGTGTTAATATGTACGATAAATTTATTTTCAAATGTTGTTTTTTAAACTTATAGTTA
>JAZKHI010000063.1:0-19509 GCA_040385445.1 Bacteroidota bacterium | reverse complement strand
AAAAGAGCAAGAAGCTCATCATGGTGGAGCACACCACGATACTCATGCAGCAGCCACTCATTCTGAAGCTTCTCATGATGAACATGCAAAAACAGATGAACATACTTCTCATGAAGCTGAAGTTGTTGATACTTTAAAACATGAGGTTGCTCATGTAGCAGTTGATACTGCTCATTCAAGTCATGATTCTACAGCTGTAGTAATTGCTCCTGTTGTAACTAATCATAAAAGTGATATTTACGTAAGTAAATTTCATAAAAATAATGTTGATCATGCAGCGGAACACAAAGAGCACGTGGAACACGTGAAACATCAATTACAAAATAAGCCTTGGTCTGCTTTGTATGTTGCTTGTATTTTCTTTATGTTAATTGCTGTTGGTGCTTTAGCTTTCTACGCTATTCAATGGGTAGCGCAAGCAGGTTGGTCTCCAATCTTGTTTAGAGTTATGGAAGGTGTTTCTAGTTATTTATTACCTGGATCTATTATTTTCTTCGTATTATTATTATTAGCTGGTTTCCATTATAATCATATGTTTGTATGGATGGCTGATGGTATTGCAACTAAAGGTCATGAAAATTACGACCACATTATTGCTGGTAAAACAGGGTTTTTGAATGTTCCATTTTTCTTAATAAGAGCAGCTATTTTCTTATTTGGTTGGAATTTATACAGATATGTATCTAGAAAAAATTCTATTAAATTAGACCAAACTAGAGATATGTCTTTCTTCAAGAAAAACTATAATGCAGCTGCAATCTTCTTAGTATTCTTTATTGTTTCAGAATCTATGATGTCTTGGGATTGGATTATGTCTGTTGACCCTCACTGGTACAGTACATTATTCGGTTGGTATGTATTTGCAAGTTTCTTCGTAAGTGGTATTACTGTTATTACTTTAACAACTATCTATTTAAAAAATAAAGGTTTATTACCAGAAGTAAATAAATCTCATTTACATGATTTAGCTAAATTTATGTTTGGTATCAGTGTATTCTGGACATACTTATGGTTCTCTCAATTCATGTTAATGTGGTATTCTAATATTCCTGAAGAAGTTACCTACTTTGTTATCAGAATTGAAAACTATAACTTACCTTTCTTTGGAATGGTAGTTATGAATTTCGTATTCCCAATATTAATATTAATGAATGCCGACTTTAAACGCCTTCAATGGGTTGTTGTTATGGCTGGTATCGTAATATTAGCAGGTCACTATGTTGATTTCTTCAACATGATTATGCCTGCAACTGTTGGTGATCAATGGTTTATTGGTGTCTCTGAAATTAGTTCAGTACTTTTCTTCGCTGGATTGTTTATTTTTGTTGTGTTCACTGCATTAACAAAAGCACCTTTAGCGTCTGACGGGAATCCATATATAGAAGAAAGCAAGCATTTTCATTATTAATAATTAATTAACGAAATAAACAAATGAACGGTTTATTGATACTTTTAATCATAGTTTTATTAGGTGTTGCAGCATGGCAATTATCTAAGATATTTAGTCTAACACAATTAGGAACAAAAAGAGACGACTCTGGTGTTGCTAATGATAGAGACAACAATATAAATGGATATTTAATGTTTGCGTTTGTAGCATTTATATACATAGTTACAATTCTTTCTTTTGTTAAATGTGGAAGTTTCGTGTTAGATACACCTGCATCTGAACATGGAAAAGAAGTGGATAGTTTAATGAACATTTCGATGGTTATTATCTTTATCGTACAAACACTTACTCAGTTTTTATTGCACTATTTTGCTTTTAAATATAGAGGTAAAGAAGGTCAAAAAGCATTGTACTTTGCTGATAATAACAAGTTAGAAGCAATTTGGACAATTATTCCAGTTATTGTTTTAGCAGTATTAATTCTTTACGGATTATACACTTGGAATCAAATTATGTATGTTGATGAAGATGAAGAAGTTATCAACGTTGAGTTATATGCTAAACAATTTGCTTGGGAAGCACGTTATTCTGGTGAAGACAATACTTTAGGTAAAGCCAATGTGCGTTACATTAAAGATGTAAATACTGTAGGTGTTGATATGTCTGACCCAGCTTCACAAGATGATAAAGTTGTTGCAGAAATCCATTTACCAGTTGGTAAAAAAATACATTTCAGAATGCGTTCTCAAGATGTATTACACTCAGCTTATATGCCTCACTTTAGAGCACAAATGAACTGTGTACCAGGAATGGTTACTGAATTTGCTTTCATTCCAACTCTTACTACTGCAGATATGCGTGGTACGACTATGATGATGAATAAAGTTGCTGGAATTAATAAAATTAGAGCTAAAAAATCTCAAGCCTTAATGGCTGAAGGTAAACCAGCTTTAGAACCATATACATTTGATTATTTATTATTATGTAATAAAATTTGTGGAGCTTCTCACTACAACATGCAATTGAAAATTATTGTAGAGTCTGAAGCAGATTACAAAAAATGGTTAGCCTCTCAAAAAACTATTGCAGAAGCAGTGAAAGAAGCAAATGCTCCTAAACCTGATCCAGCAGCAGAAACTGAAACTCCAGAAGCAGCAGCAACAGTTGTAGTAGATACTACTAAAAAAGTTGCAGAAGCAGTAGCGAAAAATTAAATTAAGATTCAAAAAATAATATAATTATTATGTCACACGATCACGGTCATCATAAAGACACTTTCATTACTAAATATATTTTTAGTATTGACCATAAAATGATTGCTAAGCAGTACCTAATTTCAGGTTTATTAATGGGAATTATAGGGGTAGTTTTATCTTTATTTTTCAGAATGCAAATTGCTTGGCCTGAAGAATCTTTTGAAGTTTTTAAAATTTTCTTAGGAGAAAAAATGGCTCCAGGTGGAGTTATGAGAAATGATATTTACTTAGCTTTAGTAACTATTCATGGTACTATCATGGTATTCTTCGTATTAACGGCAGGATTATCAGGTACGTTTAGTAACTTATTAATTCCATTGCAAATTGGTGCCCGAGATATGGCGTCTGGTTTCATGAATATGTTATCATTTTGGATGTTCTTTATTTCATGTATGATTATGATTGCTTCATTATTCGTTGAATCGGGTCCTGCATCTGCAGGTTGGACAATTTATCCACCACTTTCTGCAATTGAAGAAGCGATTCCTGGTTCTGGAATGGGTATGACTTTATGGTTAGTATCTATGGCTATTTTCATCGCGTCTTCATTAATGGGTTCATTAAATTATATCGTAACTGTTATAAATTTAAGAACTAAAGGAATGACAATGACTAGATTGCCACTTACAGTTTGGGCTTTCTTCGTAACTGCAATTATTGGAGTTATTTCATTCCCGGTATTGTTCTCTGCGGCATTATTATTAATTTTCGATAGAAGTTTCGGTACCTCTTTCTATTTATCTGATATCTTTATCAAAGGTGAAGTTTTACATTACCAAGGTGGTTCTCCAGTATTATTTGAGCACTTATTCTGGTTCTTAGGTCACCCTGAAGTATATATCGTATTATTACCAGCTTTAGGAATTACGTCTGAAGTAATTGCAACTAACTCTAGAAAACCAATTTTCGGTTACAGAGCCATGATTGCTTCTATTATCGCAATTGCATTCTTATCTACAATCGTTTGGGGTCACCACATGTTTATTTCAGGTATGAATCCATTCTTAGGTTCGGTATTTACATTTACAACATTATTAATTGCAATTCCATCTGCTGTAAAAGCGTTTAACTACATCACTACACTTTGGAAAGGTAACTTACAATTAAACCCTGGAATGTTATTCTCAATTGGTTTAGTTTCTACTTTCATCACTGGAGGTTTAACAGGAATCATTTTAGGAGACAGTACTTTGGATATTAACGTTCACGATACGTATTTCGTAGTAGCGCATTTCCACTTAGTAATGGGTATTTCAGCATTATACGGATTCTTCGCTGGGGTGTACCACTGGTTCCCAAGAATGTTCGGAAGAATGATGAACAAAACACAAGGTTATATCCACTTCTGGGTAACTGCAGTTTGTGCTTACGGAGTTTTCTTCCCAATGCACTTTATTGGAATGGCAGGTTTACCAAGAAGATACTATACCAACTCTAACTTCCCATTATTTGATGAGTTAGCAGATACAAACGTATTAATCACCATGTTTGCAATTGTTGGAGCAGCATTCCAGTTAGTTTTCTTCTGGAACTTCTTCTACAGCATTTTCAAAGGTAAAAAAGCACCAATGAACCCATGGCGTTCTACTACATTAGAGTGGACTGCACCAGTAGAGCACATGCACGGAAACTGGCCAGGAGAAATCCCAGCTGTACACCGTTGGCCATATGACTACAGTAAGCCAGGTCATGATGAAGATTTCGTACCGCAAACAACACCAATGAAAGAAGGTGAAGTGGAGTTACATCACTAAAATATATAAAAAAAGTCCCAATGCAAATTGGGACTTTTTTTATGGATTGAATTGAGGTGGTTTTGTATATTTGGATTCACTTTGCCGAATAAAGAACAGTATGGACATAGTAATAAAAAAAAAGATAGATTTACTTGAAGAAAATTTGGATTGGAAAGGAGCTGTTGAATTATTTCAGTCTTCGAAAGTAAATGAAATTGACGGCTATTTAAGGTTGATGTTTATACTTGTTGATTATCTTTGTGAATGCCAATATTCAAAGGAGGATTATGATAATATTTCAAATAATTTAAAGGAAATATACCATCAAGCTAAAAAACAATATTCGGAGAATAGTCAATTTTTGTTTTTTTCCGCTATAATGATTTATATTGGAGAGTGGTATTTCGGAATGGATAGTTTAGATGAAGCTACGGATATGTTAAATAGAGCTATGGAATTAAGTCCTGATAATATAATTTATAAGTGGGGATATTTTTCAATAACTGACCAAAGAGTAGAAATAAATACTGAAATGAAGCATCTGCTTTCAAGGCAAATTTTGAATGATAATTTAATTCTTGATTGGCTGAAAAATATGGGATTGTTGGGAGAATATGTTTTAGGAATTATTCAAAGTATATATAATGAGATAAAAACCAGATAACGAGTATTTACAATCCGTGCCCACAAACCAAACAAACAAAAAACCCTGCAATTGCTGGGTTTTTATGTATAAATATTTTAAATGTAATTTTTATAATCCTAAAACCATTCTAGCTATTGAGAAGTAAATGATAATTCCCATAATGTCATTGCTAGTTGTAATAAAAGGGCCAGTTGCTAATGCAGGATCCACGCCATATTTGTCTAAAATAATCGGAATAAAAGTCCCAACAATTGAAGCAATTACAATAACGCTCAATAAGGCTATTGCAACGGTAATTCCAATAAGAAAAGTATAGCCAAGTAGGAAATGTGTGCCAAGTATTAAAATAAGTGATAAAATGCTTCCGTTTAATAAACTCAACGACAACTCTTTTAGTAATCGGTTCCACAAACTTCCCGTAATCGAATTATTTGCTAAACCTTGTACCACAATCGCACTCGATTGTACACCCACATTTCCAGCCATTGCCGCAATTAAAGGTGTGAAAAACAGAATTGTTCTATGGCCTTCCATTGAAGGTTCAAAAATACTTAAGACTCTAACCGAAATAAATCCACCAAATAAAGCTAAAACCAACCAAGGCAAACGCGCTTTGGTTAACTCTAAAATACTATCATCCGCCTCAACGTCTTGCGAGATACCGGCAGCTAACTGGTAATCTTTATCCGCTTCTTCTTTTATAATATCAATAATATCATCAATCGTAACGCGACCAACCAATCGGTCTAATTCATCTACAACCGGAATCGCTTCCAAGTCATACTTTTGCATGATTCTGGCTACTTCTACATCTTTAGTTTCTACTCTAACGTAGTCTACTTTTTTGATGTAAATATCACTAATTTGTGTTTTCGTAGAAGTCGTCAATAAATCTTTCAATGACAAACGACCTTTCAAACGATCTTCATCATCTACCACATAAATCGAATGTACGCGAGTCACATTTTCTGCTTGCGCACGCATTTCTTTCACGCAAGTTAATACGTTCCAGTTTTCGTTCACTTTTACTAATTCTTTCGCCATAATACCACCAGCGGTATTTTCGTCGTAACGTAAAAGGTCAACAATATCTTTGGCGTGCTCAACATCTTCTAGTTCAGAAATTACCTGCGCTTTTTTAGATTGTGGTAATTCGGCAATAATATCCGCCGCATCATCCGTATCTAATTCATCAAGCTCTTCAGCAATTTCTTTGGCAGATAAACTTCGTAAAATGTTTTCACGAACTTCATCATCTAATTCTAGTAATATTTCTGCGGTAATTTCAGAATCTAATAAGTTGAAAATATAAATGGCTTCGGAAGTATCCAAATCATTCATAATTTCCGCTATATCAGCAAAGTGAATTTCATGCAAAATGCTCTCTAATTCAACAATATTATTTTGTTGGACTAAATTCTCAATTTGCGTGATAAGTTCTTTACTGATTTTAAATTCCATCGGCAGCTATTTTTTGAGTTAAAGCAATGAATTCTTCAACTGACAATTGTTCTGGTCTTTGTGCAAAGATAGTATCTTCTTGTAATTTTTCAGATAAATTTAAACTTTTTAAACTGTTTCGTAAGGTTTTTCTTCTCTGCTGAAAAGCTGTTTTTACCACTTTAAACAATAGTTTTTCATCACAAGGCAATTCGTAATTCTCTTTTCGAGTCATTCGCATCACACCAGAATCAACTTTTGGTGGCGGATTGAAAACCGTTGGCGGAACCGTAAATAAGTACTCCACATCATAAAAAGCTTGTGCTAAAACAGATAAAATTCCGTACACTTTACTTCCTTTTTTACTACAAATACGCTCGGCAACTTCTTTCTGAAACATTCCAGAAAATTCCGGAATTTGATCTCTCAATTCCAAAGTTTTAAACACAATTTGTGTCGAAATATTATATGGGAAATTTCCAATAATAGCAAATTGCTCGTTTTTGAAAGCCGTTTGCCAATCGTGACGTAAGAAATCCAAAGAGAAAATATTATTCGCCAATTTTAAATAATGCGATTGCAAATATTCCACCGATTCTTTATCAATTTCAACTACGTATGTTTCGTATGGTTTCTCTAATAAATATTTAGTCAAAACACCCATTCCTGGACCAATTTCTAAAACTTTAGAATAGTTTGTACCAATCAAAGAATCGGCAATTTGTTGCGCAATACTTTCATCCGTAAGAAAATGCTGACCTAAATGTTTTTTGGCTTTAACTGACATATATTTTTATTTTTTATTCTTCAAACTTCGTGCTTCCAGCATCAGACTTCCATCTTCCCACTTCAGACTTTTTTAGTTTCCGTTACCGTAAAACTCATTAATCACTTCTAACTCCGTTCTAAAGGCTAGCATTTTATCACCAAACAAACGCATGCCTTCTTCTCTCAATTTAGGCGCGTAAGTGTTGTAATAATCTTGTAGCTTTTCATTGCTTTCCGCAAAATATTGAACAGAATACGTAGTTCCGCCCATTTCTTCTTCCACTAAAACCTTAGAAAGTTTCGCTTTATAAAAACAACCCGTTGCTAAAACTTCATCAATATGTTTGGTTTGCAGCCAATTTAACCATTGGTCATGCGCGCTTTCGTCAATGTTTATGGTAACATTATAAATAATCATATGCTTAATTTTTTACAAAGATACTTTTTAAATGTCAAAACTCAATATCTATAACAATTTCAGAAAAACTTACTATTATTTGGGCGTATCCCTTCGGGTCGGGCTTTCCGTTCCCGCTTTTTTTGTCCCGATTATATCGGGACAAAAAAGAGCTCCACTATAATCCCTCACGCGAGCATCCGTATTTCAGTACAAAAATTAACAACACAGATTGGAGAAATTATTAAAATTATTAAAATTTCTTAAATCTGTGTTTTAAAACAAAAAAACTTCCCACTTCCAACATCTAACTTCCAACTTCTAATTATATTTGTAACATGAATGAAAATTTAGATCCCAACAAAGAGCGTTTTACACCGCAAGAAATAGATATTGAAAAAGCATTGCGTCCGTTAAGTTTTGACGATTTCGCAGGTCAAGACCACGTGCTTGAAAACTTAAAAATATTTGTTGCCGCTGCAAATCAGCGTGGCGAAGCGTTGGATCACGCCCTTTTTCACGGTCCTCCCGGATTAGGGAAAACCACTTTGGCGAGTATTTTAGCGAACGAGTTGGGTGTGGGAATCAAAATTACATCAGGTCCAGTTTTAGATAAACCAGGCGATTTAGCAGGTTTGTTAACCAATTTAGATGAACGTGATGTGTTGTTTATTGACGAAATTCATCGTTTGTCGCCAATTGTGGAAGAATACTTGTATTCAGCCATGGAAGATTATAAAATCGACATCATGATTGAATCGGGACCAAATGCGCGTTCGGTTCAAATTAACTTAAATCCGTTTACTTTAGTCGGAGCCACAACACGTTCTGGATTATTAACCGCGCCAATGCGTGCGCGTTTCGGAATTCAAAGTCGTTTACATTATTACAACACCGAATTATTAGCCACCATTATCGAAAGAAGTTCTGGAATTTTAAATGTGCCAATCGATTTAGAAGCAGCCATTGAAATTGCAGGAAGAAGTAGAGGAACGCCTCGTATTGCCAATGCGTTATTACGAAGAGTTCGAGATTTCGCTCAAATAAAAGGAAACGGAAAAATTGATATTGAAATTGCTCGTTATGCCCTAAAAGCATTAAATGTTGATGCGAATGGTTTAGACGAAATGGATAATAAAATCCTATCCACTTTAATCGATAAATTCAAAGGCGGACCAGTTGGGCTAACCACTTTAGCGACTGCCGTTTCTGAAAACGGAGAAACCATTGAAGAAGTATACGAGCCGTTCTTAATTCAAGAAGGATTTTTAATGCGAACACCTCGTGGCCGTGAAGCCACCGAAAAAGCCTACAAACATTTAGGACGAATTAAAGGTTTAAATCAAGGAGAACTTTTTTAAAAAAAAACTTTATACTCAAAGTTTGTCATGCTGAAAGCATCTCAATTTAGTTGGCGTGGATTTGCGATGACTTTTATTAGATTATAGGCTTAATTTCTGTAAGAAAAATAATTCTACATTAATTCCTAAAAGAAATCGCAACTTTTTAAATAATCGCTATTGTTATTTGATTGCTTATTTTATCTTTGTAAGTCGATGCAAATGATACTATATGTCCAAAAGTAATAATAAAAGAAGAGAAGCCTTACTATATCACGCCAAACCAACCCCTGGAAAAATTCAGGTGGTGCCTACTAAAAAATATGCTACCCAACGAGATTTGTCTTTGGCGTATTCGCCAGGAGTGGCAGAGCCGTGTTTGGAAATTGCAAAAGATGTAAATAACGTTTATAAATATACTGCTAAAGGAAATTTAGTTGCCGTAATTTCTAATGGAACCGCCGTTTTAGGTTTAGGAGACATTGGTCCGGAAGCTTCAAAACCAGTAATGGAAGGAAAAGCTTTACTTTTTAAAATATTTTCTGATATTGATGTTTTTGATATTGAAGTCGATGCCACAGATATTGATAAATTCGTAGAAACAGTAAAAGCAATTGCACCAACTTTCGGTGGAATTAACCTAGAAGACATCAAAGCACCAGAATCTTTCGAAATTGAAAGACGATTGGTAGAAGAATTGAATATTCCTGTGATGCATGACGACCAACATGGAACAGCAATTATTTCTTCGGCAGCACTTTTAAACGCCTTAGAAATTGCAGAAAAAGACATTACTAAAATTAAAGTAGTCGTTTCAGGAGCAGGTTCAGCCGCTTTAGCTTGTGCGAATTTGTACGTTTTATTGGGTGTGAAACCTGAAAATTTATACATGTTCGACGTAAATGGTTTACTAACAACTTGTAGAGATGATGTTTCTGAATTACAAATGCGTTATGCAAAATCTTGTGATCCAGGACCATTATCTGAAATTATAAAAGACGCCGATATGTTCTTAGGATTATCGGTTGGAAATATTTTAAAACCAGAAATGTTATTGTCAATGGCAGCCAATCCAATTGTGTTTGCTATGGCGAATCCAGAGCCAGAAATTGATTATAACTTAGCCATCAATACACGTGAAGATATCATTATGGCAACAGGTCGTTCTGATTATCCAAACCAAGTAAATAACGTATTAGGATTTCCGTATATTTTCCGTGGTGCGTTAGATGTTAGAGCTCGAAAAATTAACGAAGCAATGAAAATGGCTGCGGTTAGAGCTTTGGCAGAATTAGCAAAAACACCTGTTCCAGAACAAGTAAATATCGCTTATGGCGAAAAGAAATTGGTTTTTGGTAAAGATTATATCATTCCGAAACCTTTCGATCCACGATTAATTTCAACAATTTCTCCAGCAGTTGCTAGAGCAGCAATGGAAAGTGGTGTGGCCGATATTGAAATTACAGATTGGGAAAAATATGCTGACGACTTGCAAGAGCGTTTAGGTGGTGATAATAAAATTGTAAAATTACTTTTCAATAGAGCGAAAACTGATCCTAAAAAAATTGTGTTTGCAGAAGCCGATCAGTTAGATGTATTAAAAGCAGCTCAAATTGTGCATGAAGAAGGAATTGGAGTGCCAATTTTATTAGGAAATTTAGAAATTATTCAAGAATTAAAAGAAGAAATTGGATTTGATGCCGAATTAAAAATCATCGATCCGAAATCTAAAGAAGAAGATAAAACCAGAGAAAAATACGCGCAGTATTTCTGGAAAACCAGACAACGTAGAGGAACTTCATTATTAGATGCTCAAAAATGGATGCGTGAACGTAACTATTTTGCAGCAATGATGGTAAATGCAGGTGATGCGGATTGTATGGTAACGGGATATTCTCGTAGTTATCCAAATGTGGTGAAACCCGTAATGGAATTGATAGACAGACAACAAGGTGTAAGCCGAATTGCTACTGCAAATATCATGAACACGAAGCGTGGACCTTTATTTTTGTCGGATACTGCAATTAATCCAAATCCAACTGCAGAAGAGTTAGCAAAAATTGCTTTAATGACTGCGAAAACAGCAAGAATGTTTGGTGTAGAACCTGTTATTGCCATGATTTCGTTTTCTAATTTTGGTTCGTCTTCAAACGAAAGCGCTATTAAAGTAAGACAAGCAGTTAAAATTTTACATGAAAATTACCCTGAGTTAATTGTAGATGGAGAAATTCAAACGGATTTTGCTTTGAATCCAGAAATGCTTAAAAGTAAATTTCCATTTTCTAAATTAGCCAATAAGAAAGTTAATACTTTAATTTTTCCTAATTTAGATGCGGCAAATATTACCTACAAAATGCTGAAGGAATTAGATAAAGTGGTTTCAATTGGGCCAATTATGATGGGATTAGAAAAACCAGTTCACATTTTTCAATTAGGAGCAAGTGTTGAAGAAATGGTGAATATGGCTGCTGTTGCGGTAGTTGACGCCCAAGAAAAAAAGAAAAATCAATTGAAAGTTAAAAGTAAAAAGTAGAGAAGCGATTCATCGCGTCTGAAAGTAAAAAGTAGAGATGTGATTTACGATTTACGGAATTTATAATTTTAAAAAAAAAACTTTGCGAACCTTGCGAAAACTTTGCGAGCTTAGCGGTTAAGAAAAAATATGATTGCACACATTCAAGGAAAATTAGTTGAAAAAACACCCACAGAAGTGGTAATCGAATGCAATGGCGTTGGGTATGAAATTCATATTTCATTGCATACCTATTCTCAAATTCCTGAATCTGAAAATGTCAAATTATATACTTTTTTACAAGTTAAAGAAGATTCACATTCCTTATTTGGGTTTGCTGATAAAAAAGAAAGAGAATTGTTTAAACTATTAATTTCTGTTTCAGGAATTGGTGCCAATACAGCAAGAACCATGCTTTCTTCTTTAAATCCAGAACAAATTATTCAAGCCATTGCGTCAAATGATGTTGGAACGGTTCAATCTATAAAAGGAATCGGACTAAAAACGGCTCAAAGAGTAATTTTAGATTTGAAAGACAAAGTGTTAAAAATATATGCCATCGAAGAAATTTCTGGGGGTTCATACAATACAAACAAAGAAGAAGCGTTATCTGCATTAGAAGTTTTAGGTTACCTTAGAAAAAATGCAGAAAAAGTATTAGAAAAAATTATTGCCAATAGTCCAACTGCAACAGTGGAAGATTTAATCAAACAAGCTTTAAAAGTATTATAATTTGAAATCACAAGTATTCAAAAATATAGTTTCAAAAACAAGCATCGCTTTTTTCATGATGTTTGCAAGTGTTTTTGCATTTGCACAAGAAACCCCAGTTCAAGAACAAGATACAACGAAAACCGGTTATAGCGTTGGGCAAATTAATATGCCAAATCCTAAAAGTATTATTGATGGTTATACTTATGACCCAATTACCAATCGCTATATTTACACAGCCTCTGTTGATGGTTTTAATATCAATTATCCTTTAATTTTAACGCCTGAAGAATACGAAAAGTTGGTTCGAAAAGAAACCATGCGTAAGTATTTTCAAGAAAAACTAAACGCTGTTGATGGAAAAAGAGCCGGTTCTGAAGAAGCGAGAAAGAATTTACTACCGAGATTTTACGTAAATAATAAGTTTTTTGAAGCTATTTTTGGTGGAAATACCATCGATGTAAAACCAAGTGGTTCGGTTGAAATTGATTTAGGAGTCCGATTCACAAAACAAGATAATCCATCCTTTTCACCAAGAAATAGAAAAACTACAGCCTTTGATTTCAACCAAAGAATTTCAATGGGTTTACAAGGAAAAGTGGGAACGCGTTTGAATGTAAATATCAATTACGATACACAATCTACTTTTGCTTTTCAAAACTTAATTAAACTAGATTATACGCCAACTGAAGATGATATTTTACAGAAAATAGAAGTCGGAAATGTGAGTTTCCCAATTTCGAATTCATTAATTCGTGGCGCACAAAGTTTATTTGGAGTAAAAGCACAATTTCAGTTTGGTAAAACTACCTTTACAGGAGTTTTCTCGGAACAAAAATCGCAATCAAAATCAATTACTACTCAAGGTGGTGGAACGATTCAAGAGTTTGATTTCTTCGCTTTAGAATATGATTCAGATAAACACTATTTCTTATCACAATATTTTAGAAATAACTATGATAATGCGTTGAGAAATTATCCAGTAATCGATTCTCGTGCACAAATTACAAGAATTGAAGTTTGGATAACCAATAAACAAAACAGAGTTACTACAACAGATAATAACTTAAGAAATATTATTGCTTTACAAGATTTAGGAGAAGCACAACTAACTAATGGATTAACGCCAATTCCAGATTCTGAAATTATTGGTGTGCCTGATCCTGGTTTTGTTATCGCGCCACCAAACTCTCCAACAGACAATAAAAACAATCAATTTGATCCTAATTTAATTGGTTCCAACTTCTTAAATAACAATATTAGAGAAATTGCTACTGCTGGTAGTGGTTTTAATAATCCAGGAATGAGTGAAGGAATTGACTATTCAAAGTTAGAAAATGCAAGAAAATTATCTTCTTCAGAATATACCTTTCATCCGCAATTAGGTTACATTTCCTTAAATCAGAAACTTCAAAACGATGAAGTTTTAGCGGTTGCCTACCAATATACTGTTGGTGGTGATGTATATCAAGTGGGGGAATTTGCTAATGACGGATTGGAATCTACAACTGTTGATCCAGCAGGAGTACCAACCACTCAAGCTTTACTTTTAAAAATGTTAAAAGGAAGTTTAATTAATGTAAGTGAACCAAGTTGGAATTTAATGATGAAAAATATTTATCAAATTCCAGGTGGAAATCAATTGCAACAACAAGATTTTAAATTTAATATCTTATACCAAGATCCTTCACCTTTAAATTATATTACACAATCTGGTGTTGATACCTTGCCATCTGATGTAGCTAATACTCCTTTATTAAAAGTATTTAATTTAGATAAGTTAAACTTTACAAATGACCCACAACCAAATGGTGATGGATTTTTTGATTTTTATCCAGGACTTACAGTAGATACACAATACGGAAGAATTATCTTCACAACTGTTGAACCTTTCGGTAAACATTTATTTAACAAATTAAGTAATGGTGCTGAAGATTATAATACAGATGCTACTTACAACTCAAATCAAGTGAAATACGTTTTCAAAACGTTATATAAATCTACACAAGCCGCGGCTTTACAAGAAAGTGCAAAAAACAAATTCAAATTAAAAGGTAGTTTCAAATCTACTGGTGGTGACGGAATTTCTTTAGGCGCCTTCAATGTTCCTCAAGGAAGTGTAGTGGTTTCTGCCGGCGGAAGAATTTTAGTAGAAGGTGTAGATTATACTGTAAATTATCAAGCAGGTAGAGTTCAAATTTTGGATCCGTCTTTATTAGCGTCAAACACACCTATAAATGTTTCTTTAGAAAATAATTCGGTTTTCGGACAACAAACCAAACGTTTTTATGGTTTAAATGTGGAGCATAAATTCAATGATAAATTTTTAGTTGGTGGAACTTTCTTAAAAATGACAGAAAGACCATTTACTCAAAAAGCAGATTACAATCAAGAATCAGTTAACAATACAATTGTAGGTTTAAATACTAATTTTTCTACTGAAGTTCCATTCTTTACAAGATTAGTAAACAAATTACCAAATATTGAAACAGAAGCACCATCTAATTTATCTTTCAGAGGAGAATTTGCCTACTTGTTTCCAAATGCACCTAAAACGGCAAACTTTAATGGAGAACCAACTTCATACATTGATGATTTTGAAGGTTCGCAATCTAATATCGATTTAAAATCACCTTTAGCATGGTCATTAGCAAGTACACCAAGAGGTTTTGGTGGTGAGTTAAATGAAGAAGATCTAACTTATGGTTACAAAAGAGCAAAATTATCTTGGTACAATATCGACCCTGTTTTTTATACTGATCCACCTGCCGGAATTGATGATAATGACGTGTCAAGTAATAAAACAAGAAGAATTTTTAGTCAAGAATTATTTCCAAATATCGATATTCCTCAAGGACAATCTAACGTTATTAGTACTTTAGATTTAACGTATTACCCAAGAGAACGTGGTCCATACAATTATAATCCAGTTGCAGCTTCAAACAATCAATTTACTGCTACAGATGCTCCAGATAATTGGGGTGGAATTATGCGTGCCATAAATACTACAAACTTTGAGCAATCAAATGTTGAGTATGTGCAGTTTTGGATGATGGATCCTTATACAGGAAATCCTGGCGATGTAGCAAACACTACAAATACAGGAACCTTAACTTTAAATTTAGGGGAAATTAGTGAGGATGTTTTAAAAGATGGAAGAAAACTTTACGAAAACGGTTTGCCAGAAAATGGTGGAACACAACCAACTTATTCAACAAACTGGGGTAAAGTACCAGCATCACAATCTTTAATTTATGCTTTTGATACTAACGAAGGAAATAGAACGGTACAAGACGTTGGATTAAATGGATTAAATGATTCGGATGAAAGAATAAAGTATCCTGCATTTGCCGCTCTTGGGGATGCTTCTGCGGATAATTACAATTATTACTTAAATGCTTCTGGAACTATTTTAGATAGATATAAAAGTTATAACGGACTAGAAGGGAACTCACCAATTACGGTTACAGATACGAACAGAGGGAATTCAACAATTCCTGATGTAGAAGATTTGAATAGAGATAATACCATGAATACTATTAATGCGTATTATAAATTTAATGTCCCAATTTCTCCAAATCCTGTAGTAGGACAAAATTATGTTTCAGATGTGATGACCACAACTCAAACAATGGCGAATGGACAAAATACGCAAGTAAAATGGGTGCAATATAAAATTCCAATTTTAGAAGCAACAGCCGCTAATATTGAAGGTGGAATTACAGATTTTAGAACCATTCGTTTTATGAGAATGTTCTTAACTGGATTTAACGAAGATGTAACACTTCGTTTTGGTACACTTGATTTAGTTCGTGGGGAATGGAGAAGATATGTAAACTCTTTAGATGCATTAGATTCAGATGTGTCTGATGACGATACAGGTTTTGATGTAGTAGCT
Source organism: Bacteroidota bacterium (assembly GCA_040385445.1). Taxonomy (GTDB): domain Bacteria; phylum Bacteroidota; class Bacteroidia; order Flavobacteriales; family Flavobacteriaceae; genus Flavobacterium. Next base: position 3,415 of record JAZKHI010000063.1, on the reverse strand, counting down.
GTTAATGTTCAAGAAAACGGAAGCAGAAGCCCAATTCCTTATGTAACTCCTCCTGGAGTAGATAGAGAACAATTGTACAATAATAATACGGTAATCAATCAGAATGAACAATCTTTATCATTAAGAGTGTATAAAAAAGACCCAGCAAATGTTGGTTTAGGCGGTTTGGAAGAAAATGACGCGAGAGCTGTATTTAAAAATGTAAATGTAGATATGCGTCAGTATAAAAAACTACGTATGTTTTTACACGCTGAGCCTTTAGAAGTTGATGTTGCCGGTGGAAACGACTTAAAAGATGATGAAATGATTGCCTTTATTCGTATCGGTAATGATTTTACAGATAACTTCTACCAAATTGAAATGCCCTTAAAAGTAAGTTCATTAAGCGCCAGAAGTCCTGAAGATGTTTGGTTAGCAGATAATGAAATTGAATTACCTTTAGCCTTACTTTCGAGAATTAAAAGTTTAAATATTGCTGGTGATGCTTCTATCGTTCCAGATGCAAACGGAATTGCTTTTTTAAATGAAAGCCTTCTAGGTTCCGCAAAAGATAGAATGAATATTGGTATTAAAGGAAATCCAAATTTCGGGCAAGTAAGAACATTAATGGTTGGACTTAAAAATCCAAATCCAAATGCCACAGGTCCAATTAGAGGAGAGGTTTGGTTTAACGAACTTCGAATGTCTGATATGGATAACAAAGGTGGTTATGCTGCAGTTGCGAATTTAGATACGAATTTAGCCGACTTTGCTACTTTTTCTGCAACGGGTCGTTTAAGTACAATCGGTTTTGGTGCTTTAGAAGAAGGCCCGAACGAAAGAAGTAGAGAAGATGTAAAACAATATGATATCGTTTCTAACTTTAATGTGGGACAATTATTACCGAAAAAATGGAAATTAAACTTACCATTTAATTACGCCGTTGGTGAGCAAATTATCACGCCAAAATTCGATCCATTGTACCAAGATTTAGAGTTAAAAGAAGTTATTGCTGCCGAATCAAATCAAGCTAAAAAAGACGAAATTGAAAATCGTGCTATCGATTATACCAAACGTACAAGTGTAAACTTTATTGGTGTGAAAAAAGATCGTGGTGAAAAACAAAAACAACGTTTTTATGACGTGGAAAATTTAACGCTTTCGTATTCGTTTAACGAAATGTTACATCATGATTTCCAAGTTGAAAACTTAATTGATCAACAACAAAAAACATCTTTAGATTATGCGTATTCTTTTAAAACATACTCTATAGAACCATTTAAAAAGAATAAATTATTTAAGAAAAACGGATATTACAAAGCATTAAGTGATTTCAATTTTAACTTCTTGCCAAGTAATGTAACGTTTAATTCTAATATCGTCAGACAATTTAATCGCCAACAATTCAGATTAGTTGATGTGCAAGGAATCGGTTTAGATCCGTTATACAGAAGAAATTATTTTTTCAATTATCAATACGGAGTAAATTTCCCAATTACGAAATCATTAAAATTAAATTATACAGCAGCTAATAATAACATTGTTCGTAATTATTTTGATGCACAAAACAATCCAATTAACGACCTAGATATTTGGAACGATTACTGGAATTTTGGTAGTGCCAATACGCATAACCAACAAGTAACGGCTAATTACGATTTACCAATTAATAAAATCCCAGTTTTAAGTTTTGTAAAAACTTCTTATATATATACTGGTGATTATAGTTGGCAACGTTCTTCTGATGCTTTTGCCACTTTTCAAGCTTTAGACGGAACAACTTATCAGTTAGGAAATACCATTCAAAATGCTAATTCGCATAAAATTAATGCAGCATTTGACATGAATGCTTTTTATAAATATATTGGGCTAACGGCTAAAAAACAGAAAAAACAAGCTGTTAATACAAAAAAAACACCACCAAAACCAGGTGAAAAAGTGGTCAATACCGCTCCGAAAATTATTCAAGAAGAGCGTAACGGATTTGCTAAGTTCGGTATTGGTTTACTAACTTCTGTTAAAAACATTCAAGTAAATTATTCTGAATCTGGTGGAACATTATTACCAGGGTATTTACCAGGATTAGGGTTCTTCGGAACTTCTAAACCAACTTTAGGTTTCGTTTTTGGAGATCAATCTGATATCAGATACGAAGCAGCAAAAAGAGGGTATTTAACAAGTTATCCAGAATTCAACCAAAGTTTTACTCAAATAATATCTAAGAAATTAGATTATACCGCCAAAGTAGAATTTGTTCCAGATTTAGTAATTGATGTGAACGCAGAAAGAAATATTACGGAAAACTATTCGGAACAATTCGATGCAGTTGGAGGGAATTACAATTCGCTTTCACCATATAGTACTGGAAATTATAGTATTTCTACTATTATGATTAAAACGGCTTTCAAAACTAGTGATGAAAACGAATCTGAAATTTTCGATAGATTCCGTAAAAATCGTTATGCTGTTGCCACTCGTTTGGCTACAGAATATTATGGAAATTCAAATTATAATGTTGGATTAGATGGTTTCCCAGAAGGATTTGGAAAAAATAGCCAACGTGTTCTAGTACCAGCTTTTTTATCTGCTTATGAAGGTGTAAAAACATCTTCTGTACAAACAGGATTATTCTCAAGTTTTCCATTACCAAACTGGACATTGAAATACACAGGACTTATGAAATTAGCTTGGTTTAAAGATAATTTCAAACGTTTTTCTGTACAACACGGTTACCGTTCTAGTTATAGTGTGAACGCTTTTAGAAGTAATTTAAATCCGAGTGTAACTGATACTAATGGAAATTTCTTTCCAGATATTATCACATCAAATGTCAACTTAACGGAACAATTTAATCCATTATTTAATGTAAATTTCGAATTGAAAAACTCATTAAATATTATGGCTGAAATTAAAAAAGACAGAAGTTTAAACATGAGTTTCGATAATAATTTATTAACCGAAGTTCAAGGAAATGATTATACGGTTCGTTTAGGTTACCGAATTAAAGGCGTGCAGTTTAACTCGAGATTAGCAGATAATGCACAAGGAATGATTAAGAGTGATATCAATTTAAAAGCAGATTTCACGCTTCGTAAAAACATGACTATTGTACGTTATTTAGATTATGATAACAACCAATTAGGAGGTGGGCAAAACATTTGGTCATTCAAATTAACAGCTGATTATTCGTTCAGCAAGAATTTCACAGCCATTTTCTTCTACGATCATCAGTTTTCAAAAGCAGTTATTTCAACAGCTTTCCCGCTTACAAATATCCGTTCAGGATTTACATTACGTTATAATTTTGGAAATTAAAAAATAAAAATAAATAGTAAATTTTAAGAATATAATTTACATTTGTCGAATATAAAACACAATTAAATACAAATGAATATACCAGCAAACTTAAAGTACACAAAAGACCACGAGTGGGTTT
>JAZKHI010000062.1:0-8891 GCA_040385445.1 Bacteroidota bacterium | reverse complement strand
ATTTAAATTACCAAATTAAATTTGAATTATTTATTTTTGATGCAGATTTTAATTCAAGAAATAATGAATATAGGTGATGTTGTACAAGTACTAGATGATAATTTAGAAGGTAAAGTAGTTGGTTTTAAGGAAGATAACAGAGTAATTGTAGAAACAACTGATGGTTTTGAGTTAACTTATTATAAAAAAGAACTGATTTTAATTGCTTCGGATGCGCCGAAAATTGAATTTGGAGCGAGTCTTTCAAAAGTTTTAGCAGAAAAAGAAATTCCAAAAAAACCAGGTTCTGTTTTAAGTAAATTGAGTAAAAAAGTTCCAATGGTTTTTGAAGTTGATTTGCATTTAGAAAAAATAATTACAGGAAGAAATCAGAATTTAACAAACTTCGACAAACTAAATATCCAACTTGAAGAAGCCAAACGTGCTATGGATTTTGCAATTTCCAAGCGATATAATCGTGTGGTTTTAATTCATGGTGTTGGTGATGGAGTTTTAAAAAGTGAATTAGAATATTTATTAAAAAGATACGAAAACATAGTCATACAAGAAGCCAGTTACGGCAAATATGGATTAGGAGCTATGGAAGTTTACATCAAACAAAATTAAAAGTATTTACACTTTTAGTTAATTTAATAACAATAAAAAAAACTTAGCGACTTTGTGCCTTCGTGGCAAAATTAGCGTCTTTGAAACATGAAAAATATATATTTAGATAACGCCGCAACTACACCTTTACGCCCAGAAGTTATCCATACGATGGTTGATGTTTTGCAACATGATTATGGAAATCCTTCATCGACTCATAGTTTTGGAAGAAGTTCTAAATCAATTTTGGAGACTTCAAGAAAAACTATTGCGAAGCATTTGCATTGTTCTGCACAAGAAATTATTTTTACGGCAAACGCAACAGAAGGAACGAACTGGATTTTGCGTGAAATGGTTAAGAATAATGGCATTAAAAAGATAATTACGAGTAAAATTGAGCATCACGCGACTTTATATACTGTTTTAAATTTACAAAAAGAGTTTGGTATTGAAGTCGATTATATCAATGTTTTGCCAAATGGAAATTTAGATTTATTTGATTTTGAAAGAAAGTTGAGTGATGAAATTCCAACTTTAGTGACTTTAATGCACGTGAATAATGAAATTGGAACTGTTTTGGATTTAAATCGAGTTACAGGAATTTGCCAAAAATATAATGCTGTTTTTCATTGTGATACAGTGCAATCCATCGGAAAAGTAAAAATTGATTTACAAGAAACGCAATTAGATTTTTTAGTGGCTAGTGCGCATAAATTTCATGGTCCAAAAGGAATTGGTTTTGCTTTTATTCGAAAAAACAGAATTATGCAACCGATGTTATTTGGTGGTGAACAAGAAAAAGGATTGCGTGCCGGAACTGAAGCGATTCATCAAATTGCTGGAATGGCAAAAGCTTTTGATTTAGCGAACGAACATTTGGTTGAAGAAACGGAATACATTACGGATTTAAAAAATCATTGTGTTTCTCTATTAAAATCTAATTTTGAAGGAATTATTATAAATGGTGACAATACGTTTTATAATATTTTGAATGTTTTATTGCCTTTTTCTGAAGAAAAAACAGCTATGATTTTATTCAATTTAGATATGAAAGGAATTGCGGTTTCTAGAGGAAGTGCTTGCCAAAGTGGAAGTGTAAAGCCTTCGCACGTTTTAGCTGAATTTTTATCTGAAGATAATATTAAAAAACCTTCTTTAAGAATTTCGTTTAGTCATTACAATACGAAAGAAGAAATTGATCTTTTTATTGAGAGTTTAAAAACGATATAATATACATATTATATTTTTAGTCTAATGGACATACTATAACGGTATAAACAAAAAAGAGGCTGTCTAAAAAGTTCTCGAAAACCTTATTCTGAAGTAAATCCAGAATTTCTAACCACTGGTTTTCCTATTAATTAGACAGCCCTATTTTTATAGTATATAAAGTTACGAATTATTTTTTAGACCATAATTCGATACTATCTTTATTTTGTTTGATATAATCTTCATTTTTATCAGCTGTTGCTCCAGCTAAAGATAATTTAGCACTTTCAATTGCTCCTTTTGTATCTCCTAATTTGTATTGAATTAAAGATTTTAATCTGTTATACCAATATGGAACTTTGTTACCTGATAAAGCAATACCTTGATTGATCCAAATTAAAGCTTTGTTTAAGTCATTATTTGATTGATAATAGTATTGAGAAGAAGTATAATATTCATTTGCTGAAGGTCCATCCATTACATCTTCAATTTTTTTCAAAACAATTTTTTGTGTAGGAACTTCAATTTTTACAGACACTAAAGTCTTTTCCCAAGACAATTCTAAATTAGCAGATTCTGTTGTTACATTATTGAATGAAATAGTAAAAGTTTCAACCAATCTATTTAAACTTTCAGGTTTTGCAGATGCTTTTAAAGCTACTTTATCTTCACTCCAAACTTCTGGTAAGCCCCAATTGTTTGTATCTTTATAAAAGATAATATCCCAAGAATCCGCTTTTGGTGTTGTATATAAAGCATAAGTTCCTTGCGCTAAAGGTTTTCCTTCAATAACAACATCTTGCGAAAAAGTTATCGTAGTGTTTTCATTTGCCCCTGTTCTCCAATTCTTTCCATAAGGAACTAATTCTCCATAAACAGCTCTTCCTTTTGCGCTTGGTCTATGATAATCTACTGTAATTTGAGTTAATCCTACAGTTTGATTAACTTTAGAAATTGGACTCGCCTGTGGCATTGAAATTTGTGCTGATGATATTCCAGTTATTAATAAAAAACTGAACATAATTAATCTTTTCATAGGTATCTATTTTTTGCTAATTTAACTTAAATAATTATTGATTAAAGTTAATAAAATTTTAAATTTTCAAAAATCAATTATTTTGTTTAATTTTTTGATTAAAAGATTAAACAATCGTATCTTTGTAAATAAACAGTTATAACATGAAAATTTACAAAATTCATACCAAACAAAATTTTCCAATTTCTAAAGAAAAAGCATGGGAATTTTTATCGAGTCCGGGAAATTTAAAAACAATTACGCCAGAATATATGAGTTTTGATATATTAAGTGGCGCTGACAGACCCATGTTTGCTGGACAAATAATTGAGTATATTGTAACTCCAATTTTAGGAATAAAGACAAAATGGGTAACAGAAATTACTCATGTTGTTGAAGGAGAATATTTTGTAGATGAGCAACGTTTCGGGCCTTATGCATTATGGCATCATAAACATTTTATAAAAGAAATTCCTGGTGGAATTGAAATGGAAGATATTATTGATTATAAATTACCAATGGGCATTTTAGGCGAATTGGTTCATCCTTTTATAGTGAAACCCAAGTTAAAAGAGATTTTCGAATACAGAAGAAAGAAATTAATTGAACTTTTTGGAGAAATTTAATAAATATGACAATTTTTTGGTTTAGAAGAGATTTACGATTAGATGACAATACAGCTTTGTTTCATGCATTAAATAATGATGAGAACGTTTTACCTATTTTTATTTTTGATGAAACCATCTTGCAATATTTAGAGAAAAATGATGCTCGTGTAACATTTATTCATAATCAATTAGAAAAAATGAATAACGATTTGGCTAAAATTAATAAGTCGTTAGCCGTTTTTTATGGACAACCATTAGAAATTTACGAAAAACTAATTGCTGAAAATAAAGTCACTTCTGTTTATACCAATCATGATTATGAACCTTACGCTAGAAAAAGAGATAAAGTTCTAAACGATTTATTTAAACAAAATAAAATTGAGTTTAAAACCTGTAAAGATCAAGTAATCTTTGAGAAATCTGAGGTTACAAAAGATGATGGTTTACCTTATGTGGTTTACACGCCATATTCTAATAAATGGAAAACGAAACTAAAAGAAACAAAATTAGTTAATTATCCATCGGAAACATTATTCGGAAAAATAGCCCAACACTCCTACCCTTTTTTATCGTTAAGTGATATTGGATTTGAAAAAACTACTATTCAATTACCCGAATATAATATTTCAGAAAAACTGGTTTCTGAATATGAAGCAACCAGAAATTTCCCAGCTATAAATGGAACTTCTTTAATTGGAATTCATTTGCGTTTCGGAACAATTAGTATCCGAAAATTGGTTCAATATGCTCTTCAATTTCAAAATGAAACCTTTTTGAAAGAGTTAATTTGGAGAGAATTTTTTATGCAAATATTATGGCATTTTCCTCATACAAAGACACAAAGTTTCAAACCAAAATATGATGAAATAAAATGGGATAATAATGAAAATTCATTCCAAAAATGGTGTGAAGGAAAAACTGGTTATCCAATGGTTGACGCTGGAATGCGAGAATTAAATGCAACTGGACACATGCACAATCGTGTAAGAATGGTGGTGGCGAGTTTCTTATGCAAGCATTTGTTAATCGATTGGCGTTGGGGAGAAACTTATTTCGCATCTAAATTATTAGATTATGAACAAGCTAGTAACATTGGCAATTGGCAATGGGCTGCTGGTTCTGGTGTAGATGCAGCGCCTTATTTCAGAATATTTAATCCTACAGAACAAATTAAAAAATTTGACAAAGAACTGAAATATATCAAAAAATGGATTCCAGAACTAGAATCGTTGGATTATCCAAATCCAATTGTTGATCATAAAGAAGCTAGAGAAAAATGTTTACGCGTTTATAAAGAAGCAGTTGGGTAAAATTAAAAACAAATATCTAGTATTTTTTATGTATATTTAGGATTAATTTAAACTTAATAATTATGAAATTTACTAAAATGTGTGTGTTGCTTTTTGTTATAACGTTATTTGTTTCTTGTAAAAAAGAAGAAAAACCAGTAGAAACTATTGAAACTACAACAATAGAAAAAGAAACAGTTATTGTAAAAGATACAATTACAACTCCAGAAAAAACGGATGGAACTATAGTAAAAGTTAGTGGAGATGGTATAGAAGTAAATACCAAAAAAGTTGATGTGGAAGTAAAAAAATAACTTCTTTCCAAATAAAATTTAAAAGCCACAATTTGTGGCTTTTTTTATCTATTTTAAATTATCCTAAAACGTTTTCGATATCCAATTCTTCAAATCTATCAATAACAATATTGGCTAAAGTATAATCTTGTTTTTTTGAATTAACGCTCTTATATCCAACACAAAATACGCCTGAAGCATGTGCGGCTTTAATTCCGTTTGTGCTATCTTCAATGATAATGCAATTTTCTTTTGGTGTATTTGAAAGTCTTACCGCTTCAATAAAAATCGCTGGATTGGGTTTCGATTGCGGGAAATCTTCTCCAGAAATAACATGAGAAAAATATTGATGTAAGTTAAAACGGTTGAAAATTCTATTAATAGTAACTTTTGAAGCTGAAGATGCCAAAACCATTTGAATTCCTTTTTGATGTAAGTTTTTAATTAAATCTTCTACTCCATCTAGCAGATATAAGTCTTCTTTTGTGTCGAAAGCTTCATTAAAAATAGTTCTTTTTCGTTGAACTAAAGTCTCTGTATCTGTTGTAATTCCGAAATTTTCTTTAATTTTTTGAAAAACATTTTTAGTCGAATTTCCAGTAAAAGTCGAAAACATTTCTGCCGTGACTTCAATATTTAATTCTTTAAAATGCTCGAAATAAGCATAATGATGTACAGGTTCTGTATCAACAATTACACCATCCATATCAAAAATAACCGTTTGCAACATAATTTTATTTTTTTTGCGAATTTATAAAATTTACTCCTTAATTAAACCTTTTTGTATAACTTTAGTCTAATTTTAAAATCAGTTGTTAATTTTGCACGAAGAAAAAATATTTATAGAGACTTTAATTAACCCGAAAACGCAAAATGTTGCGTTTAAACAATTAGTACGAGATTATCAGAAACCACTTTATTTCCATATTAGAAATATAGTTTTAAATCATGATGATGCCGATGATGTGTTGCAAAACACATTTATTAAAGTTTTTTCAAATATTGCAAAATTTAAAGGTGATAGTAAATTGTATTCTTGGATGTATCGAATTGCTACAAACGAATCTCTTACTTTTATAGAACAAAGAGCTAAAAAACAAGGGATTTCAAATGAAGAAGTACAGCAAAAAGCCATTATGAATTTAGAATCAGATGTGTATTTTGAAGGGAATGAAATTCAATTGAAATTACAAAAAGCTATAGCGATTTTGCCTGAAAAACAACAATTAGTGTTTAAAATGAAGTATTTTGAAGAAATGAAATACGAAAACATGAGTGAAGTTTTAGACACTTCTGTAGGTGCATTAAAAGCGAGTTACCATCATGCGGTAAAAAAAATTGAAGAATATTTAAAAAGAAATTAAACCTTTTATCAATAAAAAGGTCAAATAGATATGAACACAAATCTAGAAAATAATAAAATCACAACAGGGTTTTCAACTCCAATAGATTATTTTGATACTTTATCAGATAAAATATTTGAAAAAATTAGTGGAGATGTAAATACAACTTCTTTTCCTGAAGCGACAGGTTTTGTTGTACCGGATAACTATTTCACTAATAATGAAGAAAGAATATTAGGTAGAATAAATCATTCGGAAACAAAAGTAATTAGCTTGAAAGCTATGCTTTATAAAGTTAGTGGAATTGCTGCAGTTTTATTACTTACGATTGTTTCTCCAATGTTGTACAATTCAATGGAAACAAAAAAGAATGAGTTAGCAGAAATGAATTATTTAGAAATGCATTCAGAAGAATTAGGTATTTATGAAGTAGGTTCTATGTTAGATAATGATGATTTAGCAGAATTAGAAAACGAGCTTATTTATAATGATTTAAATTAACTTAATTAAATAAATAGTTTAAGTAAAATAAACAAATTATGAAAAATAAAATTACATACATATTCCTTTTTTTTCTAGCTCTACAATTTGGATTTAGTCAAGAAAATGATCCTAGAAAAGAAAGAATAAAATCTTTAAAAATAGCCTTTATTTCACAAAAATTAGCACTTACTTCAGTGGAAGCTGAAAAGTTTTGGCCAATTTATAATAAGTACGATGAAAAAATAATGGTTTTAAAAGAAGCGCAAATGAAATTGCGTCATCAAAGAAGAGTTGGTACTGATGAAGAAGCTTTAAAAAAGATTGAAGAAGCGGAAGAAAAAGAAGCAGAAGTAATGGTTTTGAAAAAGAAAATGCGTGCAGAACTAATTCCTGTAATTACCGCTGAAAAGGTCTTAAAACTAGAACAATTAGAACAAGAATTTCATAGAAAATTGTTAGAGAAATTAAATGAGCGTAGAGGAAACCGACCTCCGCCTAGACGATAAAAACTGGTTAAAAGTTTTTTATATTTTGAACCCAATTTAAGCCATTGATGTATATTAATGGCTTATTTTTATTTTAGTCACTTTGTTTCTTCCACCAAAATAAATAAATTTATTACTACTAAATCGTAACGTATAAAAATCAGTATCATCTAATATTTTGCGCCACTTTTTTCCAGAATTAGTTGAATAATAAACACCTGAAGTTCCGCAAGTATATATAACTCTTCCTCTACTTTTTGGCATAAACTGTACACAACTGGCATAACCAAAAGCTTCATTTTCAGCCAATAATTCCCAAGTTTTGCCACCATTTCTAGTGAAGGCCTTATTTGCTGAATTATCTTTTTGTTGGTCATAATTCCCACCTACAATTATTCCTTTTTTCTTATTGTAAAAATCCATTGAAAATGCTCCAGTCATCGCTTCACCTTGAATAATTGGAGTTTCAAAAACTCCCCAAGTTTTACCTTTATCTACACTTTTAAACAATCTAGATTTTTTTCCTCCAGAGATTATATAAATTACACCATCAACAATTTTTACATTTGTATCACTCGCGGCAAAAGCAGCTTCTCCATCAACTGTTTTTGGTAAATTTGCGCATGGAATTTTAATCCATGTGTTTGCTGAATCTTCCGTTAATAGTATAGATAAACAATCTTCGGTTGGGTCACCAATAACTACTCCTAAACCACTTTTAGAATCGATAAACATACTATCATAAAATACTTTTTCACCTGATTCTGTATAGATTATACTCGATGCACAACTATTCCCAAACGTTGCCATTGCATACATATTTGCAGGTGAACCAACATTGATTAATAATAAACCACTTTTAGAATTAGCTATACTTCTAAAATCGGTTTTCTCATTTTGAAGTTTAACAATTTTAGTATTAGAATCGTTTGAAAAACTTATAAATCCAGCTTTAGAATTGGTTCCGCCAAACCAAACACCGTCAATTGTTGGATAAATTGCTCTAATACTTAACGAATCTAAAACAATATCTTTTCTATCAATAACGTTATATGTTGATTTACATGAAATAAATACTAACGAAAAAAGCAAAACTAAAATTCTCATAAACTCCTTATTTTAGGCTAATGTACAATAATTTATAAAATAACAAAATCTAAAAAATTGACTTTGGCACAATAATTGAAAATACATAAAAAGATAATTAACTTAATACTTATATTATGAAAACAAGATTATTTGCATCGGTCATTGGCTCGCTACTACTTGCTGTACCGACATTCGCGCAAGATAAAACTACCGTTACTGCAAACAGTAGCGATATTAGTGATAATTTAGATTTAAAAGCCGTAGCTTCAATTTTTGGGGACGCTTCAAATTTAGAAGATTTCGAAAGAAGATTGAATGATCCAAAAACGCAAATTTCTAATTTAGATTTAAATAACGATAATCAGGTGGATTATTTACGTGTGGTGGAATCTGTTGAAGGAAGAGCTCACATTGTTGTAATTCAAGCAGTTTTGGAAAAAGATGTTTTTCAAGATGTAGCCACTGTTGAAATTGAAAAAGACAGTAATAACA
>JAZKHI010000061.1:0-12797 GCA_040385445.1 Bacteroidota bacterium | reverse complement strand
AGAAGAAGCTTGAGTGCTAATTGTTGGATCAGTTGTATCTTGAATAGTGAAAGTTTGAGTTACTTGTGTAGCATTGTTACAAGCATCTGTAATTGTAAATAATCTAGATACAACTCTCGGACAAGTTCCAGAAACTGTATCTACATATGTTACGCTTGTAATTGCTGAAGCATCAAAAATTGTTCCACCAGCTAAAATAAATTGAGCCTGAGTTATAATTGAACTTGATAAAGAAAATGGAAATGATCCACTTGTTGTTAAAATATTTGTATTACAACCTTCTAAAATTTGATTTGCAGGAGCTGTTGCAACTGGAGGAGTAGTGTCACCACCAGTAATTATAAATGTTTGTTGAGCTGTACAACCAACAGAATCTGTTACAGTAACAGTATAACTTCCGTTTGCTAAACCTGTTAAATCTTGACCAACAGAACCATTGCTCCATGAGTAAGTATAACCGGGAGTTCCGCCAGAAACACTAATGTCAATAGCTCCGATATTTCCAGTTGAGCAAGGAGAAGAAGTTACATTTCCTATAATGCTAATTGGGTTAATTAAATTGATAATTTGCACACTTGTACTAACTTGTTGCGGACTACCAGAATCGGTAACCTGAAGTGTGACGGTATAAGGTCCGCCAGGGTAAGGATACGTGTGAGAAGGATTTTGTAGTGTGGAAGTAGTTGAATCTCCAAAATTCCAAAGATAAGTATATGGAGGATCACCACCATTTGTGTCATCATCAAAATTAACTGTTGTAATATTACCAATTGTACATTGCGTATAATCAAATTGAACCGCCATAGGAGCAGAAACAATTAAGCTAGTAGGGAGTTCACATTGAGATTTATTGTATGTGCCACAATTATAAGTAGATAACTCTGGTTCATTTGGAGCGCCATTAGTTTTCCATACAACAAGTAATTTAGTTAATGATAACTCGAAACCACAAGTCCAAGGAAATCCGGTAGGGTAACCAGGAATAGTTAGTAAACTTTGTCCGCCACCTGGAGCGACTTCTCCTAAGTAACTATTTATTTGAAGTGTTTGCATTAAATTTCCATTTTGGTCTTTCACCAAAATATCCGCAAAAATTCTCGTTTGATGAATTGAACTATTCGAATTTGAAGTATAGTTCAACCATAAAAACACATTTTGAATGTTTGGCGGTGCACAAGGAGTTGTTATTGGAACTCCTGCCGAACTAGAAATACTCAAGAAAACATCATCTAAGGTGTAATTGTTGGAAGTACAATTAAAATAGTCTGTATAATAATTTGGTGCACTTCCACAATTTCTCAAATCAGGTTTTTGAGGAGTAAATTGTCCGTAAAATTGATTTACCCATATGCTTATGAATAATATCAGAAAGGTAGATTTTATTTTCATAAAAATGTTTTATTAAATTAATAATCCTTGAAAAAAACGAGTAATAAATAATATTTTTCGAGTGATTATGTGGCTTGTAATACCTGTGAATGTTGTTTTGGCTTGTAAAAACTTAATGATTTTGTTCAAAAATAAGGAGACGAGTCCCCTTCAGTTTAGGAAACTAAACTGTCAATTTGTTAAATAAATTCATATACGATGTGTTTCTCCGGACTTCTTAAAAAACATTTTGGGGTCATTTTTTAAGAGCAATAGAGAGGAAGGTTAAGTGGAAGTTCATTATTTGAACTAAATAGAGAGAATAAGTTTTAAATTGAGTTAAGGGTTGGGGTTTTAAGTTAAACTTTCTTTTTCATGTCGTCTATCTTAAAAAGGCTTTTAAGATTAGTTAGGGATTGTTTTTATTTGTTTTCAATTTTCCATCTTAAGAAGGCCTTAAGATGAGTTAGGGTTGTTTTTTTGTGATAAGTTAGGGTTCATTGAACCATTTTCATGTCGTCTATCTTAAAAAGGCTTTAAGATTAGTTAGGGGTTATTTGTCCGTTTTCATTTCATCAATCTTAAAAAGGATTTAAGATCAGTTAGGGGTTATTTTTTCCGTTTTTATACTTGTGTGAAATACATAAAGAAGTATTCGTAGTAGTATTATGGTTCAAATTTAAAGCAATTATTTTCAATGTTAAACACAAAATGCTATAAAATCGTTATATGGTATTATAAAATCTTTTAATTGCAACTATCTGTTAAATAAATAGTTAAATTTCATTGATTAAAGTGTTAATGTAAGCATAATACTTTAAGACTTGTTTATTATTTTGATTTGGAATTTTTTTAGAATACTTCTTAGTTATATTCTAAAGAATAAAAGAGAAGAGTTTTTGTTTAAATTAATTGCTTTAATAAACTTCAATTAATTTATTGTTTTTCAAGATTGAATTTCAAAATTACTTCAATATTTTTTCATTTTAATCACAAAAATGATTAAAATCGTTATATGGTATCATAAAATCTGTTAAATACAACTAACTGATATGTAATTAGTTAAAAATTTTATTTAATTTTAATTTTCACTAAATTATTAACTTATGAAAAATTTAATTTTAATACGTCACGCAAAATCTAGTTGGGATTTTCCATTAAGCGACATCGACAGACCATTATCACAAAGAGGTGTAAATGATGCCTTTCTAGTTTCATCAAAAATCAATAAATTTCTACCAAGCAAGTTTGTAGTTTGGAGTAGTATCGCGAAACGAACCCAAGAAACTTGCTATATTTTCGCACAAAATTTGTTAATTCCTATCGAAAATATTATCTTTAGAAAAGATTTGTATACATTTGATTATAAAGACTTATATGAGAAAATAAGATTGTGCGACAATAGATTTGAAAATATTATTTTGTTCGGTCATAATGATGCTATTACAAATTTTGTTAATAAATTTGGAAACGAACACATTGACAATGTACCAACATCTGGCGTAGTAAAAATTGAATTTGATGATGATAATTGGTTAAACATAAAAAAGGGAAAAGTTAAAAACGTACTCTTTCCTAAATTAATTAGAAGTAAAATAAAGAATGAATCCATACATTGATAGAGAAAAAAGCTGGTTAACATTTAATGCGAGGGTGCTACAAGAAGCCGCAGATGAAAATGTACCATTATTAGATAGATTAAGATTTTTAGGGATTTTTTCCAACAATTTAGACGAATTTTTTCGTGTAAGATACGCGGCAATACGAAGAATGAGTCTTGAAAATATTGACACTAAGCCTATTTTAGGAGATATTAGTGCCGACCAATTACTAAAAGATATTACAGAAATTGTAATTGAACACCAATCTGAAAGTTTAAGAATATTAAACGATATAGAAAAAAGACTGGAGAAAGAAGGGATTTATATTATTAATGAAAAGCAAATTAATAAAGAACAAAAAACCTTTATAAAAGATTTTTTTATTCAAAAAGTTAGTCCAGAATTAGTAACTATCATGTTAAATGATTTAGTGGAGTTTCCTTTAATTAAAGATACTTCTGGATATTTAGCTGTGAAATTGGTAATGAAAAGAAACAAATCGGGTATCATTTCTCAAATCTTAAACGATAGAGAAATCAGATACGCAATTGTTGAAATTCCAAAAACTATCAATAGATTCGTGGTTTTACCATCGAATTCTGAAAAACAATATATTATTCTTCTTGACGATGTTATCCGTTATAGTTTAAATCATATTTTTAATATTTTCGATTACGAAAGTATTGCTGCTCACATGATAAAAATTACTCGTGATGCACAATTAGAATTCGATTCCGATTTAAGTAAAAGTTTCATAGAGAAAATTTCATATAGCGTTAAAGAACGTCGAGTAGGTGAGCCTGTTCGATTTGTTTATGATCAAGCAATTGATAACGACACACTCGATTTTTTCCTTAGCAGAATGAAAATTGATAGTTCCGATTCTATAATTCCGGGTGGAAGATACCATAATCGTAGAGATTATATGGATTTCCCTAATTTAGGACGCTACGATTTATTATACAAACAAAATGTTCCGTTACCCATTCAAGGTTTAAGTTTAGACGGAAGTATGTTGGAAAGTATCAAGAAAAAAGACTACTTATTACACGCGCCATATCAATCATTTTCGTACTTAATTCGTTTTTTAAGAGAAGCGGCTTTAGATCCAAAAGTGCAATCTATAAAAATTACGTTGTACCGATTATCTAAAAACTCTCAGATTGTGAGCTCGTTAATAAATGCAGCTAAAAACGGTAAAAAAGTTACGGTTCAAATTGAATTACAAGCGCGTTTTGACGAAGCTAGTAATATTTCTTACGCTGAACAAATGCAGGAAGAAGGTATTAACCTGATTTTTGGTGTGAAAGGTTTGAAAGTGCATAGTAAAATTTGTGTAGTGGAACGTGTTGAAGAGGATGAAGTGACTAGATACGGCTTTGTTTCTACAGGAAATTTTAGTGAATCTTCAGCGAAAATTTATACAGATGTGACTTTGTTTACAAGCGATTCTCGAATTTTAAAGGATATTTCTAAAGTTTTTGAATTTTTCGAAGTCAATTATCGAGTTCATCGCTACAAACATTTAATTGTTTCGCCACATTATACGCGTTCTCGTTTCGTAAAATTAATTGATAGAGAAATTAAAAACGCTTTGGAAGGAAAACCAGCCTATATTAATTTGAAAATGAATAGTTTATCAGATTATAAAATGATTGATAAATTATACGATGCGAGTATGGCTGGCGTAAAAGTTAAATTGATAATACGAGGAATTTGTTGTTTGGTGCCTGGTGTGAAAAAACTAAGTAAAAACATTGAAGCCATAAGTATTGTTGATAATTATTTAGAACATTCTCGTGTGTTTATTTTTTGTAATAATGAAGATCCTGAAGTGTTTATTTCATCTGCCGATTTTATGACAAGAAACATTGATGCTAGGGTAGAAGTGACATGTCCAATTTACGATAAAGAACTTAAACAAGATTTGATTGATACTTTTGAAATTGGTTGGAAAGCTAACGTAAAAGCGCGTTTACATTCAGATAAGTTTGAAAATTTATACAGAAAACGTGGCGACGAAAAGCCGTTTAGAGCACAACAAGAAATGTATAAATACTACCAAAATAAATTAGAAGTTATTACCGAAGTTTTATAGAAAAATAAATGATTCAAATAAAAAAATATGCTGCAATAGATATTGGTTCCAACGCCATGCGTTTGTTAATTATGAATATTATTGAGCAAAAAGGAAAAGAAGTACAATTTAATAAAAGTGCCTTAATTCGTGTGCCAATTCGTTTAGGGCAAGACGCATTTACCGTTGGAGAAATCTCTGAAGAAAATATCGACAGAATGATTGATGCGATGAAAGCTTTCAAGTTATTAATGAAAGTTTATAAAGTAGAAAAATATATGGCTTGTGCTACTTCTGCCATGCGTGAAGCGTATAAT
This sequence comes from Bacteroidota bacterium, assembly GCA_040385445.1. Classification (GTDB taxonomy): domain Bacteria; phylum Bacteroidota; class Bacteroidia; order Flavobacteriales; family Flavobacteriaceae; genus Flavobacterium. Next base: position 7,434 of record JAZKHI010000061.1, on the reverse strand, counting down.
GGAAAAGAAGTTTCAGATATTATTAAGAAAAAAGCAGATATAAAAATTGAAATTATCGATGGAAAAAAAGAAGCGGCAATTATTGCTTCTTCCGATTTACATCAGTTTATAAAAACCAACGAAAATTACTTATATGTTGATGTTGGTGGTGGTAGCACCGAATTTTCTCTGTTTTCTAACGGAAAAATGTTAGTTTCTAAATCGTTTAAAAACGGAACCGTTCGTTTGTTGAATAATATGGTGAATGAAATCGTTTGGCAAGAAATTGAAAAATGGATTAAAACCAATACTCAAGGTTTGGGAAATATCATCATGATTGGTTCTGGAGGAAACATTAATAAAACGTTTAAATTGTCTGGCAAAACGCAAGACAAACCTTTAACGTACAAATACTTAAAAACGCAATTCGATTATTTTAATTCTTTAACTTACGAACAGCGTATCGCCGAATTAGGATTAAACACTGACCGTGCCGACGTAATCATACCTGCGCTTACTATTTATTTAAGTGCCATGAAATGGAGTGGAGCCAATCATATTTATGTTCCAAAAATTGGATTGTCAGATGGTATTGTGAAAGCAATGTATCATAATATGATATAAATCTGAAATATATTAGAAAAAAAAGGACTTTAAGATAAACTTAAAGTCCTTTTTTTTATTATTTGTAGAATTTTCTAAACCCCCAAACACTTCAAATAATCCATAAAATAAGTATCTGGTGTAGATTTAGTTTTATAAACTTCTGAATCCAATTGAGGTTTAATTACAAAATTAACGTCACCAGTTGTTGCAGTAATTTTAATTAAATATACTTTTTCTGTTTTTAAATCTTCAAAATTTTCAGGTGCAAAATAGAAAAAACCTGCTAAAATTCTTAAGTTGTTTTTATTTTCTGTATCGTAATGTAAATCATTACATGTTTCAGCGTCCATTGAATTAACTAATGTTACTTGTTTTCCGTTAGCTAATTCTAAATGTATTTTTGTGTTTTTATCAATACAAATTGGAGATAAAAAATCTTTACTTTTTTGCAGATATTGAAAGTTTAAACCAATAAAACCATCCACTTCAAACATTTTAAATGTCAAAAATGAAGTAGTGTTACCAAATACACTTTCGTCAATAATTTTATCTTTTAAAACGCGTGTACTAGAAGTATCAGTTGCAATGTCAATTTCAAATTCACAAGTTTTATCTTGAGCAAAAGAAAAATGAGTGACCAATAGCAGTATTGTTAATTTTAAGAATGTCTTCATTTTGGGTTTTTATATTTTGTTGCAAATTAAAACAATTTTTTCATCATTAATGTTAGTTGTAAAGAAAGTATACACATTTCCACCTTCAGCAATTTTATATTTCTTTCTTATTTCTTCTACAGCTAATGGAAAATTACGGGTTGTAATATTCATTTTCTTTTTCTCAATATGCTTTTTTAATTCTTCTTTCTTAAATGGAATTATGGTTTCAATCATAAATCGTCTTCCTGGAAATTCTGTTAATTTTAAATTCGTAAACAAATGAGAATGTGGATGTAATTTGTCAATTTCTAAAGCTTTACTCAAATTATCTGAACAACCCGATTTTAATAAAGGCGCGTTAGGTTCGTATAAAAACATATTCGGTAAAGCGAAAGTTGTAGGTGTGTTTTGACCTAAAATAAAACTATTAGAGTCTGTTTTTTCTTTCTGAATATTTACTGAAGTGATATCAATTTCTCCAGAATAATCTTTTTCTAAAATCCATAATAATTCTTTTACTTCATTGTCAATGGCAATAATATGGATAGATTTTATATAGTTCAATTCATTAATTCCAGCTGTAATATCTAATATTGGCGCCGTTTTAATTAAGATGTTTTTACCTTTCGAAAAATACAAATCTAAATTTGCAGGAACGTTTGGTAAGCAATCTTTTAATAAAAACACTTTACCTTTTATGTCACTTCTTCTACTCGGATCAATATAAATCCAATCGAAATTTGTTTCGGAATTTGTTAGCACTTCAGTGCTATTTTCGGCAATACATTCAATATTTTTAACCTTCAGTTTTTCGTAATTGTGTTTTACAATTACAGAAAGTTCTGCGTTTTTTTCACAATGAATGACTTTTTCAAACTTTTTAGAAAAATAATAACAATCTACACCAAAACCACCAGTCAAATCAATAATAGATTTTCCTGAAAGTAAGTCTGATTTATATTTAGCGGTAATTTCTGATGAAGTTTGTTCAATAGAAATACTTGGTGGATAATAAATCCCATTCGATGAAAACCAAGTTGGTAATTTGCTTTTCGATTTGTTTTTTGAAACAATCTGATTAATAACCTCTTTCCAGTCTATTTCTGGAAAAGGGTTTTTTGACAAGGCTAACTTTGAGATATTAGCTTGCAATGAGTTATTTATAAAATCCTGAATTTCAGTTGTGAGTATGCTTAAATTCATTACAAACTTCTGGTTAGAATTTGAATAAAAGTATTATCAGGATAGAATTCTTTTAATACAACTTTTGCAGCGGTGTAAATTGGTACTGCAACAATCATTCCTGCAATTCCCAAAAGAGTTCCTGAAATTATAGTGACCAAAAAGATTTCTAAAGGATGCGAATTCGTGCTTTTTGAAAAAATAATAGGTTGGCTAAAATTATTGTCAATCATTTGAACAATAAAATAACCAATAATCACATATAAAGTTGTTGGTAGTACTACGGTTTGAAAATCGTCATTAATATGTCCAAGCATTGTTAAAAATGCCGTCATTATTAATGCGATTATCGGTCCAATATAAGGAATGATATTTAAAATTGCGCCAAGTAATGCAATGATAAAAGCATTTTCAACTCCGAAAATTAATAATACAATTAAATACATTACAAATACTATTAATAATTGTAAAAGTAATCCAATTGCATATTTGGCAAGCATGTTTTTAATTCTCAATAAAGAGGCTAAAATACGCCATCTATGATTGTCCGGTAAAACTGTTCTTAGGTTATTGGTAACTAGTTTTTGATCTTGTAAAAGAAAAAAACATATAAAAAATATAGAAAATAATGCTATTGTAAAATTTCCAATAGAGCCAATTATGGAATTTAAGATATCTGTAATAAAGTTAAAATTAAAGGATTTTGTAATTTCCTGAACATTAAAATACTTTTTGTAATCGATATCATAAACTTGAAGCCAAACATCAACATTATTTATGAAAATAGAATAATTTTTTTCTAAAGAATTAATGTCTAATAAGGATAAGTTCTTGCTTTGGTTTAAAATTAAAGGAACAAATAACATTATTATTCCAAAAATAATTAAGATAAAAAACAGTAAAGAACTTACAATTGCTAAAATCCTATTGAATTTAAATCGTTTTTGAAGAAAATTACAAATGGGTTCTGCTATAAAGCTGAGTAAAATAGCAACAATGATATAAGTGATAATAGCAGAAATGGAAAAAAGGAAGTAACCACATATTGTAATTCCTAAAAGAACAAATATTGTTCTAAGCAAAGCATTAGAAATATCTTTGGATTTTGTCATTGTTATTTTTTTCAAATATAAAAAATCCCGAATAGCTTTTCAACTATTCGGGACTAATTTATTGATTATATTTTTTTTAAAATATTATCTGAAAGATGCTCTAGAACCACCAACATTAAAAATAGCTAACATTCTAGATTTTTGTCCGTTAGAGAACATGTACATTCCTCTGTCGTCAGTGTAGTCCATATAGTTCATGTACATTTCTAATGGCGTACCAGAACAAGTACTTCTGTGTCCAACTGCAGGAACTCCGTAATTTGCAGTGTTGTGAACTGGAGTATCAGAAACTAAATCTGATCCACAAGTTGCATCACCCCAAATGTGACGTAAATTCATCCAGTGTCCAATTTCGTGAGTTGCAGTTCTTCCTTTGTTAAACGGATAAGTGGCAGTACCTGTTGTTCCAACATATTTACCATCACAAACAACACCGTCAGTAGCAGATGAACCACCTGGGAATTGCGCATAACCTAAAATTCCACCACCAATTGTACAAACCCAAAAGTTAAGTTTTGTTGTTGGAGAGACAGGATTTAAACCACCTTGAGTAGTTTTTTTCATCGCGTCATTAGTTCCCCAAGAACTCTTAGTTGTAGATTTTCTGATAACTTGGTCTAAAACGAAACGAATTCCAACATTAGCTCTAACGCTGCTGTATGGATTGTTTGCAGTATTGTAATCTGCATTTTGAGCATTAAAATCTTTGTTTAATACATCAATTTGAGATTGAAGTTGAGCTAAAGAAACGTTTTCTGCTGTAGTTCTGTATAAAACATTAAATACAACAGGAATCTCTAAAACTCCATTAACAATTCTACCTTGAGCAATTGCTTCAGCAGATTTTAATTCGAATTCTTCCATTCTTTGTGCTAATGTAGGATCTGCTGCAAGTTGTGATTTCAAATGTTCATCTGAAAAACAACCTCTTTTTCCAACAGTTTCCGCTAAATTTCCATCAGTAGTAGTGATAGAGTCTTCTTGTTTGTTACAAGAAAAAAGCAAACTTACAATAGCAAGTGATAAAACAATTTTTTTCATAAAATTTATTTTAATTAGTTAATTAGTTATGCAATATTATATGTAAGAATTTTAATATCAAAGAAAAATATGAATTTTTAAACAAAATTCAATAATTTTGTTAAAAAATGATTTTTTTTCAAATATTTCGGCTTTTTTTTATTTTTAATTCAATAAAATTTTGATGCAAATTTTAAGAATTATGTATTTTAACATATTTAAAATTATAAATTATGTAAAAAAAGAGGCTTTTTATTGAATTATCACTCTAAATAGAGACAAATGAAGGATGTTTTTTTTCGTAATTTGAATCAAAATATTTTTTCTTACAAAAAAGCATACGTTTTTGCCGTAATTTTTGTTAAAATTATTGTATGGTTTTGTAAATTGAAAAAGTTCAATTTGTGGAACTTAAAGGATGGTTTTTGGAAATGTATCGTGCTTAATTATTTAAGTCGTCAGTGTTCTAGCGTTTCGATGAAGCATGAATCGGAATGTATCGATAACCATTTTAAATTAAATATTTCTAGTTCTCGATACAATTTTCTATCGAAAATCACTCGAACAGACGAAATATTGTCCTTTAAATTAATGATAAATAAAATTTAGAACACAATTAAATTGATATCTGTTTGATCTAAATTAAACCAATCGGCAATTGGTTTATTAGTTAAAATTCCGTGATAGAAGTAAATTCCGTTTTTCAATCCTTTATTGCATCTTATAGCAGCTTCAATTCCGCCATCTTCAGCAATTTGAATTAATATTGGAGAAATAATATTACTGATAGAAATACTCGCTGTTTTAGAATAACGAGAAGGAATATTCGGTACACAATAATGAATTACATTACTTTTTATAAATGTTGGATTTTCGTGTGTAGTAATTTCTGAAGTTTCAAAACAACCACCAGTATCAATACTTACATCCACAATTACGGCACCACGTTTCATATGATCTACCATTGCTTCTGTAACTACAATTGGAGTTCTATTTTTACCTCGAAGCGCTCCAATAGCCACGTCGCAACGACGAATTGCTTTTAAAAGTGCTTTATCGTGAATCGTAGAAGTAAAAATTCTTTGATTTAAAGTATTTTGTAATCGGCGTAATTTCGTAATAGAATTATCAAATACTTTCACATTTGCACCTAAACTTAAAGCAGTTCTTACGGCGTATTCTGCTACAGTTCCTGCTCCTAAAATTACAACTTCAGTAGGTGGAACTCCAGTAATATTTCCAAAAAGCAAACCTTTTCCATCGTTATTGTTAATCATTAATTCGGCTGCAATTAAAACCGAAGCTGTTCCTGCAATTTCACTTAACGATTTCACCGCTGGATAAGAACCATCGCTATCTTTAATGAATTCAAAGGCTAATGATGTAATTTTCTTTTTGGTAATGGCTTCGAAATATTCTTTTTTCTGAGTTTTTAATTGAATCGCTGAAATTAGAATCGCTTCCATATTCATCATTTCAATTTCTTCCAAAGTTGGCGGTTCGACTTTTAATATAATAGGACAAGAAAATATTTTTTTCGTATCGTGTGTGACTTCAGCGCCAGCATCCGAATAATCTTTGTCTGAAAAACTTGCGTTTTTTCCTGCTCCACATTCTACCATTACGCGATGTCCATGACTTACCAATGAACTTACAGCATCTGGTGTTAAACAAATTCGACGCTCTTGGTAAGAAGTTTCTTTAGGAATTCCAATAAATAATTCACTTTTGTGTTTGGCAATTTCCAATTTTTCTTCTTGTGGAAGTAATTGTTTGGCTGAAAATGGAGAATAGGTTGACATGTTTATTTCGAATTTGTAGCCAATTTAGGTAATTTTATGTAAAGTCGCAAGTCTAAAGTCATAAAGTTCTTAAAGAAATTTTCAAAAACGAAGCAGTTTAAATTATTTATCAAAGATTAAAAAATTAATAATAATCTGTGAATATGCGGTGAATTTAAATTTCAATCCAATTGTCAAAAATCAAAAAAATAAAAATAAAAAAATCTGCGCTTATCAGTTTTAATCCTTTAAATAAGCGTACCTATTTAATCATTTTTTAAAAACAGTTCTCTTTTTCCATTCGGTAAGCTTTTAATTACGATGGAAGCATGATCTAAAGGTAGCAAGTGCGGAACTTTCTCAGGCCATTCTATAAAGCACCAATTTCCAGAATAAAAATATTCGTCAATTCCCATGTCGTACGCTTCTAATTCATCATTAATACGATACAAATCGAAATGGTAAATGATTTCACCAGTTTTTGATTCATATTCGTTGACTAATGAAAAAGTAGGACTACTAGAATTTTCCGTAACACCTAATTCTTTAACTAATTCCTTAATTAAAGTGGTTTTTCCAACGCCCATTGTGGCGTGAAATGTGATGACTTTTTTTAAACTTGGAGTAGCTAATATTTCTTTGGCAATTTTATTTATTTCTTCTAAGGTAAAAGTTGCTGTCATTTATTCTTTTATTTAATGGTGACTTCGAAATTCTCAGTCACCATTTATTAAGATTTTTATTTCGGATTTAAAACAATACACGGAATTATCATTTCTTCTAGTGAAATTCCTCCGTGCTGATAGGTGTTTCGGTAATAACTTACATAATGATTAAAGTTGTTTACGTAAGCTAAAAAGAAATCACTTTTTGCAAAAATATATGAACTGGTCATATTTATGATTGGTAAACCTATTTTTTTAGGATCTTTTACCGCATAAACGTCTTTACTTTCATACGTTAAACTTCTACCAGTTTTGTATCGTAAATTTAAACTCGTGTTTTTATCACCAATTACTTTCGATGGATTTTTACAATTAATAGTTCCGTGATCGGTTGTAATAATTAGTTTGAAACCCATTTGTTGTGCTTGTTGAA
>JAZKHI010000060.1:0-9980 GCA_040385445.1 Bacteroidota bacterium | reverse complement strand
GGTCGCAATTTTATTAATATTAACAGATAACTTTGTCATAATTGTATTTAATTTGCACAAAATTACAAACAAAAATAGACTATTTTGTATTTTTTACTTAATTTGCAATAGTTTTGAATTTATAGTACATGGAGAAAATCACAGATTTTTTAAACAACCAATTTCAACCTTTACAAGTTAGTAATTCAATTGCTGATGCGGAAAATCTATTTCTTGATTATGATTATTCTCATTTTCCAGTTTTAGAACAGGATGTTTTTATTGGCTCCATTACAAAAGAAGACACTGAAATTCTTCCTGCATCGAACACAATTAATGAGCACAAATTAAACTTACATCGTTTTTTTGTGAGAAGCAACATGAATTGGTTCGACATTTTCGAGGAATTTTCTAAAAATCACACGAATTTATTACCCGTTTTAGACGACAAAAATCAGTATGTTGGTTTTTATGAATTGGACGATGTTTTACATTTTCTAAACGAAACTACTTTTGTAAAAGAAGATGGTGGCGTTATTGTCATTGAAAAAGAAACGTCTGATTTTACTTTTAGTCAAATTTGCCAAATTGTAGAGAGTAATGATTCGAAAGTTTTAGGTGTTTTTATTTCAAATTCTAATCCGACATTAACACAAATTACGCTGAAAATTTCTCAGAATAATTTTAATGAAATTATTCAAACTTTCAGAAGATACAATTACACTATTTTATCCGAACACCAAGAAGATTCTTATTTAGCTGGTTTAAAAGAGCGTTCTGATTATTTAGACAAATATTTAAATATTTAAAAATACTTATAAATGAAAATAGCAGTATTTGGTCAGTATTATCAGAACAACACCCATTCTATTGTAGAAAAAGTGGTGGCTTTTTTGGAAGAAAAAAATATTGAAATTTGTTTTTACAGTGTTTTTTATGATAAGTTAATTGAAAACAATGTTCAATTATCTGTTTACAAAACCTTTAATTCTCACGAATGTTTAAAAGATAATTTCGATTATTTAATTAGCATTGGTGGCGACGGAACTATTTTACGAGCGGCTACTTTTGTTAGAGATTCGAACTTACCAATTATTGGAATTAATGCTGGAAGACTAGGGTTTTTAGCAACGGTTCAAGAAGAAAATATTGAAAATTTACTGAACAGAGTTTTAACAAACGATTTTTCAATATCAAAAAGAACTTTAGTAAGTTTAAATGCACATCCTATAAATCCGGATTTGGAAGACATCAATTTTGCTTTGAACGAAATTACGGTTTCCCGAAAAGATACCACTTCCATGATTACGATTGAAACCTATATTAATAATGAATATTTAAACGCGTATTGGGCAGATGGCCTAATCATTTCTACACCAACCGGTTCTACAGGATATTCTTTGAGTTGTGGCGGACCAGTAATTATGCCCACTTCAAATTGTTTTGTCATTACTCCAATCGCACCACATAATTTAACGGCAAGACCATTAATTATCCCGGACGATTCGGAACTAACTTTGAGAATAAAAGGAAGAGAAGAACAATATTTAGTTTCTTTAGATTCTAGAATGACTTCCGTTTCAAATGAAACTTCACTTACAGTTAAAAAAACAGATTTCCACATTTTAATTGTTGAATTCCCAGAAGAAGGTTTCTTAAGAACCATCAGAAAAAAACTACTTTGGGGAGAAGACAAAAGAAATTAATTCGTTCAAAAAACTTCAAAAAAATCCGAAATAATATCAAAATAGTTTAATTTATAACAAACTATATTGAATACATAATTCGGAACAACACACGATTTTTCATTTTTTTGCGTTATTAAATCAAAGTAAATCATCAAAAAAACTTGGTTTAAGATGGTTAGTACCTCAATATTATTATATTTGCAAACTATTTAAAAAATGAAGAAATTTTTATTAAATATTATCGGCTTTTTATTCTGCATTACTTCTTTCGGACAAATACACGAATTAGGAGTTTTTGTAGGCGGTAGTAATTACATCGGAGACGTTGGAAATGCTGACTATTTCGCGCCAAATGATTTGGCACTTGGTGTGCTTTATAAATGGAACAGAAGTACGAGACATTCTTGGCGATTTTCATTTAATATGACATCCATTACTGCAAAAGACGTGGAAAGTAATGCACCAAATAGAAACTTAAGAAGTTTTGAAATTAAAAACGACATTAAAGAATTTTCAGCAGGTTTAGAATTTAATTTCTTAGATTTTGATTTGCATAAAGAAGAGTTTGTTTTTTCGCCATATGTTTATTCAGGGCTTTCAGCGTTTTTATACGATGAAACCTATATTGTTAATAAAGTAAATGAAGAAGATTATCAAGACTATTCATTTGCCATTCCAATGGTAATTGGTGTGAAAATGAAAATGGCAAACCATTTGGTTTTAGGCTTGGAAACGGGCGCAAGATATACGTTTACGGATAATTTAGATGGAAGTAATCCTGAAAATGAAAATTTCGAAACGTTAAAATTTGGAAATTTAAACAATAAAGATTGGTATGTGTTTACAGGATTTACCTTAACATATACATTTGGAAAAAACCCATGTTTTTGTTCAGAAAAATAGAATGGAAAAAGAAATAGATAAAAATAATTTACCAAAACACTTAGCTATCATTATGGATGGCAATGGTCGTTGGGCAAAAAAACAAGGAATGTTACGCGTTTTTGGTCATGAAAAAGGGACTAAATCCGTGAAGCAAACGGTTGAAAATTGTGCCAAATTAGGTATTGAATTTTTAACGCTTTATGCTTTTTCAACAGAAAATTGGAACAGACCAAAAATTGAAGTCGACACATTAATGAAATTACTGATTAGTGCGTTAAAAAAAGAATTAAAAACATTACAAGAAAACAATATAAAATTAAATGCCATTGGCAACTTAGATAGTTTGCCATCAGGTGTAAAGAAAGAGTTACAAGAAGTTATTGAAAAAACAAAAAACAACACCCGAATGACTTTGACTTTAGCCTTAAGTTATGGCGCTAGAGACGAAATCATAAATGCTGTTAAAATAATTTCTGAAAAAGTTAAAAATAATATAATTTCAACAGATGCTATTGATGAATCAATTATTAATCAGCATCTTTACACGCAGAACATGCCAGATGTGGACTTAGTGATAAGAACAAGTGGCGAACACAGAATAAGTAATTTCCTATTATGGCAAATTGCATATGCTGAATTTTATTTTACAGATGTGCTTTGGCCAGACTTCAATGAAGAAGAATTACAAAAAGCATTAATAAGTTATCAAAAAAGAGAAAGAAGATTTGGAAAAACTAGCGAACAAATTAGATAAATTGACAATGTTTAAAAACAGAATACTATTTTTATTTGCCTTATTATTTATAGGAAATACAATAAATGCCCAAGAAACAACTTTAGAAAAAGGTAGAGAATACACACTTGCTGGCATTGAAGTTATTGGAAAAGTTTCATTTAATGAGCAAACAGTAATTACATTTACTGGATTAGAAATCGGAAGTAGAATTAGAATTCCTGGTGAAGAAATCAGTTTAGCAGTAACCAAACTTTGGAAACTTGGCTTGTTTAATGATGTGAATTTTTACGTTAAAAAAATTGAAGGTGATAATGTTTTTCTTGAATTAGAATTATATGAATTACCAAAACTAAACGAAGTAAAATTCAAAGGTGTTAAAAAAGGTAAAAAAGAAGATCTTATTAAAGAAACGGAACTAACAAAAGGAAAAGTTGTTAATGATAATTTAATTACAAACACCAAAAACTACATTGAAAACAAGTTTAAAAAAGATGGTTTTTTCAACGCTAAAGTAACTATAAACACTTTAGCCGATTCTACAAATACCAAAGTAGATATGGTTGTTTTTATCGATAAAGGAAAAAAAGTAAAGATTAATAAAATTAATTTTATTGGTAACGAACAATTAAGCGATAAAAAATTAAAAAAATCTTTTAAAAATACTAAAGAAAAGAAAATTTACAGAATCTTCAAATCTTCAAAATTTGTAAAAGACAAATACAAAGAAGATTTAACTTCATTGATCACAAAATACAAAGAAAAAGGATACAGAGATGCAAGAATTGTTTCTGAAAATGTAGTTTACAATAAAGAAAAAAATAAAATTGACATTGATGTAAACTTAGAAGAAGGAAGAAAATATTACTTTGGAGACATCCGCTTTTTAGGAAATACCGTGTATTCTGACCAAATGCTAAATACCATTTTAGGAATTAAAAGAGGTGAAGTTTATAATGGGGTTTTATTACAAAAAAGAATTGCTGATAATTCTTCTCCAGATGCAGAAGACATTACCAATTTATATCAAAACAACGGTTATTTATGGTCAAATATCAATCCTGTTGAAGTAAAAACAGAAAACGATACCATTGATTTCGAAATTAGAATTTCTGAAGGACCAATTGCCTATCTTAATAACGTTACAGTAAAAGGTAATGACAAAACTAATGACAGAGTAATTTATCGTGAATTAAGAACTAGACCAGGTGAAAAATGGAACAAAGAACAAGTTATTCGTTCTATTCGTGAATTAGGGCAATTAGGTTTCTTTGATGCTGAAGCGATTAATCCACAACCCGTAAATATGGATCCAGCTGCAGGAACTGTAGATTTAGAATGGTCAGTTGTTGAAAAAGGTTCAAGTCAAGTAGAATTACAAGGAGGTTATGGAGCTGGAGGTTTCATTGGAACTTTAGGTTTGTCATTTAATAATTTCTCTTTGAAAAATATTTTCAATAAAAAGGCATATCAACCGTTACCAATGGGTGATGGACAAAAAATGTCTTTACGTTTACAAGGTAGTCAAAGTTTTCAAGTGTATAGTTTATCATTCACAGAACCTTGGTTAGGTGGTAAAAAACCAATTAGTTTCTTTACATCTATATCGCACAGTAAACAATTTTTATATGATTATTCATCTAGAGACGTAACAAGAGACAAAAGTTTCAACATTACAACTTTAACTGTTGGTTATGGAAAAAGATTAAAAGTGCCAGATGATTACTTTACTTTATCAAACTCAGTTTCATTCTCATACTATGATTTAAATAATTACAATACAGGATTATTTACTTTTGGTAATGGTGCTTCTCGTAATTTAGCATTTAGCACTTCGTTATCAAGAGACAGTAGAGGTTTAGATCCAGTTTTCCCAGATAGAGGTTCAAACTTTTCAGTTTCTGCTAAATTTTCATTACCCTATTCTTTATTTAATGGTGTAGATTATGCAGGCTTAAAAGACAAAGAAGAATACAAATTAAAATACAACACTAGCTCTGGATTAGCAGTACAACCAAATCAAGACAATATTTATCCAGTTAATGGTGATTATTTAGTTCAAGTATCAAGTTCTCCAGCAGTTTATGAGAAAGCAGATAGTTATCAAAATGCTATCGCTGATCAATCTAAAATTGACCAAGAAAAATTCAAATACTTAGAGTTTTATAAAATAAAATTTAGTGGTGATTGGTATACTAAAATATATAAGAAATTCGTTTTACGTACAAGAGGTGAATTCGGTTTCCTTGGGGCATACAATCAAGACAGAGGAATTATACCTTTTGAAAGATTTTATGTTGGTGGAGATGGTTTAGCAAACTACTCTTTAGACGGAAGAGAAGTAATACAATTACGTGGATATCCAAATAATTCCTTATCTTCGTCAGACGGAGGAACTATATATAATAAATACTCTATGGAGTTAAGATATCCAATTACTATGAAACAATCGGCAAAAATTTACGCCATGACTTTCCTAGAAGCAGGTTCAGCATTTGATAATTTCAAAAAATTTGATCCCTTCAAATTGCAACGTTCTGCAGGTTTCGGATTGAGAGTATTTATGCCAGCATTCGGATTATTAGGTATAGATTTTGCTCATGGTTTCGACCCTGTTCCTGGTGATACAGTAAAAAGTGGATGGCAAACTCACTTTATCATCGGACAACAATTTTAAACTTTGGCACGATAGTTGAATTTAACATTTTAAGTTTATGAAAAAATATTTTGTTTTACTTTTTAGTTTTGTTTTATTTGTAGCGCAAGCACAAAAAACAACAAAAATTGGTTACATTGACATGGAATATATTTTGGAAAAAGTTCCTGAATATGCCGAAGCTAAAAATCAATTAGAGCAAAAAGCAAATACTTGGAAACAAGAAATTGAAACCAAGAAAAATGAAATCAAAAAACTAAAAGATGCATTAGCTTCTGAAAAGGTATTGTTAACTAAGGAGTTAATTAACGATAAAGAAGAAGAAATTACTGTTCTTGAGAAAGACATGTTGGACTATCAGCAAAAACGATTTGGACCACAAGGCGACTTAATGATTCAAAAATCAGCGCTAGTTAAACCAATTCAAGATCAAGTTTTTAATATAGTTCAAGATATTGCTGTTCAAAGAAAATACGATTTTATTTTCGACAAATCATCAGATTTAACCATGCTTTTCACAGCAGAAAGATTTGATATTAGTGATTTTGTTTTAAAAGCATTAGAAAGAGCTGGTAAAAAAGTAGAGTTGTCTAAAAAACAACAAAAAATTCAGGACGAAAAAGATTTAAGAGAAGTAGAAACAACTGAAAATCCTGAAATATTAGAGAAAGAGAAAAAAGTTCAAGCCACAAAAGACCAAAGAGAAAAATTATTGCAAGACCGTAGAGACGCAGCTGCCGCTAAGAAAAAAGAAGCAGATGAAAAAAGAGCGGAACTTATGAAAACAAGAGCGGAAGCCCGTCAGAAATTATTAGACGAGCAGAAAGCCAAAAGAGAAGCTTTATTAAACAAGAAAAAAGAAAATAACCCAGAACCAAAAAAAGATTAAAAAACCCTTATTAAAAATTAATTAAAATTAAATTAAAATGAAACAATTAAAGACCCTATTTATTGCAATAGTAATGTTTTTTGGAGCGCAAGTAGCTAGTGCTCAAACTAAAGTTGGACATATTGATGTAAGTGCTTTAATGACTACAATGCCAGCAATGAAAGCAGCAGAAACTCAATTAAATAAATTGAGAGAAGGTTACGATACAGAATACAAAAAATTGGTAACTGAATACCAAACTAAAGCAGCTCAATACCAAAAAGAAGCAGAAACTGCAGGAGACGTTTTAAACCAAACTCGTTCTCAAGAAATGCAAGATATGGGAACTAGAATTCAAAAATATCAAGATGATGCTTCAAAATCATTACAAGACAAATCTGTTGAATTACAAAAACCATTAATGGAAAAAGCACAAGCAGCTATTCAAAAAGTAGCTCGTGCAAAAGGTATTCAATACGTTTTAGACTCTACTGTTGGTAGTGGCGTTTTATTAGCTGATGGAGTTGATTTATTAGCTGATGTTAAAAAAGAATTAGGATTCTAATAACATTACAAAAAAATACTACAACTGCTCCATCTTATTTTTAGATTGAGCAGTTTTTTTTTTACATTTGTTTTATGAGCAACAAAAACCCAATAGGACTTTTCGATTCTGGCGTAGGAGGCACTTCTATTTGGAAGGAAGTACACGCGCTTTTACCTAATGAAAGCACTATTTATTTGGCCGACAGTAAAAACGCGCCTTACGGACAAAAAACTCAAGAAGAAATAATAGAATTAAGTAAAAAAAATACCGAATTTTTACTTGACAATAATTGCAAACTTATAATCGTAGCTTGCAACACAGCAACCACAAATGCCATAAAAGCACTAAGAGCAACTTACGATGTTCCGTTTATTGGTATCGAACCTGCCATAAAACCCGCAGCACTTCATTCCAAAACACAAAAAATTGGAATTCTAGCCACACAAGGCACACTAAACAGTGAGCTTTTCCATCAAACGGTTGCTTTGTATTCTGACGTGAAAGTGGTAGAACAAATTGGTTTCGACTTGGTAAAGCTTATCGAAAACGGTGAAATGTATTCTAAAAAGATGACACAGCTATTAGAAGAATATTTACACCCAATGGTTGATCAAGATATTGACTATTTGGTTTTAGGCTGCACACATTATCCGTATCTAATCCCTCAGATTAAAAAAATAATCCCAAATCACATCAAAATTATTGATTCTGGAGAAGCAGTTGCTAAACAAACCAAACACATTTTAGAAGTAAATAAGCTATCAAACACTTCTAAAGAAGTAAATCATGCTTTTTACATCAATAGCGCACCAGAAGTGATGCAGGAGCTAATTGGCGCTAAATTTAAAGTCATTCAAAAAGATTTTTAGAAGCACACAATTTGTTTTTCACAAGACTAATTGTCGTGTCTTCCGCTATATCTCCGATTATCAAAAACTACAAATAAATTTTTGTTTTTGTATATCGGAGGATGCCACTACAACCACGGCTATAAAGTAATTTAAGCGTTTTTTATTCTTCTTTAAACCAACTCGAGTACATTACGTAATTATTAGAAATACGATCAATTTCGCCCGCGAAATCACTTGCATTTAAGGCTTTCACTTTCTTTGCAGGAATCCCAGCATAAATAAAACCACTTTCCACATGTGTATTTTGTGTAACTACACTTCCTGCTCCTATTATCGAATTGCTTTCTATCACACAACCATCCATAATAATGGCTCCCATTCCCACTAAAACATTATCATGAATCGTACAACCATGTACAATTGCATTATGCCCAATAGAAACGTTATTTCCAATAATTGTGGGATGTTTTAAATACGTGCAATGAATTACTGCACCATCCTGAATATTTACTTTATTTCCTATCGAAATAAAATTCACATCACCTCTAACTACAGCATTAAACCAAACACTGCATTTTTCACCAAATAAAACATCACCAACAATAGTAGCATTTTCCGCCACATAACAATCAGCAGGAATGGCTGGCTTTTTACCTCTAACTTCTTTAATAATCATAATAAAAAAATTTAAAAAAAAATCCCGAATAAATCGGGATTAAATATTTTAGTTTGAAACTGCAGGACAGTTACAATCAAATGCTTTTGGTTTACAGAATAAATTCATACCAATTGTTAATTGGTGGTATCCTGCGTTATCAAATTTCACATCACCCATTACTTGATTGTATGAATATCCAAACATAAATTGTTTGTAATTTACACCAACAAAAGGAGTAATCCATTGTAATTTTTGATTGTCAACTACTTCTCCATTTAAAAATTCAGCTCCATCAAAACTTCTTCTGTATGAAAGTCCTCCCCAAAGTCTACCAAAATCCATTGCTTTATAAACTTTTGCATTTAAATCAATCGTTTTTTCTCCAGTTTGCTCCGTAATTTGAAACATAAATGAAGGCTCAATAGAAACATTTTCTTCGTCACCAAAGTTTGCACCTGCACTCCATAAATACTTTCTCAAGTTATCAGATTCAATTCCTTCTAAATATAATTCTCTTCTATTAGCAATAAAATTTTTAACTGTAACGTGAGTAAAGAAATCCATATAATGGTATGAAGCTCCAATATCAATATTAAAATAAGAATCTTTTTGAGTTATTCCCCCATAAACTTGCGGATCAAAAACAGTAAAAGCTGTTTCATCTAATCTACTCTGCACAAACGCAGTACTTAATCCGAAAGAAAGCATGTTTAAGTCTGCTTTTGAACGAGAAAATAGTAAATGGTGTGCATAAGTTAATTTAGCTCCAGTTTGAGAGTGATATCCATTTTTATCATTAAATGCAATAATACCCATACCTGATTTTCCATCTTCATCTAAAGCCGTATTAAAACTCATGGTTTGTAATGACGGAGCATCTTCTTGACCAAACCACTGTTGTCTTCCTGTTACTCTTAGTTTAGCACAATTTGAAGCACCAGCCATTGAAGGGTGAATTAAATAATAATTATCAGTAAGATAATCTGTATATACAGCTATCCCTTCTTGTGAAAATGCTGATTGAAAAAAAATAATTAAGTTAAGTAGTAATAAATTTCTTAGTTTCATAGTATTCTAATATTATCTTTTTAACGAAAAATGTGCTTTAAATTGTT
>JAZKHI010000059.1:0-6431 GCA_040385445.1 Bacteroidota bacterium | reverse complement strand
CTTCTACACCACGAGTTACACAACAAGATGTTCTACAAAATTCGAACATATATTTTGCAACAGGCTTCGTGTTGAACATCGTATAGAAAGTGACTACTTCATATACTTCGATAGGAAGGATTTCTAAAATCTCAGCAACTTTTTGTTGTAATTCAACGCTTAGCCAATTGTCATGAGCATCTTGTACTTCATGCAAAACTGGGATTAATGCCGATTTTTTTTTATCTGCAGGATAATGACTGATTAATTCGTTAATACGAGTCATTAACGCTTCAGTTATGTTTATCTCTTGTTTGATATTTGATATTTCCATTTGTCTTATTTTAAATTTTGAATTTTAAGATTTTAAAACTCATCATTTATAATTTTATTAAGCGTCTAATTCGCCAGCAATTACATTTAAACTTGATAAGATTACAATGGCATCTGACAACATTGAACCTTTAATCATTTCAGGATATGCTTGATAATATATAAAACTTGGTCTTCTGAAATGTAATCTATATGGAGTTCTACTTCCGTCTGTAATTAAATAAAAACCTAATTCACCATTTCCACCTTCAACTGGTTGATAAACTTCAGCAACCGGAACAGGAACTTCACCCATTACAATTTTAAAGTGATAAATTAAGGCTTCCATATTATTGTATACATCTTCTTTTGGAGGAAGGTAATAATCTGGAACATCTGCGTGATATACATTTCCTTCTGGCATTTTTTCTAATGCTTGACGAATAATGCTTAAACTTTCCCAAACTTCTGCATTTCTCACACAGAATCTGTCGTACGTATCACCTGATTTTCCAACAGGAATATTAAATTCGAAATCTTCATAAGAAGAATAAGGTTGTGCCACACGAACATCGTAATCAACACCCGCAGCTCTTAAATTCGGACCTGTAAATCCGTAAGACATGGCGCTTTCTGCAGTAATTGCTCCTACATTAACCGTACGATCAATAAAAATTCTATTTCTTGTAAATAAATCTTCAAATTCTTTCCAAGCAACTGGGAAATCTTTTAAGAAAGTATCTAATAATTCAAATGCTTTTGGTGTCCAGTCTCTTTCGAAACCACCAATTCTTCCCATATTTGTTGTTAAACGAGCACCACAAATTTCTTCGTAAATTTCATAAACTTTTTCACGGAATTGAAATACATAAAGGAAACCTGTATACGCACCAGTATCAACTCCTAAAATAGAGTTACAAATTAAATGGTCCGTAATACGAGCTAATTCCATAACAATGACACGTAAATATTGTGCACGTTTTGGAACTTCGATATCTAATAATTTTTCTAAAGTCATCCACCAAGCCATATTGTTGATTGGCGATGAACAATAATTCATTCTGTCTGTAAGAGGAGTAATTTGATAAAACGGACGATTTTCTGCGATTTTTTCAAAGGCTCTATGAATGTAACCAATTGTCGGTTCTGCATCTAAAATTCTTTCCCCATCCATTAATAAGATGTTTTGAAAAATTCCGTGAGTGGCAGGGTGAGTTGGTCCTAAGTTTAAAATTGCTAATTCACTTCCGTCTTCGTTGTGACGTTCTTGGATATATTTATAATATCTGTGATCTGGTGGTAAAATTGCGTTTCCCATTTTAAATTGCTGAATTGTTAATGGTTCTACCAAAGAAACGGTCGTCTTTGTCTGTTCTTCCTGAATCTTCCATTGGGAATTCTTTTCTCATTGGGAAAGAAACCATTTCGTCCATATTTAAAATACGAACTAAATTTGGATGACCTTTGAAAATGATTCCGTAGAAATCAAAAGTTTCTCTTTCCATCCAATCTGCACAATTATATAAAGAGGTTACAGATTTTACTTCAGGAGTTGTTCCGTTTAAAAATGTTTTCACTCTAATTCTTTTGTTTTCGTACCAATTGTGTAAATGATACACGACACAAAATTGTTCGTTCACTTCGCTATCTGGATAATGTACACCACAAAGGTCAGTAAGAAAATTAAAGTTTAAAGAAGGTTCTTCTTTTAAAAATTTTATTACGTTATACACAACATCTGCATTCGCTTCTAAAACAAACATATCGTATTCTGTTCTAAAATACTTTACGTGTTCTCCAAAAGTTTCTTGAAGTTTGTTTTGTATGTCTAATGATTCTAAAGCCATTATTATTCTATGTTATATGAAGCCAACAATTCCTTATATTCTGGAGAATGTCTTCTTCTTTGAGATTCACTTTTCACTAATTCTTGCAATTGCATTACGCCGTCTACAATTTGTTCCGGACGTGGTGGGCAACCTGGTACATAAACGTCTACAGGAATTACTTTATCAATTCCTTGTAAAACAGAATAGGTATCAAAAATACCACCTGATGAAGCACAAGCTCCAACCGCGATAACCCAACGAGGTTCTGACATTTGTTCGTAAACTTGACGTAAAATTGGCGCCATTTTTTTAGAGATAGTTCCCATTACTAATAGCATATCCGCCTGACGAGGAGAAAAACTCACACGCTCAGAACCAAAACGAGCTAAATCGTAATGTGAAGCCATTGTTGCCATAAATTCGATACCACAACAAGAAGTGGCAAATGGTAATGGCCATAATGAGTTAGCACGAGCTAAACCAACTACTTGATCTAATTTCGTAGCGAAGAAACCTTCACCAGTAACACCTTCTGGAGCGTCAACCATATTTACTTTATTCTTTTCCATACGTTCCAATTGTTATTCCCAAACTAACGCTTTCTTCTTAATTACATAGAAGAAACCAATTAGCAATAGTGTCATAAAGATAATCATTTTAATCAATCCTTCTGGACCTAAATCTCTGAAATTCACCGCCCAAGGATACATGAAAATAACTTCCACGTCAAAAAGAACGAATAAAATGGCTACTAAAAAGTATTTCACTGAAAAAGGAATACGAGCGTTTCCTACAGATTCAATTCCGCATTCGAAACTTTTATCTTTGTTTACAGATGATCTTTTTGGACCTAATAAGTTAGAAATTGCAATAGTTCCAGCAACAAACCCTACAGCAAGTACAACCTGCATTAGAATTGGTATAAAATCGATTTGAGAATTTTGCATTTTAGTGTTGATTTGAAAATAGCTACAAAAATAATTTGTATTGTGTTATTATCAAAATTTAAACTCTAATAAGAATAGTAATTTCATTAAAATGAATACATTTATAATCATTCTAAATAAAAAAATATGGCATAAAAAAAACGCTCCTTTATGGGGAGCGTTTTTAGACGGTAATAAATTAATCGTTTAATATTACAACATTCGTTGCTACAATTCCTTTTCTTCCTTCTTCTTCTTCGTAACTAACACGGTCTCCTTCGTTTAAGTTTTCAACCTTGATTCCTGTAGCGTGAACAAAAATGTCCTTACCTGTATCTTCGTTAGTGATGAAACCAAAACCTTTAGTTTCATTGAAGAATTTTACTGTTCCTGTTTGCATTATATGCGTATTTAATTATTAATAATGAGCAAATATATAAATTTATTTGACACAAGCAAGAAAATTGCGATTTTATTTTGTGATATTTAATTTGATGCTTAATTCTTCTAGCTGTTTGTTGTCAATTGCAGACGGCGCATCAATCATAACATCTCTTCCTGAATTGTTTTTTGGGAAGGCAATAAAATCTCTAATAGTTTCTTGTCCGCCTAAAATTGCAACCAATCTGTCTAATCCAAAAGCTAAACCTCCATGAGGTGGTGCGCCGTATTGGAAAGCGTTCATTAAAAATCCAAATTGATTTTCTGCTTCTTCTTTTGAGAAACCTAATAATTCGAACATTCTAGCTTGTAAATCTCTATCGTGAATACGAATGGAACCTCCGCCAATTTCATTTCCGTTTAAAACCATATCGTACGCATTCGCTCTAATTTTACCAGGCTCGGTAGTGATTAAATGCATGTCTTCTGGTTTTGGAGAAGTAAATGGATGGTGCATTGCGTGGTATCTTTCCGATTCTTCATCCCATTCTAGTAAAGGGAAATCTAAAACCCAAAGTGGCGCAAATTCATCTGGATTTCTCAATCCTAAACGAGTAGCTAATTCCATTCTTAAAGCAGAAAGTTGTGTTCTTGTTTTATCTGTATTTCCACATAAAACAAAAATCATATCACCAGGTTTTGCACCCGTGATTTCTGCCCATTTTTTTAAGTCTTCTTGATCGAAAAATTTATCTACAGATGATTTTAAACTTCCGTCTAATTCATATTTACAATAAATCATTCCAGTTGCACCAATTTGAGGGCGTTTTACCCAATCAATTAAAGCATCAATTTCTTTTCTTGTATACGATGCGCAACCTGGAGCAGCAATTCCAACTACAAATTCAGCAGCATTAAATACTGGGAAATCTTTATGTTTTGTTACTTCGTTTAACTCACCAAATTCCATTCCGAAACGAATATCTGGTTTGTCATTACCATACGTTTTCATCGCGTAATCGTAAGTAATACGAGGAAATTTATCTACTTCAATACCTTTTACTTCTTTTAGTAAATGACGCGTTAATCCTTCAAACTGATTTAAAATATCTTCTTGTTCTACGAAAGCCATTTCGCAGTCAATTTGTGTAAATTCTGGTTGTCTATCCGCACGTAAATCTTCATCACGGAAACATTTCACAATTTGGAAATATTTGTCCATTCCACCCACCATCAATAATTGTTTGAAAGTTTGTGGCGATTGTGGTAACGCGTAAAATTGTCCTTCATTCATTCTACTTGGTACTACGAAATCACGCGCACCTTCTGGAGTAGATTTGATTAAATATGGTGTTTCAACTTCGCAAAAACCTTCTTTTGATAAATAGTTTCTTACTTCTTGCGCCACTTTATGACGGAATAATAAACTGTTTTTTACTGGATTTCTACGAATATCTAAATAACGATATTTCATTCTAATATCTTCACCACCATCTGTTTCATCTTCAATAGTGAAAGGTGGAGTTAGCGAATCATTTAAAATAGTTAGTTCAGAAACTAAAATTTCAATGTCACCAGTTGGTATGTTTTTGTTTTTAGATTCGCGCTCAATTACTGTTCCTTTTACCTGAACAACAAATTCACGACCTAATGATTTTGCTTTATCAAAAATTGCTTTATCGGTTCTAGTTTCGTCTAAAATTAATTGCGTAATTCCATAACGGTCACGCAAATCAATCCAAATCATAAATCCTTTATCACGTGATTTTTGAACCCAACCTGCTAATGTAACTTCTTGGTTAATATGTGTAGCGTTTAATTCACCACAAGTAAAACTTCTAAACATTGTTTTTTATTTTTTTATTTCATACAGTTCGACCTTCGGTCTCGGGTGCAAAAGTATAATAATTTTAAATTGTATTAAGTTTAATGACTAATAATATTTCGTCAGTTCGAGTGATTTTCGTCAGGAAATTATATCGAGAACAAGAAATATTATCATTTTTGATAGTTCTCGATACATTTTTGTTTCTCCCGATTGCTATCGTGATGCTTAAAAACACTCGAACTGACGAATTGTTATAACAAAGACTAAAAGCTAATAATCTTAACAATTTTTTAGGTAATTATATTTTTAAATCTTTTATATTTACGCTTTATATTTTAAAAACAACAAAAATGACACACAACAAAACATTTTTATTTGCAGTAGTAGCGGGTGTTTTTTCTTTAACAGCGAGCGCTCAGGTTAAATTTTCAGCAAAAATTGCGAACAAACCAACAGATACCATTTATGTAAAATCGAGAGGTTTTAGTCAAATGATTGTAGCTGATAAAAAAGGAAACTTTAATAGTACATTTGAAGCCAAAGACGGGATGTACAAGTTAGAAGTAGATGAACAATATGCAGATTTATATTTAACGAACACCACTAATATTCAAGTAGCTTTAGATTATAAAGATTTTGATAATACTATTAAATTTAAAGGAAAAGGAGCGAATGAAAATGCTTTTTTGGCTGCTGAAACTTTAAAAAAACAAGATGAAACTGCTTTTCAACCAATGATGAAAGCCGAAAATTCAGAAGCGTTAAATATTGAAGTTGCAAAATATAAAGAAAGTATTTTTGCAGCTATGCCAAAAGATTTAGAAGCTGGTTTTGTAGCTAAATACAAAGGAGATGTAGAAAACGGCATGAAAGGTATGGTTCAATATTTAGAAGCTGGATTTGAATTAAAAAAAATGAAAGGTTCAACTTCTCCATCATTTAAATTCGAAAATCATAAAGGTGGTTTAACTTCTTTAGAAGATTTAAAAGGGAAATACGTTTATATCGACGTTTGGGCTACTTGGTGTGGACCATGTCGTCAAGAGATTCCATTTTTGCAAAAAACAGAAGAAGCATATCATGGAAAAAACATAGAATTTGTAAGTATTTCTATTGATGTGTTAGCTAATAAAGAAAAATGGAACAAGTTTGTTACAGATAACAAATTAGGTGGAA
>JAZKHI010000058.1:0-9492 GCA_040385445.1 Bacteroidota bacterium | reverse complement strand
AATTTATCTAATTTTTCACTTCCACCTCTAATTCCACCAGTGGTTAAAAAAGAAGTCATCGTAAAATTAATCGCCTTTTGAATATTTGAAAAAGAATCTAAAGCCGCATCTGGCCCACCAAAACAATCTACAAATTCTTTTAATAATTCTTCATCAACCATTTTCAGATAATTGGCTGGAATTATACAATCTGAATCTAAAATGATAAAATAATCGCCTTTAGCTATATTCATTCCATAATTTCTAGAATCACCTGGTCCAGAATTTGGTTTAAAATAGTAACTCACATTTAATTCAGAGTATTTTTCAATAATATGTTTACACGTAATTGTTGAACCGTCTTCAATAATAACAATTTCATAATTGCTTGTATAAGTCTGTTTTGACAAACTTTCTAGCAACTCATCAATTTCGTCTGGTCTGTTAAAAATAGGAATAATTAAAGAAAAATGCATAGGTTTATTTTATATAAACAAAGATATATATAAAAACAAAAAAGTCCCGATTTCTCGAGACTTTTAAGTAAAAAATATATATAAAATTATTGCTTAATAACTTTAATTGTATGAATTGTATTATCTACAGTAATGTTAACAATATAAGCACCTGCAGTTAAAGCAGACATATCAACTTGTACGTCATTAGAATTAGTTTTAGAATTTAAAACTTGTTGGCCTAATAAGTTAACAACATTTACATTGCTAATTGCAGTATTGTATGATAAGTTTAATACATCTTTAACTGGATTTGGATAAGCTACAAAGTTAGATTTATCAAATGAATTTGCACTTAATAAAGCCGTATCAATTGTGAAATCAAGAGTTACTCCATAAGAACCATTATAACAAGTATCTGGAGGAACTTGACCATCATCCGCAGTTCCGATTCTCATTCTATGTAAACCAACTGGAGCAGTTAAAGGCATTGTAAATGAAGCATCTACCGTATTTGGTTGAGCAGCTGTACAAGCAATACCTGTTTTAACTAATTCTCCTGCATCATCGAAATCAAAATCGTTATTGAAATCTATCCAAATATTAATATCATATGTAAAACCTGTACTAAATGTTAACTGAACGTTAGTATTTGCACCTTGAGAAATTACCTCTGGAGATGCAGTTAAATCTACATAAGTAACATCAGCAATAGGATTTGTAGTAGCTCCTACAATTGCACTTGTAATTCCTAAATTATCATTTGAACTTGGAACAGATACACAATAACAACCAGTTGCAACTGTTGAAAATGATTGTTCAGTACATCCTGTCGCAGAACCTGCAGTACTATAAGGTACAACTGTCCAAAAGTAAGTTGTAGCTAAAGATCCAGTAAATGAATATGAAGTTCCACTAACATCAACTGCATTAGCAATATCGTTACCTCCTGTAGTTGTTCCGATTGTAACATAATATCCTGAGGCAGTTGCAGCTGCATCCCAAGTTAAATTACTTGAGAAGTTACCACAAGTAGCGTTTGGCGTTGCAACTAAATTAGTAGCACATGCTGGTGGAATAGTTGGTGATAATTCTAAAGCATAATCGTCAAATCCAACACTATAAGATGCGAATGAAGATGTTGTTCTACCTTGTGCGATGATATAAAAATCACCACCAGTATTAAAACTTAAAGGAACATTAACTGTATAATTATACCATCCAGCAGATGCAACAGTAGGTGCAGATGTAATTGGAAGAGAAATATCTAATAATTGTGTTGCTCCACTTAAGTTAGTTGTAGTATTTGCATAGAAAGTAACTTTATCAGTAGCTAAACCAACAGTATTTCTATAAATCCAAACATTAATACGTGTTTGATTTGTTGGATAAGCTGCTAAATTATAAGAAGGACTAATTAATAATGCATCATCATTTCCAACCCAAGATTTTCCAGCAAATCTAGCACCTGTTCTAGGACCAGGAACACCATCACTTGCAGTATCAGGAGCCCAATTTGTAGTTCCAGTAATTAAAGCAGTAGTCCAACAACTTGGAGTTGCAACTGCGTCAAAACCTTCAGTATGAGGAAGTGTCGTAATAGCAACACAAGCCGTTGTAAATGAAAGTGTAGACCAAGTACCATAAGTACTGCCAGCACATTCAGATCTTACATGTAAGTAATAAACCGTTTGTGGAGTTAAACCAGTTGGTTGAATATAGAAAGTATCAGTTGTTTGTGTTCCTGAAGCAGGTGGAGTTGCAGAAGTTGTAATTGCATACTCATAACCAATAGCTCCAGTATCAAACCAAGAAGTTTCAACACCATTAGCAGTAATATTAGCAACAGCTAATCCTGTTTGATCAGGACAAGTTGGAGTTAATTCTAATCTAAAATCATCAAAGTTAATTCCATTTGGAGCCGAAGGAGCAACCACATGAACACCAAAAGAATAATCTCCTGAAATTGATGGAGTGAATTCATACATAACTTTAGTCCATGTTGGATTTTGATAACCTGTAACACTTGATAAAGTAGTTGTCATTGCTGCTGCACTTTGTGAATTTCCAACACCAACAGTAACATCATAACCAACAGTAGCATCTTGAGTTCTAATAAAATAACTAAATCTATAAGAAGTTCCTCCAGTTAATGTAAAAGTTGGAGTATATGCCCAACCATCTGTACTCCAAGTTCTACCTAAAGAGTTTACACCAGTATTTGCAACTGGAAATGTTTCAATATTCCAAACACTAGTAGTATTTGTATATCCCCAACATTGTGGAAAAATATTAGTTCCAACCGCAACAGATTCAAATCCTTCATTCCAAGGTAAAGTAACCAAAGGAACACAAGCAGTTGTAAATGAAAGAGTAGACCAAGTACCATAAGTACTACCAGCACATTCAGATCTTACGTGTAAATAATGAACCGTTTGTGGAGCTAAACCAGTTGGTTGAATATAGAAAGTATCAGTTGTTTGTGTACCTGAAGCTGGTGGAGTTGCAGAAGTTGTAATTGCATACTCATAACCAATAGCTCCAGTATCAAACCAAGAAGTTTCAACACCTGTAGCAGTAATGTTAGCAACTGCTAACCCAGTTTGATCAGGACAAGTTGGTAATACTTCCCAAACGATATCGTCTAAATAAACATAAGTAAATGTTGAAGTAGATAATCTTCTGATTGCAATTGCAGCCCCTGGACCAGTAAAAGTATCAAAATTAACTACATAGTTCTGAAAAGCAGTAGTGATATCAACAGATTGAACTAAAGTAAAAGTACTTGCATCAGCTGGATTTGTTAAAACTCCAATTTGTAAATCTTGAGTAGCTGTAGAATTTCTTGCATTAAATTTTAAACGATGCGTACCTGCACTTAAATTATCTAACAAAGGAGAAACTAACATAATATTGTCTGATGCTCCAGAGCCAGAATTATATAATTCAACTCCATAAGGAGCAGATGCGTTTGTAGTTCCAGTATTAACAGTAGCAAAAGTTGATATTGTTCCTCCTGAAAGTATTTTACTCCAACACGAAGGTAGAGCTGGTGTAGTTACTGAATTAAAATTTTCACTAAAACTTGATACAGTTGCACAAGTTGTTGTAAAAGAAATTGTTGACCAAGAACTATAAGTACTACCTGCACATTCAACTCTTACGTGTAAAAAATATACTGTTTGCGGCGATAAACCTGTAGGTTGAATATAAAAATTATCTGTAGTTTGAGTCCCTGAAGCAGGAGGAGTTGCTGAAGTTGTAATAGCATACTCATAACCTACTGCACCATTTCCTGACTCATCATTCCATGAAGTTTCAACACCATTAGCTGTAATATTATCTGCAGCTAATAAACTTGTTGGTAAACAACTTGGAGGAGTTCCATCAATATAATTAAATTGTATATTTGGTCTATCCCCATTAGTAGAATTAGTGTTTACTCCACATGCATTAGCACTATCGACTCTATAAAATCTTGAACCATTTGCTAAAGTATTCGTTCTAACTTGCCCATAAGGAGAAGTAAATGGATTTGAGCCACTTGAACAAATATCAATCAACACATTATCAACACCATTCCAAATGAAATTTGAATCTAGAGTAATCATGTCAAAAGCTCCAGCTGCAGTAACAGTTGGGTTATAACTAAATGGGAATTTTACTGTTGTAGTTGTTGATGCATCATGTGCAGCAGAATTTGTTGCAGTAGTATGTCCCATTTTAATGGTATACCCTAACAAATTTCCTCCACCATAATCACCAGCGATAGAAAAACCTAAAGATGTAATTTCATCATAAGGTGTTAACATAGCACTAAGTTCGGCAGCAGTGTACACAACTTGATACCTAAATGAGTTGTAATACCCATCAATAGGATCATTTCCTGTACTTGTTGTCGTCCCCGTACCAGTTCCGATTACTATAGTTTGAGCAGAAAACTGCCAACTAAATAGTAATGCAAAAAGTAGTAATGTAATTTTTTTCATTGTATTAAATTTAATGTTTAGTAAGCGTAAATAAACAAAAAAATAATGAAATCATAACGTGTCCTATATTTATTGTCGACGAAATACAAAAAAAATCGATAAAATGAAAAAATCCCGAAAAAATCGGGATTTTATAACATTTCTTGTGAATTCTGTGAATTACTTCATACTTGGTACAAAAACCATCTCATTAGTGTCAGCTTGATAATCAACACCATCAAACCCAAAACCAAATAAATTTAAAAAGTCTTGTTTATAACCTGCTAAATCACCTATTTCTGAAAGATTCTCAGTTGTAGCAATTGCCCATAATTTAGAAACTTGTGCTTGAACATCGTCACGCATTTCCCAATCGTCAATTCTAATTCTTCCTTTATCATCAGTTGGAATTGCATTTCCACTAAACAATCTATCAGAATATAAACGTTGCATTTGCTCAATACAACCTTCATGAATTCCATCAGCTTTCATTGTTTTGTATAGCAATGAAATATATAATGGAATTACAGGAATTGCAGAACTTGCTTGTGTAACTAAAGCTTTATTTACAGAAACATATGCTTTGCAATTTACATCATCTAATTGTTTTGTAATTTCAAAAGCTGTTGCTTCTAAATGATCTTTTGCACGACCAATTGTTCCTTTTCTATAAACAGGTTCTGTAACTTCTGGTCCGATATAAGAATAAGCTAAAGTCATCGCATCATTTGCTAAAACTCCTGCGTCTTTTAATGCATTCATCCACATTGACCAATCTTCACCACCCATTACCACTACTGTATTATCAATATCTTCTTGGTTTGCAGGTTCGATAGAAACTTCAGAAACATTTCCTGTATGAAAATCAACTGTTTTGTTTGTAAATTTTCCACCAATTGGTTTTAAAGTAGAACGGTGTAAAACACCTGTTGTTGGGTGCATACGAACTGGAGAAGCTAAACTATAAATTACTAAATCAACTTGACCTAAATCTTTTTTGATTAAATCGATAGTTTGTTGTTTTACTTCATTTGAAAACGCATCACCATTGATACTTTTTGCATATAAACCAGCTTTTGCTGCTTCATTTTCTAAAGCTGCAGAATTATAATAACCTGGCGTTGCCGTTTTTCCTTCACTTGGCTCTTTTTCGAAGAAAACACCAATTGTAGCAGCATCACAACCAAATGCACTTGTAATTCTTGAAGCTAAACCAAAACCTGTTGAAGCACCAATTACTAAAACTTTTTTTGCACCATCAATTTTTCCTTTTGATTTTACATATTCAATTTGATTTTTTACATTTTGTGCACAACCTTCTGGGTGAGCTGTTAAACATATAAATCCGCGCATTCTTGGTTCTATAATCATAATTTTATTTTTTTTGTTGTTGTATATATTCTAAATCTATTACAAAAGTATAAATTTTAATTTAATAATGTTTTAGCATGTGTTAATGCCGAATCGGTAATTTGTTTTCCAGATAACATTTCAGCAATTTCTACAATTCGTTCTTCTGAATTTAATTTTACGATTTTAGAAATGGTGTTTTCCGCAATAGTTTCTTTTGAAACTTTATACTGAGCATCACCTTTTGAAGCAATTTGAGGTAAATGTGTAATGGCGAAAACTTGTCGATTTGCACTCATTTTACTCATAATTTCTCCCATTTTCAAAGCAATTTCTCCTGAAACTCCGGTATCAATCTCATCAAACAAAATAGTTGGCAGCTGAGAAAAATCAGCTAAAACAGATTTTATCGCTAACATAATTCTCGACATTTCTCCACCAGAAGCCACTTTTTTAAACGAACCTAAACTTGTTCCTTTATTGGCAGAAAACAATAATTCTAATTCGTCTTTACCGTTAGATAAAAACTGATTGGTGTCAATTAATTCCATTTTAAATTGCGAATCGGGCATTCCTAATTCAAACAAAATAGAAGAAATTTTATCTATAAATACTGGAATGGCTTTACTCCTATTCTCAGTTATGTTTTTTGCCGTTGTATTTAATTCAGCAGTTTTCGCACTTAAATAGGCATTTAAACTATTGATTTTTTCTTCCAAATTATCTACTAAAAGTACTTTTTCATCCAATTGATTCTTAATTTCAATTAAATCTTCAATCGTAGCAACTTGGTGTTTCTTTTGTAAATCGTAGATAGTTTGTAATCTGCTTGAAATAAATTCTAATCGTTCTGGATTGTAAACGTTTTTCTCTGCTAAATTAAAACTCGTATCAGCAATATCTTCTAATTCAATTAATGAAGAATTTAATCTTTCGTACAATTCTGAATAAGAAGTTGAAAAAGTAGCGATTTTATGCAAGGCATTTTTACACTCTTTCAAAGCATTTATAAATCCGAATTGTTCTTCATTGGCGCTAGAAACCAATTTACTCAAGGTTTCGCTAATTAATTCAGAATTATTCAAACTCAATAATTCTTCTTCTAAATCAGCTTGTTCATTCGGTTGTAAACCAACTTGAATTAACTCATTTAGTAAATATAAATTGTATTCTTGAGCGGTAAACAAAGCGTTTTTATTAGCAATTACATGCTCTAATTCTCTTGATTTTTGTTTGAAATCCGATAATAAAACCGAATATTCTTTCAGATTTTCAGAATTCGAACCAATGGCATCTAAAATAGAAATCTGATAATTTTGTTGTTCTAATTCACGCGTTTGGTGTTGTGAATGTATATCGATAAGATTTTCTGCTAAAATTTGAAGTTCCGATAAATTAACTGGTGTATCATTAATGAAAGCGCGTGATTTACCTGAAGGCAAAATTTCTCTTCTAATTATTGTAGTATTTTCGTAATCTAAATCGTTGGCTTCGAAAATAGATTTTAAGTCGTATTTAGATACATCAAAACTGGCTTCTACTACGCATTTTTTTTCTTTATCTTTAAGTGAAGATAAATCGGCACGATTACCCATTATCAAACCTAAAGCGCCTAATAATATAGATTTTCCCGCACCCGTTTCTCCAGTAATGGTAGCAAACTGATTGGCAAAATTAATATTAAGCTGTTCTATTAAAGCGTAATTTTGAACTGATAAAGATAAAAGCATATTACCTTATTTTATTCCATTTAGAAGAATTTAACGGAGAAATTGTAGCTAAATTATCTTTCACTTTTGAAACATCAATCATTGGTCCACCTGTGAAAATATTAACAATTTCATCAGTTTTGGCATCAAAGAAAGTTCTGGCTAAAAGTGAATTTGGTCTCACTTTGTGTAATTTCAGTAACGTTTCAATAGCATTAATTATTTCTAATTTTCCTGTCTTTAAATCGTCTGCCATTTTATCTAAACCATTAATATGATACTGATACAAAGTTTCTCTGTAAGCATCAAAAGTATTAGACATTAAATCCGAAATTAAATTATATCTTGTTGTTTTTTTACCCGTTTGCACCCAACCTGTAAAACCACTAGATTGAGCTACATTCGCAATATTTAAAGCACTTTCCAAAAATTCTGTACCGCCTTTATCTGAAAAAGTATCCGCATCTGAAGCCAAAATAACATTAGCATAAAATGACAAAACAGATACTAAATTTGAAGTAAATGAATTTTGATCGTAAATTAAATTTTCAAATTCAATGTATTTAAAAGTAACGTCTTTATCGTTAATATTTAAAATTGGTGTAGTAAAAGTTGAATTAAAAACTGGTCTTGTTGAATTGACTTGTAGTGTAACTTCGAAATTATTGCTTTCAAATTTATTCACAATAAAGAAAAACGAACAATTTACTTTTTCATTTTGTTTTACAAGTTTATCAGTAAACTTAGTATTGTTTAAAAAATCGAATATTTGCTTTTCTAAATTCTTAAAAATTTGAGTGTTTACGTTAGTTACCTGAGCTGTATTTATAGAAACCGTAGCTTTTAATTCTTGCGAAGAAGCAGAAAAAGTGCTTAAAACAAATAATATTAAAAATTTAATTCGCATATTTTTTCACAATTAGGTTAACAATATCTTCGGCAACTAATTCTTTCGATTTCAAAGGATTCTCAAATATATTAAAATCTTTATCAATAAAAGTAACTTTGTTTGTTGGTTTACCAAAACCTGCTCCTTTATCGTTTAATGAATTCAAGACAATTAAGTCTAAATTCTTTTTTTCAATTTTAATTTTTGCGTTTTCTATCTCATTTTCTGTCTCTAAAGCAAAACCAATTAAAAATTGATTCTTTTTTATTTGACCTAAAGATAGTAAAATATCTTTATTTTTCTCCAATTCAATAGTAAACGTAGGTTCTGACTTTTTTATTTTCTGCGAAGCAACATTTTTTGGTTTATAATCGGCAACAGCTGCGGCAGCTATAGCTACATCAGTAGTTGAGAAATATTGATGACAAGCTTCATACATTTCATCTGCAGAAGTTACTCGGATTAAATTTACCAAACTGTGCTTCATTTGCAAATGCGTTGGTCCGGAAACCAAAACCACTTCTGCACCTAAATTAGCAGCAGCAGTAGCAATATCAAATCCCATTTTACCAGAAGAATGATTTCCTATAAAACGAACAGGATCAATAGCTTCATAAGTTGGACCAGCAGTTATTAAGACTCTTTTACCTTTTAAAGGCAATTTACTTTCCAAATCTTTTTCAATAAATTGAATAATGTTTTCTGGCTCAGCCATTCTACCTTCACCACTTAAACCACTTGCTAATTCACCACTTTCAGCTGGAATTATAGTGTTTCCGAAACTTTGTAATTTATCGAAATTAATTTTAGTTGTAGGATGAATGTACATATCTAAATCCATAGCTGGAGCAAAATATACGGGACATTTTGCAGATAAATAGGTTGCCATCAGTAAGTTATCACACGTTCCAGATGCCATTTTAGACAAGGTATTTGCTGTTGCAGGCGCAATAAGCATATAATCTGCCCAAAGTGCTAATTCTACATGGTTGTTCCAAGTAGCATTTACCTCTTCTTCGTTGTAAAACGTACTATAAACTGGATTTTTTGAAAGGGTTGATAATGTTAGCGGTGTAACAAAATCAATAGAAGCAGGTGTCATGACAACTTGTACATGTGCACCTGCTTTTATAAGAAGTCTT
>JAZKHI010000057.1:0-1998 GCA_040385445.1 Bacteroidota bacterium | reverse complement strand
ATTTTGCTTTAGCTAATGAAAATATAGATATTCCTTTGGATATTTTTCCGTTTGAGTTGAAAGTATTGGTGCAAGAAAAAATACTTAAATTGATCAATCACAAGTTTGCTGAATATTTAAATTTACTTTATATCATTGATGTTTCGGAAGAACAAATTAAAAAATTGGACGGTTCGGATGTTTTTAAATTGTCTGAAGATGTGGCTTTTTTAATCTTAAAAAGAGAATGGCAAAAGGTTTGGTTCAGGAATAAATATTAAAGATAAATTTCGTTTTTATACTTTGGAGAAACTATTTTTATTTCTTTCACATTTATAGTTTGAAAGTTGGGTAATGGATTTAGTTTTTTGGCAAACACTTCGTTTTCATCATTTGAAGGGTTTTGTTCTCCATCTTCACAGGTTTCAAATTCTTTTTTAAATACAATTTTACCCGTAGATAAATTATAATCTACTTCTTGAAAATATTCACAAGGTTTTCCATAAATATGCTTGTAACCAATGAGTTCAAATTTGTTTTTTTGAAATCGGAATTTATGCGTTACAAACCACTTCCAACTTGAACCACCATCATGTGAAATTTCTAAAATTCCATTATTAATTTTTATAGATTCGCTAATAAAAGGATCGCCCATCATTCCGCCACCTTCACTTGGAAAAATTGCCGATTTAGAACTGGCTAATTCAACCCATTTATTATTTTTCTTGGTAAAAACTTGTAGTAATCTAATTTTTCCTAAATCTCTAACTTCATCTAATTCGGTGACTATAACTTTTTCGTCAATTTTATCTTTGGTTAAATCGCCATAAATTTCAACTAAAACTCTTTCTTCTGGAATTTTAGCAAAACTCAAGCAAATTAAAATCGATAAAATGTAAAACTTTTTCATGCTAA
The DNA here is from genome assembly GCA_040385445.1 of Bacteroidota bacterium. Classification (GTDB taxonomy): domain Bacteria; phylum Bacteroidota; class Bacteroidia; order Flavobacteriales; family Flavobacteriaceae; genus Flavobacterium. The sequence continues at coordinate 1,104 of JAZKHI010000057.1, read as the reverse complement.
AACATCAATCGAATAAAAGGCGCCCAAGATTGTGAATACACATGATTATTGTCTCTATGCAACACGTTAAATTTGATACCTAAAGTTACATTTTGTGCTCTATAACCCACACCTAAAAACAAGGCCGTATTCCAAAATTCATGATCATTTAAAAATTCATCAAATTTTCTGTTTACTCTTAACTGTTCTAATTCTGCTGAAAGTTGAACTTCCTCAATCGGGTTCACCAAACCAATTAAACTTCCACCAAAAATAGTTGACTTATACCCAATAGAATTAAAATTAGAAGGATTCTGTTCTTGTGCCACATAACTTCCTGTTAAACCCACACCAACGGCAAAAGTTTTATTGAAATTATAATACCCTGCAGGAGAAACTGAAATGTTAGTAAAACCATTACCAACTACTAAACCTAAACCACCACCAAACTGGACTTTATCCCAAAATAGTTTTTTATTTTTAGGAATACTATCCTGTTGTGAAAACATAACAATTGAATTCAAAAAAAGGAAAATATATAAAAACAATTTTGGCAACTTTTCGTATAATTTCATCCTAATTTTTGTTTATTTGTTAATATCAAGATAAAAGTATAAATTTCTTTGAACTTTTAGCGGAAAAGTTTATACTTTTGCATAAATTTTTTTAACCAAATCGTCATTAAGACAGAATTATGGATAGGTTTTCCTTTTTAAACGCAGCACATACTGCATTTTTTGCAGATTTATACGACCAATATTTACAAAATCCGGATAGTGTAGAACCGAGTTGGAGAAGCTTTTTTCAAGGTTTCGATTTCGCCAACGAATTTTCTAATCCTGGTGAGCAAATTGCTCATACTGCAAACGGATTAGCTTCTGGTGGGAATTCAGACAAAATTCAAAAAGAATTTAATGTACTTAAATTAATTGACGGGTACAGAACTCGTGGTCACTTATTTACAAAAACAAACCCTGTTAGAGATAGAAGAACCTACTCTCCAACTTTAGACATCGAAAACTTCGGATTATCTCAAGCCGATTTAACAACCGTTTTTGATGCCGCTAAAATGGTGAATATGCAACCAAGCACTTTGGCTGATATTATCAAGCATTTAGAAAGTGT
>JAZKHI010000056.1:0-1659 GCA_040385445.1 Bacteroidota bacterium | reverse complement strand
CCGTTCATGGCTTGTATCTTTTTATCAAAAATACTAATTATTATTTAGATTACAATTTTTTCTATAAAATTATGTAAGACAATTGGCACAGGTAATTGCTTCACTTCATAAAAAGTATATCCTTTATTTATAGTGTCTTTAATTTCAATCGTATAAAATTTAATATTCAAATGCTGATGCGATAATTTATGAATCACATCAAACGTATTGAAATAATGGAAGTTTTTAATTGTATACTTTTCATTAAGATTATTCAAAATCTCAGTTTCATCTATTTCATTTTCCGATTCGATACATGGAAATTCGAATAAGTTTTTCCAAATTCCGTTTTCCGTTCTTTTATTCATTTCGTAGTTTTCCGAAGCATCTTTGACTAAGATATAATTCAAAAAGCGTTTCGTTACTTTTACTTTTTTGGTTTTCACTGGTAATTCTGAAACGATTTTCATTTTATATGCCTCACAACTATCATTAAAAATACATTCGATACAATTAGGGCTTTTCGGAACACATTGTAAGGCACCAAATTCCATTATCGCTTGGTTATGAATATTGGGTTGCGTTGTAGAAAGTACATTCGTTGCCAATTCAATAAAATACTTTTTAGAGGTATTTTGTGAAATATCATAATTCACATTAAAAACGCGAGATAAAACTCTAAACACATTTCCGTCGACAACTGCAACAGGTTCATTGGAAGAAAAAGAAGCAATTGCAGCCGCAGTATAGGTTCCAATTCCTTTCAATTTTAGTAATTCATCATATGAATTTGGAAAAATACCATTGTGATTTTCCATCACAAACTTCGCGGTAAAATGCAGATTTCTGGCGCGAGAATAATAACCAAGTCCTTGCCAAAGCTTTAAAATTTGTTGTTCATCGGCATTTGCCAAATCATTTACGGTTGGAAAAGCGTTTATAAAATTAGTATAATATGGCAAACCTTGACTCACTCTTGTTTGCTGCAAAATAATTTCTGAAAGCCAAATTTTGTAGGCATCAGTGGTGTTTCGCCAAGGCAAGTCGCGGTAATTTTGGTTGTACCAATTGATAATTTTAGTTGAAAAACTCATATTAAAATATAAAGCCGTAAAAATAAATCATTTATATGGTTAAATTTTAATTCATTAAGTTTGAATTTGTATTTTTTTAATTCATATATTTGCACACTCAAAAAAATACATAAAATTTAACACGCAAGAAAATGACGAAAGCAGACATCGTAGCAAAAATCTCAGAAAAATTAGGCCTTGAAAAAGGTGACGTTCAAGCTACTGTAGAATCATTCATGGAAGAAGTAAAAAATTCATTAGAAACTGGTGATAACGTTTACTTAAGAGGATTTGGAAGTTTTATTGTTAAGACAAGAGCTGAAAAAACAGGAAGAAACATTTCTAAAAACACAACAATCAAAATTCCAGCACACAACATTCCAGCATTTAAACCTGCTAAAGTATTTGTGGAAAGCGTAAAAGAAAAGACAGAAGTAACTGTATAATATTATTTATTAATCATAAAAACTACACATTATGCCAAGTGGTAAAAAAAGAAAAAGACATAAGGTAGCTACTCACAAGCGTAAAAAAAGAGCGAGAGCTAACCGTCACAAAAAGAAAAAGTAGTCTAAAAACTACTTTTCTTTGTTTAGAAAAGAATTAA
>JAZKHI010000055.1:0-68305 GCA_040385445.1 Bacteroidota bacterium | reverse complement strand
GAATTGCATCGTTTACTTCAAATTTATAACCCCACCAATCGGCGAAAGTTGAACCTCCAACACCATGTTTTGCCATTTTATCAGCTACTTTATAACCTTCTAAAATATGTGTGAACGTTTGAATTTTGAAATTGTACTTTTCCGCTACTTTTAATAACATATTGATTTCAGATTGTACGTAAGAGTGACAAGTAATGAAACGTTTTTTGTTTAAAATTTGACTTAAAGTTTCTAATTCAATATCAAAACGTGGAGCAATTTTTCCTTTGTTGGCATTGTACAAATCCCATTCTTTTTTGTAGGCAATAGCACGAGAGAAATAATCTTCATACACTTGTTCTACACCCATACGAGATTGAGGAAAACGTAATCTTTCTGTATCACCCCAATTCGATTGTTTAACGTTTTCACCTAAAGCAAATTTGATGTATTTTGGCGCACTTGGCACTAACATTTCATCTGGATTATAACCCCATTTTAATTTGATAAATGCCGCACGACCACCAATTGGATTGGCAGAACCATGTAGTAAATTTGCTGATGTAACACCACCCGCTAAGTTTCTGTAAATATTAATATCTTCAGAGTTCACCACATCTTCGATAGTTACTTCAGCAGAAGAATTTTGTCCGCCTTCGTTAACACCATTAGAAATAGCAATATGTGAATGTTCATCAATAATTCCGGCAGTTAAGTGTTTTCCGGTCGCATCAATAACTTTTCCTTTTTGAGGTAAGTTTTTACCAATTTTTACAATCTTTCCGTTTTCAATTAAAACGTCCGTTTCTTTTAAGATTCCATCTTTTTCACCTGTCCAAACAGTTGCATTTTTAAATAAAATAGTTTCTTGTTTCGGTTTCGAATTGTTTCCGAAAGCCATATTAGGGAAAGTTACAGGATAAAAAACTGGTGCTTTTTCCACTTTTTTCTCCTCTTTTTTAACTTCTGCTGCTCCTTTTTTAACGGCAGTCCAAGAAACTTCTTTTCCGTTTTCTAGAAAAGCTTTTCCTGATAATCCAGTTTCCGATTTAAATCCAGAAATTCTAATGAATTTTGAGGTAACAGAATCTTTATCTTTAACAACCATTGTAATCCAAGGTTCGTTGTAAGTTATTTTTGTGCCAAATTCTAATTTATCTTGAGAGATTTTCGCATCTAATTTAGAAACTTCACCTTCAATTGATAAATTGTATTTCACATTATCTAAAGTTAAATCGTATTTTCCTCTAATATCTGAAGGTTGAATTTTTTCAATTACGAATCTGTTTCCTTGCACCCAGTTTTCTTGAATAGCACTTTTAGTTTCGAATATGTCGCCACTTACAATAATAAAATTGGCTAAGTTTCCTTTTTTCAAAGAACCAATATTGTTTTGATTGGCAATTTTTGCAGGAATTTCAGTTAAAGCAGCGATAGCTTTTTCTTTCGGAAATCCTAATTCTACTGCTTTTCTTAAGTTCGTTAAAAAGTCTTTTGGATTTTTTAAATCGGCAGTTGTTAAAGCGAAATTGATGTTATTCTCAGAAAGCACTTTTAAATTATATGGCGCTTGATTCCAAAATTTCATATCAGATAAAACTACTTGTTCAGCTAAAAAGGAATCTGAAACATCATAGGCATCAGGGAAATTTAATGGTAAAATTAAAGTTGCATTCGTTTTTTTAACTTCTTCAATTCGTTCTAATTCGTTTCCGCTACCTTTAATAATGTAGTTGACACCGAATTCGTCTCCTATTTTATCCGCTCTTAAAATGTTTAATTTATCACCAGCATTAAATATTTGTAATAAATTTTTATTCTGATTGAAAACTTCTAATGACGCATCTTTCGTTTTTGAACCGCCAGCTGCGTACCATTTTGAATCATGATATAATTGACGAATTAATGCCATACTTCCCATTAATGAAGATGGGTAAGCTTGAGCAGAAAGTGAACTTTTTTTGAAAGTAAAATGTTGAGATATTTTTTTATTTAAGATACGAGTTGCGTTATTTTCTGAATCGTTTAATGTCCAAAGTAAACCTGTTCCAGCTACAATTCCGTCATTATTAAAACTTAGAACTGTTCCAAAACCGGTTTCTCTTAAATCTTTTGCGACTTTTTCATCGTAACTTAAATTTTCAGAAGCATTGAAATCGGCTCTAATATGATCATTCCAATAATATCCGCTTCTTTCCGAATCATATTGTGGTGATCTTGAATTTCTTGGTTTTGCTTGTGGTTTTTGAATACCAAATTCGGTATACAAATCAATAAATGATGGATAAATAGTTTTACCAGTTGCATCAATTATTGTAGCTTCTTTAGGAATGGAAACTTGCGCTCCAATTTCTAGAATTTTATCATCTTTTATTAAAATTGTTGCTTTTTCAATTTTTACATTTGATGAAGTGTAAACTGTAGCATTTGTTACAGCTACTACATTTTTGAAGGTTTGTTTTACGCCGTCATTTTTTGGAAAATAGTCTTGGCTAAAACTTAAATTAACAGTCAGAACGACTATTAAGAGTTTAAATATTCGCATAGTTTTGGTTTTTTGTGTGCTAAAAATAGGAAAATTATTGATAAGATTGTTTTTTAAATAGCTTTTTAACAGATGTTATATTTAATGGGAATTCTAAAACAACATGAGTTAAACTTAATAAATACAGCCAGTATAATCCGGTTTTGTAGTTGTTTAAATAAAGTAGAACAGATAAAATCCAAATTAGAATTATAATACTGATTTTTGTCTTAGTTGTTTTATACCATTGAATGATTGCCGTTTTGGAAAACCAATTTAAATAATGATAGGTGTATGCAAAGGCAATAAACTGCATTAGCTTGACTCCGAAATTGGAAAAATAAATGCTTTGTTTCGAAGTGTTTTCTTCTCCGAAAATGGATAACATTACTTGATTTAATTTTTCAAAAGATTGATATTTTGAAAGTATATTTTCTTCCAGAATTAAATTGTTATAATTGAAGTATAACAACAAAATACTCATCGTCAAAAAGGTAATAAAAGTAAGTAATGACCACTTGTTTCTCGTTTTCAGAAATCCAGAAAGGATAAAAATTCCTGTAAAAATAAATACGTGAATTAATGATGGTAGAAATATGGAAAACAGGGTGTGAAAGTAATTAGATTGCTTCGTTCCTCGTAATGACAAGAAAAAAGCAGCAATTCCGATAATTAGTAATGCTATAAATTTCCAATTTTTATAGAGTTTGATATCTTCTGTTAAGTTGAAAATAGAAACTAAAAAAGTAAAAAATATTAGAAACGGAATGATGGGTTTTAATTCAAATAAACTTGGAATATAAACGATGCTTCCAATAATAAGTATGGGAACAAATAGATAGTAAATGTTTTTTTTATTTTCGAGGAAATAGTTGCGTTGTTGTAGCCAATTTATTTCCGTGAGATAATGTAACGGACCTAAAAACGCATACACAAGTAGAAAAGTTTGAAAAGGACAAATGAAAGCAAAAATAGCCGAAACTATAATTAAAATTATATTGGTAATTTCAATTCCATTTGTCTTTTCCAAAATCTTAATTTTTATTCTTCTAAAGTAGTTTGGTCTTCATTTTTTGGAGCCGTTACTTCGTGTTTTGTCATTTTTTGTTCTTTATTTCCAAAGAAGAATTTTTTAATAATTCCAAAACCAGCAATTAGACCAATTACAATGAATTTTCCAAATTTCGCAAGAACAGCAAAGAATCCAACTTTTGCTAAAACTTTACCAGCAATTAATCCACCAATTGTCCATTCTGCAACGTGGTCGTTATCTTCATCAAAATCAGAATATTTAAATCCATCTTTGTATTGCACACTTTTTATAATTAGAGGAATACTGTTTTTAACTTCATTTAATTGTGCCATTCCAGCTACTGCAGAAATATTATACATACCTTTTCTACCTAAAACTCTTAAGTCGTAGTTTAAAGTATTTGTTTCATCAGTACCAAATTTCAATTCTTTAGCCCAATGAAGTACTTTCAAATTTTTGTCGTAAAAAGGTTTTGAAGCCCAACCCATCAATTGAATAGTAGGGAAGCCTTGCGCAGTTCTATCAGTATTTGCAGCGGCAATTTCTTCTTTCATATCTTTTAATAAATCGTCATAGTTTATGTCGTCAGCATCTCCATCTTTAACAAAACCATCTTCCACATAATTAATCACAAACATCCAACTATCGCCGCCTAAAACACCTTTGTTTTCTGGTAAAATTGAACCTATAATTGTTTTGTCTTCAGGATTTCCCCATAAATCGGTTAGAACTTTTTGAGTTTGCGCACCATCTAGAAATTTAAAACCTTTTGGAACATTTAATGTAGCATTACCAGAAGAAAAATTGATAGTTCCTGTTTGGTATTTTAATTCTTGATCAATTTTAAGCATTTTTTCAATTTCTTGTTCTTCTGTTGTTTGAGCAAACATATTTGTAATGCAGATAATTGATAATAGGGCAAAGATTTTCTTCATGATTGGTTTTTAAGTTGGTTTTTATTTAGTTAAAGTTTTATCGTTTTAAATAGAGATAGCCATTAATTGGATTTGGATATTCTGGATCATTTAGATATAAAATGTAGTAATATGTTCCACCTGGAGCATCGTCATTTCCAACAGCATTTTCAGCTTTTCCGTTCCAATCTGGTTTGTTTTGATTTCCTGTCCAAACTAATCTTCCCCAACGATTATACACTTCTAAATTAAAATTTAAGAAGATATTTCGTAATCCGTCAATAAAGAAAAAATCGTTTAAACCATCATCATTTGGTGAAACGGCATTATAAACAGTCGGCTCACAGTTTTTTGATTTCAATAGGAATGAAGTTATAGAAAAACAACCATCTGTATTTTCAATTCGCACCCAAATTGTTTTAGGAGTGGTTAATGCTTCAAAACTTGTAGTATTAAGAATTGGATTGATTTCGGCAATAGCATCATTTTCAGATTCATAAAAAGTAACCAAATCTGTTGCATTAATTTTTATAGAATCAGAATAAGAAGAGAAATCAAAAATCGCCCGAGTAAATCCTAAATTACAACTTAATAAATCTTCAGGTTGATTGAAATCTGGAGAAACCAAAAGATTAATTGGTAAACTAAATGAATTGTTATTTTCTGATATTTCATTATAAATTCCGGTACCATCTCCGATATCGTCAACTCGAGCCATCAATGTAAATTGTAAAGGAATACTTGCTGGAATTGTAACAGTTATAGTTCCGCTTTCAGAACCATCAATTGGAATAATATTCTGTGTAAACGCAGAGCCAATTACCACACCATCAGCATAAAATGTTATGGGTGTGTTCGCTAATAAATCGGCAGTAGAATTGGTGTTGGTTACAGTATAGTTTATTTCCAAAATTCTATTATTACAGCTTAAATCGGGTTCAGGAAAAGTAATTCTAGCATCTGGTAATTGACTATTCAATTTGGTTACAATAGCGTTAACCATTACATAATCTTGAAATGAAGTCAATTGAATTAAGGCTGAATTATCACCAACATTTATATTATTTTGAATGTTGTAAATATCCAAATCCATATTGTATAATTGATTCGAATTGGTAATTGAGTTTGTTCCGTTAAAGGCGTTGTTTGCAGGGTTTAAAGGTGGGTTACTAATGATGTTTCCATTAATTCTTAGGGTTTCATTATTTGCAATACCAGAATCGCCTTCCCAAGTTAAAAAACCAATTTTAGCATCTACATTATCAATAACATTTAAGGCATCTAATGGCACATCTAAAAAGTTTTGTAAAGAAGAAACGACTTGCATACCATCATAAATATTCAATTGATTTAAGGGTAAAGCTGGATTTTTATATACGACAATTAAGGCCCAACCTGCAAAGTTTGTACTGTTTTGAGAATGATGAACAATAAAAGGGTTAACATCTAAATCGGAAAGGGTATAAACTCCGTTTCCTGTTGCTTGAAGTTGAGATGTTACATCAGCAAAAGCACTAAAAAAATTAAAAGTTTGTGCTTGAACTAAAGTATTTGAAAAAGTTCGGGTTGCAGTTATATCAACACCATTTAATTTTACATCAAAATCTCCAGTTCCACAACCCGCCCAATATAAATAAGCACTTTCTATAACATCACCAGAATTTAATGTCAAAGAAGCATTCGAAGTTGTAAGTACTGATGGTGGAAAGGATTGAAATGAATTTTCAACCGGATTCAAAGTATTTCCCACAAAAGTAAAATCGTATCTTCCATTAAATTGGTTGTATAAGCCAATATTCTGGGAAAAAGTATGCTGAAATATAAACAAGAAAAATAGAAGTAATTTTTTCATCAAATGGAACTAATTTTAATATTTATGGTGAATAATTTTACCAAAGTAATAAAATTTACTAATTTCCCCAAAGATTTACTTATGAACTCGTACAAAATAATAAAATATACTTCCGAACATTATCAAATGTGGAATAATTTCGTAGCCAAAGCAAAAAATGCTACCTTTTTATTTCATAGAGATTTTATGGAATATCATTCCGATAGATTTCAAGATTTTTCCTTACTTGTTTTTGATGAAAAAGATAATTTAAAAGCAATTCTTCCAGCTAATTTTTCTGAAAATAAGGTGTATTCTCATCAAGGATTAACCTATGGTGGAATTGTTATTGATTCCACTTTAAAGCTAGAAAAGTTTATTCCAATTTATTTGGAAATGCTGAAGTTTTTGAATGAAAATAATATTGAAACTATTCATTTTAAGCTCATTCCAGCTATTTATTGTTCGGAACCTTCAGAAGAAATTAATTACACGTTGTTTTTGTCTGATGCGAAATTGATTAGAAGAGATGCTTTAGCAACAATTGATTTAAAACATCAATTTAAAATTGATCCGAAAAGAGTTAGATGTGTAAATCGTTCTAAAAAAATTGGTTTAGAAATTAAAAAAGAATCTGATTTGTCTGGTTTTTGGAATGAAGTATTGACTCCAAATTTAGTAGTCAAACACGAAACTAAACCAGTACATAATTTGCTTGAAATGAAATTTTTATATGAAAAATTTCCGAAAAATATTGTGCAATACAATGTCTATGAAAACAAAAAAATATTAGCTGGAGCAAATTTGTTTATTGATAAAAAAACGGTTCATGTACAATATAGTTCAACAATTGGCGATAAAAACCAACATGCCGCATTAGATTATTTATTTCATTATTTGATTACATCAGAATATAAAAATTTCGATTATTTCGATTTTGGAATTTCGAATGAAAATCAAGGTAAAAACATCAATAAAGGGTTACAATATTGGAAAGAAACTTTTGGTGCAAGAACTTTTGTTCAAGATTTTTATGAAGTGGAAACTAAGAATTTTGTCAAATTAAATGAAGTGTTCCTATGATAAAATTTCTCGATTTACAAAAATTAAATAAACCATTTGAAGCTCAGTTTTTATCTAAAACTACGGCGTTTTTAGATAAAGGTTGGTATATTTTGGGTAACGAAGTAAAACAATTTGAACAAAGTTTCGCTCAATATTCCAATGCAAAACATTGTATTGGAGTAGGAAATGGGTTAGATGCTTTAGTGCTGATTTTAAAAGCTTACATTCAACTTGGGAATTTGCAAAAAGGTGATGAAGTAATTGTTCCTGCAAATACTTATATTGCTAGTGTTTTAGCAATTTTACAAGCCGATTTAGTTCCAGTTTTTGTAGAACCAAGTATTGAAAGTTATAATATCAATCCAGATTTAATTTCTGAAAAAATAACTCTAAAAACTAAAGCCATTTTATTGGTTCATTTGTATGGTCAATTGGCTGATATGAATGGAATTATGGAATTAGGTTTCAAACATAATTTACTAATTATTGAAGATGCCGCGCAAGCTCACGGCTTACCATTTAAAGGAAGTCATGCTCGTGCTTTTAGTTTTTATCCAGGTAAAAATTTAGGCGCTTTAGGCGATGGTGGTGCAATTACGACTAACGATGATAGCTTAGCAAAAGTGTTGTTTTCGTTAAGAAATTATGGTTCCGACACAAAATATCATAACGATTATATTGGTGTGAATTCTCGTTTAGACGAGTTACAAGCGGCTTTTCTGAGTATAAAATTACCACATTTAAATGCTGAAAATGAAGCGCGACAAAAAGTGGCAAAACGTTATTTATCTGAAATTAAGAATAGTAAAATTGTACTGCCAACTTGCGAAAACGACGATAATCATGTGTTTCATTTATTCGTAATTCGTACCGAAAACAGAAATAATTTACAAGAATATTTATGGAAAAACGGAATTGAAACGATAATTCATTATCCAATTCCGCCGCATAAACAGAAAGCCTTGCAAGAATTTAATCAGTTGAATTTACCGATTACGGAAAAAATTCATCGTGAAGTGTTGAGTTTACCAATAAGTTCAGTTTTAACTGATGATGAAATTTCGCATATTATTTCCACTTTAAATTGTTATTAATTGTCTGAAATTAAAAAAATAATTCAACAGCCATTATTCAAAATTACTTCTTTGAATAGCGTTCATATTTTGTTGAAATTGGTTTTTGGTTTCATTACATCTAAAGCGTTAGCCATTTTTGTTGGCGCTAACGGAATGGCTTATGTTGGTAATTTTAGAGCTTTTTTAAATGTAATTGAAAATTTTTCTTTACTCGGAATTCAGAATGCCGTTGTGAAATATGTTTCTGAATATCAACATGATAAAACGAAACTAAAATCGGTTTTAGCCACTTTTGGCTTGTTACTTTTAGCTTCTTCTATTATTATTAGTTTAGGATTAATATTTGGTGCGAATTATTTATCCAAACAGATTTTTCATCATTCTGAAATATATAGTTTTGTGTTTTATGTTTTGGCAATTTTATTTCCATTATATGTTTTTTCTACGTTTTGTATTTCAGTAGTTAACGGTTTTCAAGAATATAAAAAAGTCATTTACATTCAAATTATTTCAAGCAGTATTGCTTTGCTTTTTTCAGTTTTTCTGATTTATTATTACACGACTTTTGGCGCCTTAATTTCTTTAGTTTTAGCTCCTGTTTTTGTGTTTTTTGTGAGTTTTTTTTATCTGAAAAATGTAATTTCAATTTCTGATATTTTTTCGATTTCCTCTTTTGATTTTTCGGTTGTTAAAAACTTATCTGAATATGTTTTGATGGCTTTGGTTTCAGGCGTTATTGGTTCGTTTGTTTTATTAGAAATTCGTACTGATGTGATTGAAATTACAGGTTTGAAAAATGCCGGAATTTATGAAGGTTTACAGCGAATTTCCTCTTATTATTTGTTGTTCATTTCTTCGATTATGGTCATTTATTTTTATCCGAAATTAGCGGAATCCAATTCGAATACCAAAGAAATTATTATCAATTATTTAAAAACAATAATTCCAGTATTTGTTATTGGTTTAGCCTTAATTTATGTATTGAGAACGTTCCTTATTCAAGTTTTGTTTTCTTCTGAATTTGAAACGATGGAAACCTTGTTTTTATGGCAATTGGTTGGCGATTTATTAAAAGCCATTTCCTTAATTTTTGGAACCATTTTAATCGCAAAAAAATTAACAAAAGCATTTATTGTAACTGAAATCGTTTCCTTGTGTATCATGTATTTTTCCACAAATTGGATGTTACATGCAATCGGAATTGAAGGAATTGTAATAGCTCACATGTTTACTTATTTTGTCTATTTGTTGGTTTTAGTAATTTATTTTAGAAAAGAATTGAAATGAAGATTACTATAATAATTCCGTTTTATAACGAAGTAGAAAGAATTAGTTTGGAGAATTTTCATCAAATTTTTGGTGGATTTTTACACTATAATTTTTTATTGGTTGACGATGGAAGTTCAGATAAAACGATTGAAATTTTAGAACAATTTAAATCCGATTTCCCTTCTGTTGAAGTCTTGAAATTGGAGAAAAATGTTGGTAAAGCAGAAGCCATTCGTTCGGCAGTTTTGTCCATTTCAGAATCGGATTACATTTCATATTACGATGCGGATTTAGCGACACCTTTTTCAGAATTGGATAATTTAATTCAGTTTTCCATTCAAAATCCAAACTATAAAATGGTAATGGGCGCTCGAATTAAATTGATTGGTAATGGTGTGAAACGATCTTTAAAAAGACATTATTTTGGTCGAATTTTCGCCACAATAGTGAGTCAGTTCATATTGAAAGTTGCCGTTTATGATACGCAATGTGGTGCTAAAGTGATTGATTATAAAATTGCACAACAAATCTTTGAAAAACCTTTTGTTTCCAAATGGTTGTTTGATGTAGAATTGTTGAAACGTTTGCAAAAAACATACAGTTTAAAAGATATTGTAAAAGAAATTCCGTTGGAAAAATGGGAAGAAATTGGAAATTCGAAAATTAAGTTTTCCGATTTTTTACAACTTCCTTTTCAATTATTTCAAATTTATAGAAAGTATGATTAAATTTTTGGAGAAATATCCCATTTCAATTTTAGTCGTTTTCGGTTTTATTTTTAGAAGTTTGTTTTATTTTTTCAACCAAAAAGTACTATTAACAAACGATAGTCAGACTTATATTGATTTAGCCAAACTCATTTCATCTGGCTCTATTAATGGTTATTTTGGTGGTCGTTCCCCTGGATATTCTTTGGTTATTGCTTTTTTAGGAAATTCAATTGAATTACTGGTTTTGTTTCAAATAATAGTCGGAATTGTTTCAAGCATATTTTGGTATAAAATTCTAAAACATTTTAAATTTAATTCGATTTTTTCACTTACAGTTTCTCTTTTTTTTAGTTCTTTTCTACATGTTTTATCCTATGAAAACGCGATATTAATCGAAACTATCAATCTGTTTTTAGTTACTTTATTAATCTATTATATTTTAAAAAATCAGGTTTTAGGAACAGCTTTTTGTTTAGCTATTTTAGTGCTTTTGAAGCCGTTTTACATTTATTTACCTTTTGTGATTTTTACGTATTTCGTTTATAATAATCCCAATTGGAAAACTATTATTAAACAGAAACTTGTACTTTTAATTTTACCTTTATTTGTCTTTATTTCTTGGTCTTATGTGAATTTTTTAAACACGGGTTATTTTGTTTCTTCTACTTATTTCGGATTGAATAAAATTCAGAATTGTGTCAATTTTATTGAAAAAGCACCAGAAGAATTCAATTGGATAAAAACACCATATTTAAAACAAAGAGAATTGCATTCTCAAAACGGTCTCGGAAATCCAATGTGTATTTGGTATGCTGTTGATAATGGCGATTTTGAATATAAAAAAATGAGTTTTCCACAATTGTCAAATGAGTTTGGAAAATGCGCCGATGCAACAATTAAAAACAATTTCGGATTGTATATAAAACAAGTGATTCTCCTTTCTTTTAAAGAGTTTTGGAATGTTGAAATGGTGAGTTCTAATTCGTTAGAAAGTTCAGTTTTTCTAAAATATGTATGGAGTTTTGAATGTGTTTTTTTACGAATTATTAAAACCGTTTTTTTACTTTTAGTTCCAATTTATATATTTCAATTTTTAAAAAATAGAGTTTTTAATACCGAATTATTACTCGTTTTAATTGTACTTTCATCAGCAATTTTACAAGCTTTAGTCGTTTATGGTTCAAATGCACGTTATAGTTTTCCATTTGAATTTATCATGATTACTATCGTTTCATTATTTATAAAAAATAACTTTTTCACATCAAAAAATGAAGCTGCATTTACTTAATAACAAATACATTTACGGATTAATTATATTGCAGTTACTTGCAAAATTATTCTTTTTTATTGGTTATAATGATTTCTCGGAAGCGCCTGATAGTTGGGCATTTAATCATTTTGTAACAGAATTAATGAATGATAATTTTGACGATTATATTGGAGAAAGAACTCCTGGTTATCCATACGTGGTTTATTTACTAAATCACGATAAAATTCTAGTAGTTTTAGTCCAAATGCTAATGGGAATTTTAACAGCTGTATTTTGGTTTAAAACCTTGATAAATCTAAAATTTTCAGAGAAAGTTACATTTTATGTTACGTTATTTTCATCTCTGTATTTGCAGAATTTCTTTTTTGAAACATTTATTTTGGCAGAAACGTTTATGTTATTATTGAATTCAATTGTGTTCTATTTTTTATTGAATAATTATTTCGAAAAAAAGGAAATTATTGTTGAAGTTTTGTTGAGTATTCTATTAGCTATATTAATTTTAGTAAAACCGTTTTTTATATTTTATCCGTTTTTAATTTTTGCTTTATATCTGATTAAAAATTTCTCTTTTAAGAAGTTGGTTTCTGTGAAATTAATCATTTTTATTTTGCCGATATATGCCTATTTTAGTTGGTGTAGCTTTGTTGAAGAAAAAATTGGATATTTTGAACCAACAGCTTATTTCGGATTAAATTTAGCTCAAAATTGTCTTTATTTTGCTGAAAAAGGTCCAAAAGAATATGATTACATCATCAAACCATATGTGAAATATAGAGAAGAAATGTTGCAAAATGGAGAAGATGCTTCTATGGCAATTTGGAGAGTTTGGGGAGAACAGCATTTAGCTCCAAAATACACGAAATTTGCAGATGTTACGAATCAATTTGGAAAGTATGCAAAAGCCACAATTGCTTCTAATTTGGATGATTATTTTTATTATTCGATTACGAATTCGTGGTTTGATTTTTGGAAAGTTTACGACATGAAACCACTTATGAAATTTCAAGATAATGCTTTTAATTCTGTCGTTTCAGTGATTAATTCCATTCAAATGATGATAGTTCTAATTCTGAAATTTGCTTTTCTATTATTGAGTTTTTACTATTTGTACGATTTGTTTAAAAACAGAAAAATAAATAATGTGATGATACTTTTAGCTTTTATACATGCGGCGGCGATTTTACAAGCATTGGTTGTTTATGGAACAAATGCGAAATATGCTTTTCCGTACGAATTTTTTATGCTAGCTGTAATTTTATTGTTCTTTAAAGAAAAGTTTAATTGGTTTTCCAAATCTGAACATATTTCTCAGCCTGAGTAATATAATGATGTTCTTTTTGAATGAATTGAATGGCATTTTTACTAATGCGTTCAATTTCTGAAGGATTTTCAATTAGAAAAGTTAGTTTTTCCACTAAATAATCGACATTTGGTAAAGCATTTATGGCCACTTCATTTTCTTGTAAATGATACTGATTTAAGAATTCAGTTTCAGCTCCAGTAAACACCACTTTTCCTTTAGCCATAGCTTCTAAAGCATTAAAACCTTGATCAAAACAATATACTTGATCTAATAGAATATGTGCTTTTTCAAAGTGCTTTTGATATTCGGAATACGGAATGTTTTTGGTAATTTTAATTTCAACCGTATTTGGATATTTTTCTTTAATTATGGCAATTGCTTTTTCAAAAAATGAAATTCCTTTTTTGAATGAGTTTCCAGTATTAATTCCCAAAAAGATATGTATTTTATCAGAAATTTTATTTTCAATAACTCTTATTTTATCTGTATTTATTGGGTTGGCAATTAAACCTAAATATTTCTCATTTCCGATTAATGGTCGCACATAATCTAAATCTGAAGCAATTACACCACAAATGTTATTATAAAGATATTTGTGTATTTTTTGATGTGGTTTGTCAACGAAATCGAAAAAGTAATCATATTGTTTTTTAGCTTCAGGAATTCCATCAAAATAAGCATTCATTACAGAATAGCGGTCTTTTTTTTGAAGCATGTGATTTACAGTTATATAATCAATTCCACAGCATAATAAGAAAATTTTATTGTTTTGTTTGAATAGTTTTCTAATCAAATTCAATTCTAATTTTGAAACTGTTTGAATTGGACTTTCGTTAATGAATTGAACAATATCGAAGTGTTGCAACTTTTTAGAAATCAACCAAAATCGAATACCATGTTCCAACAAAACTAAATCATATTTAAAAATTCTGAACCAAATTTGTCTTGGAATATTTCCTAATTTCGATTTAAAGAAGTTAGCTCGAATACTAATATCTGCTGGGAAATTTTTAAAACCATCGCCATTATTCACTAAAAGCACTTCATGACCTAATGTCAAAAGTCCTTCTTTTAATGAATTATGTAACCGACTAAATTCTCCTACAAGTAGTATTTTCATTGCTGTTTTTTAATATTTCAAATATAAAGAAAAAACCTATAAGTTCAGTTACTTATAGGTTTTTGAGTTGTTAATTTGTTCTCGATACATTCCGATAAAAAATCGGAACACTCACTTGAACTGACGTTTTCTAATTATTTCTTAATATCAAAAGTAATTGCATTCTTCACTTTGTCTTTTAAAATGGCAATGTCAATTACTTCTTTCATCGTATCCACATAATGAAAAGTTAAACCAGTTAAATAATCGGCTTTAATTTCTTCAATATCGCTTTTGTTTTCTTTACACAGAATAATTTCTTTAATATTCGCACGTTTTGCAGCCAATATTTTTTCTTTAATTCCGCCAACAGGTAATACTTTTCCACGTAATGTAATTTCTCCAGTCATGGCAATATTTTTCTTAATTCTACTTTGTGTAAAACTAGAAACCATTGAAGTTAGCATCGCAATACCAGCACTTGGTCCGTCTTTTGGAGTCGCACCTTCTGGCACGTGAATGTGAATGTTATATTGGTTTAAAATCTCAGGATCAATATTCAACTGTTTTGAATTCGCTTTAATATATTCCAAAGCAATAGTTACCGATTCTTTCATTACAGTTCCTAAATTTCCTGTCATGGTCATTGCACCTTTTCCTTTAGAAACTAACGATTCAATAAACAAAATATCACCACCAACAGATGTCCAAGCCAAACCAGTAACTACACCAGCCGTGTCGTTATTTTCGTATTTATCACGCTCCATTCGTGGTGATTTTAATACTTCAATAATATCTGCATCTGTAATTTTTTTGTTGTATTCTTCTTCCATGGCTACAGATTTTGCAGCATATCGAACCATTTGAGCAATTTTTTTATCCAAACCACGAACTCCAGATTCACGCGTATAACCCGTTACGATTTTTTCTAATTGTTTTTTACCAATTTGTAAATCTTTAGTGGTTAATCCGTGTGCTGCCAACTGTTTTGGTAACAAGAAGTTTTTAGCAATTTCTGTCTTTTCTTCAATCGTATAACCAGACATGTTTATGATTTCCATTCTGTCTCTTAAAGCAGGTTGTATGGTTGATAAACTGTTTGCTGTGGCAATGAACATTATTTTAGAAAGGTCGAAACCTAATTCCAAGAAATTATCATGAAAATCACTATTTTGTTCTGGATCTAAAACTTCTAATAGGGCAGAAGATGGATCGCCATTATGGCTTGTAGATAATTTATCAATTTCATCTAAAACGAAAACGGGATTCGATGTTTTTGCTTTTTTAATTGATTGAATAATTCTTCCTGGCATTGCACCAATGTATGTTTTTCTGTGACCGCGAATTTCCGCCTCGTCACGTAAACCACCTAATGAAATACGAACATATTCTCTTCCTAAAGCTTCGGCAACCGATTTTCCTATTGAAGTTTTACCCACACCTGGAGGTCCGTATAAACATAAAATTGGTGATTTCATATCGTTTCGCAATTTTAAAACAGCTAAATGTTCTATAATACGTTGTTTCACATCTTCTAAACCAAAATGATCACGGTCTAAAATTTGTTGTGCTTTTTTAAGGTCGAATTTATCTTTAGAAAACTCATTCCAAGGCAATTCTAAAAATAATTCTAAATAGTTACGTTGGATTCCAAAATCTGGTGAATTTGGATTCGTACGTTGTAATTTATAAATTTCTTTTTCGAAATGTTCCGCTGTTTTGGCATCCCATTTTTTAGATTTTCCTTTGTTACGCATTTCTTCAATTTCTGCATCGTGCGAAACGCCACCCAATTCTTCTTGGATAGTTTTCATTTGTTGCTGCAAGAAATATTCACGTTGTTGTTGATCTAAATCAAATCGAACTTTAGATTGAATATCGTTTTTTAACTCCAATTTCTGAAGTTCTAAATTCATAAAACGTAACGTTTCTAAAGCGCGTTGTTTTAAGTTAACAATCTTAAGTAAGTTTTGTTTGTCTTCTACATTTAAATTCATGTTAGACGACACAAAATTGATTAAAAACGGATTGCTTTCAATGTTTTTTATAGCAAAAGTAGCTTCCGAAGGAATGTTCGGACTTTCTTTTATAATTTCAATTGATAGTTCTTTAATCGATTCAATTATAGTAGCAAACTCTTCGTCATTTTTCTTTGGACGAACTTCGTTTACTTCTTTAATTGTGGCTTTAAAGTAAGGTTCTGATTGCGTAAATTCTTCAATTTCGAAACGCTTTTTACCTTGTAGAATTATGGTTGTATTTCCATCTGGCATTTTCAGTACGCGCATAATACGAGCTACTGTTCCAACATGATGAATCTGATCTGAAGTTGGATCTTCGTCCTCTTCATTTTTCTGAGCCACAACTCCGATAATTTTACCGGCTGCATTGGCATCGTTAATTAATTTTATCGATTTATCTCTACCTGCTGTAATGGGAATTACAACACCAGGAAACAAAACTGTGTTTCTTAATGGTAAAATTGGTAAATCTGCAGGTAATTCTTCATTGTTCATTTCCTCCTCATCTTCGGGAGTCATTAATGGAATTAATTCTGCTTCTGTATCTAGTTCTTGAAGCGACAAATTGTCAATCGCTAATATTTTGTGGTTCGGCATATCTATTTATAAGTCATTTTGTCATTAAAAATGGGAAGTAAATTTACGAATAATAATTGTGAATTGATGCAATTATCAATAAATACAAGGATTGAAGTGTAATTTACACCTGTATAAGTCAAGATTTGTGCCATAAAAAAATCCCGTTAAGTTTTAAGAAACAAAACGGGACTTTTTATTTGAATAAAATTTATTGTTTAGTATAAATGATTTGAATATTAGATGTTAAATAAACAGGATTTCCACCTGCAGTTCCAACAATTTCACCACCATTTAATGAATAAGTTAATGTGTTACCTGAAATAGTATAAGTTTCTGTATAAGTTGTTCCGCTATCAACATATGTTGTAGTTAATGTTGATCCACTTACAGCCCAAGTTCCAATGGTTACTGGATCTGTAAAACAATCTAAAGTATTTGTTCCTAAGTCAATTTCTACTCCTTTTGAATCCGCAGAAAATGTATTATTTGCATTCAATGTCAAGAATGAATTGTTAAAACAAGTTGTTTCACTTAATTGATTTGTAGAAGAAGTTCCGTCATTATTTAAATCTGTTGATACTGAAGTATTAAAAGCAGTCAGTTTATAAGTTCCAACTACGGTTGTACTTGGTGTACCCCCTCCTGAACTAGGATTATTTGCTGTATTTAATAAAGTTGGATCAACTGGCTCGTCGTCGCATGAAACGAAAGTAAGTGAAGTGAAAATCACTAAAATTGATAGTAGGTTTTTAATTGTTTTCATTGTGTTAGTTTTTTTTATCAAATATAAAATTATTTTTGAACTTTTAATGTTCTATAAAGCAATAAAACACCGGCTGCAAAAAATACGACTAAAAATAAAATAGCATTTCTCATACTTCCTGTGATCTGATCTATAAAGCCATAAATAAGCATTCCAATAACAATTCCGATTTTTTCAGCAACATCATAAAAACTAAAAAAAGAAGTAGTGTCTTTGGTTTCAGGAATTAGTTTCGAAAAAGTAGAACGAGAAAGAGATTGAATTCCACCCATTACTAAACCAACAATGGCTGCTGTTGCATAAAATTGTATAGGTTCTGTAACAAAAAACGCACCAATACAAATAAATATCCAAATAGAATTTATAAGAATTAAGGTTTTAATATTTCCAAATTTCGAGGCCAATTTTGAAGTCATAATCGCACCAAAAACAGCAACAATTTGAATTACTAAAATACTAATAATTAATCCAGATGTTTTTTGTTCCGGATTTTTCCAATTTATTTCTTGTTCTCCAAAATAGGTGGCTACTAACATTACAGTTTGAACTGCCATACTATATACAAAAAAGGCAAATAAAAATTTCTTTAAAACTTCATCTTTAAAAAATAAAACTTGCACTTTTTTTAATTCTTTAAACCCATTAAAGAATACCGAAAAATTAATCGGATTGTTGTTTTTATTTCCTTTTGGTAAATAATAAAAAGTATACTGACTAAATGCTAACCACCAAATTCCTGTAAAAACAAAAGAAAGTCGCATTGCTTCTAAGGCTGCAGCACCTTCTTTACTTAAAATGAAAACCAAGCAAATTAGTAATAAAACCACACTTCCAACATAACCTAAGGAAAAACCTTTGGCACTTAAACCATCGTGTTGTTCTGTGAAGGCAATATCCGATAAATAAGAATTATAGTAAACTAAACTTCCCCAAAAACCAAGTAAGCCAAAATAGAAACAGCAAATTCCGAATGTTACATTTTCTTTAGTAAACCAATATAAACCAATGCAAGAGAAAGCACCTAAGTAGCAAAAAAACTGCATAAATCTTTTCTTATTACCTAAATAATCAGCAATCCCAGAAAGAATTGGTGACAAAATGGCAACTGATAAAAAAGCAAATGCGGTAACAAAACTGATTAGTGCTGTTGCTTTTATAGGCTCTCCAAAAAGAATAATGTTTGGATTGTCTTTGGTGAATAAATAGCCAAAATATAATGGAAATATAGAAGAAGTTATAACTAGAGAATAAACAGAATTTGCCCAATCATAAAAAGCCCATGCGTTCAATAATTTTTTGTTTCCTTTTTCTAATTGTTCCATATTTAATTGTATAAAAAATCCCGAATTTATGTTCGGGATTCAAATATAAAGATAATATTTTTACTATTTATATTATTTAAATGTAACTCCAAATTTAGCAGCTTCCGCTCTAGCTTGTGGTAAAAGTGCCGTTAATTCGTTAATTCTAGTTTGATTACTAGGGTGTGTACTTAAAATTTCTGGTGGTGCTTGTCCGTTAGATTGCGCCGACATTCTTTCCCAAACTTTCACCGCATTAATAGGATCATAACCTGCAATAGCCATTAAAGTTAAACCAATCATATCTGCTTCACTTTCATGTGCTCTACTAAAAGGTAACATTCCACCAACTTGACTTCCAACTCCATAAGCTTGCATAACTGCTGCTTGAACTTTTGGATCTTTGTTTGCAGTTGCAACTTGTGCAATACCACCACCAACTTGTTGCAATAAACCTGCACTCATACGTTGTTGCCCGTGGTTGGCTAATGCGTGAGCCACTTCATGACCCATTACCGCAGCAATTCCTGCATCGTCTTTACAAATAGGTAAAATTCCTGTATAGAAAACAATTTTTCCACCTGGCATACACCAAGCATTCACTTCTTTACTATCAACTAAATTGTATTCCCAAGCGTAATCATTTAAATAATCTGATTTTCCTAAAGCATTTAAGTATCTTTCAGAAGCCGTTTTTATTTTCGTTCCAATTGCAGTAATACGTTTGGCGTCAGCAGTACCTTTTATGACTTTATTTTCAGAAAGAAATTGGTTATATTGTTGAAATGCAGATGGAAATATTTGACTATTTGGTACAAATGCCATCGTGCTTTTACCTGTGAATGGATTTTTAGCACATGAAGCAACTAAAATTCCAACTACTAAGACTGATTTTATTACTGTTCTCATATTTTTTTTTGTTTTACATAACAAAGTTATCGTATTTTTTTTGTTTAATCCAAAAATCATTCCACAAATAATTTCCTACTTTTGTGAAAACTTTTATCATGGCAAAAAAATCTTCAAATATTGATGCTCGTGTTCCAAAATCTATAGTTTTTATTGGACGATTTTTATATCGGATTTCACCAATTTTAGCAGAAAAATTTGCTAGAAAATTATTTATTACTCCAATGAAACATAAAATTCCAAAACGTGAATTTCAAATGGAGGCAGAATCTATTCAAACCAAATTATTTGTTCCATCAATTAATAAAGAAATTGTGGTGTATGCTTATGGCGAATCTAATAAGAAAGTGCTTTTGGTTCATGGTTGGTCGGGTAGAGGTACGCAATTGGTAAAAATCGCCGATGCTTTTTTAGAAAACGGATATTCTACCATTAGTTTTGATGCACCTGCTCATGGAAAATCGGAAACTAAAACCACTTTAATGATTGAGTTTATCGAATCAATTTTAGAAATTGAAAAACATTATGGTCCTTTTGAATTTGCTGTTGGTCATTCACTTGGTGGGATGTCCATTTTAAATGCGATTAAAAAAGGTTTGCAAGTCAAAAAAGCAGTGATTATTGGAAGTGGAAATAGCGTGATTAATATTGTAAACACTTTTGTAGAGAAAATTGGCTTACCAAACAAGGTTGCGGTGATTATGAAAAATAACTTCGAAAAGAAATTCCATTTCGAAATGGAAAGTTTTTCGGCATATATCGTAGCAAAAGAAGTTAAAATTCCAGTTTTAGTTATTCATGATAACGATGATGATGATATTCCAGTTTCGGAAGCACATCATATCATTGAAAACCTTTCAAATAAAGAAATTCTTATCACAAATAAATTGGGACATAGGAAAATTTTGGGCGATTCAAACGTTATCGCTAAAATTGTTGAATTCTTATTGATAAAAAAATAAAGACGAATTAGTATAAACAGATTATTAAATTTATTTTTGCAAAAAACTTTTTACAATGACACAACAAATTTCTAATTTAGAACAATTTACTCAACAAGTTCGAAGAGACATTCTAAGAATGGTTCATGCCGTTAATTCAGGTCACCCAGGTGGTTCTTTAGGCTGTGCAGAATTCTTAGTAACTCTGTATCAACACGTAATGAAAAGAAATGACGGTTTTGATATGAACGGAATCAATGAAGATTTATTCTTTTTATCAAACGGACACATTTCGCCAGTATTTTACAGCGTTTTAGCAAGAAGCGGTTATTTCTCAGTTTCTGAATTAGCTACTTTCCGTAAATTAAATTCGCGTTTACAAGGTCATCCAACTACTCATGAAGGTTTAGAAGGGATTAGAATGGCTTCTGGTTCATTAGGTCAAGGTTTGTCTGTGGCGATTGGTGCAGCTCAAGCTAAAAAGTTAAATAAAGATACGAATTTAGTATATGCTTTAACAGGAGATGGTGAATTACAAGAAGGACAAAATTGGGAAGCCATTATGTATGCTTCTGCGAAAAATGTAGATAACTTAATTGCAACTGTGGATTTAAACGGTCAGCAAATTGATGGTTCTACAAAAGATGTTTTAAATATGGGTAACATAAAAGCCAAATTTGAAGCGTTTGATTGGGATGTTTTAGAAATTACAGAAGGAAATAATATCGAAGCTATTATTAATGGAATGGCTGATGCAAAATCTCGTACAGGAAAAGGAAAACCAGTTTGTGTTTTATTACATACAGAAATGGGTAATGGTGTAGATTTTATGATGCATACACACGCTTGGCATGGTAAAGCGCCAAGTAATGAGCAATTAGAAAATGCTTTAAACCAAAATCCAGCAACTTTAGGAGATTATTAATTTAGTAAAAAGATACTGAAATAAATTCAGCATAAAATGAAAAAATACGAAAATACAGGAAGTAAAGATACACGTTCAGGATTTGGAGCAGGAATGACCGAATTAGGACAAAAAAATGAAAATGTTGTGGCACTTTGTGCGGATTTAATTGGTTCGTTAAAGTTTGACGATTTCAAGAAAAATCACCCAGAGCGTTTTTTCCAAATCGGAATTGCAGAAGCAAACATGATTGGAATTGCAGCAGGTTTAACTATTGGTGGAAAAATTCCTTTCACAGGAACTTTCGCTAACTTTTCTACAGGAAGAGTGTACGATCAAATTCGTCAATCAGTTGCCTATTCTGATAAAAATGTAAAAATTTGTGCTTCTCACGCCGGTTTAACTTTAGGAGAAGATGGTGCCACTCACCAAATTTTAGAAGACATTGGTTTAATGAAAATGTTGCCAGGTATGACAGTAATCAACACGTGTGATTACAACCAAACCAAAGCTGCAACTTTAGCTTTAGCTGATCATCATGGACCTGCTTATTTACGTTTCGGTCGTCCGGTAGTGCCAAATTTCACTCCAGCTGATGAACCTTTCGTAATTGGAAAAGCTATTATGTTAAACGAAGGAACTGATGTAACAATTATTGCAACTGGACATTTAGTTTGGGAAGCTTTAATCGCTGCAGAGGAATTGGGAAAACAAGGTGTTTCTGCTGAGGTAATTAATATTCATACGATTAAACCTTTAGATGAAGAAGCTATTTTAAAATCGGTTGCGAAAACAGGTTGTGTAGTTACTGCTGAAGAACATAACTTCTTAGGTGGTTTAGGAGAAAGTGTTGCAAGAACTTTAAGTTTAAACAAACCAGCTCCACAAGAATTTGTAGCTACAAATGATACATTCGGAGAAAGTGGTACACCAGAACAATTAATGGAAAAATACGGATTAAATAGTGCGGCTATTATTGAGAAATCTTTAAAAGTTATTGCTAGAAAATAATCTAGTTAGTTTATAAAAAAAATCCCGTTCTGATTTTCAGAACGGGATTTTTTATTTTGTATCAATTCTTATAGAATTTCCTCTACATGTTTTTTGATATTACTTGCAATTTTTCCTATTGGTAAATCGTTTTCATCCATTCCAAATGGATCTTCAATTTCTTCTGCAATTAGTTCTAAACTGGCTAAAACATAAAAGATAAATACTACAACTGGAACTACATAATAACCTAAACTAAATACATATCCGAAAGGTAATGTCATCACGTAAAAGAAAATAAATTTCTTAATAAATGCGCTGTAAGAGTAGGGAATAGGTGTGTTTTTAATTCTTTCACAAGCGCCACAAACATCTGTAAATGATTGAATTTCGGCATTTAAAATAATTAATTGGTCGCCAGTGATTTTATTTGATTTATATAAATCGTTTATCTTATTGAAAATCATTTTTGCCACCTGATTCGGTTTGTGTTTGTTATGGTCAATTTCTAAATCTAAACCTTCAAACAACACTTTACCCACTTCTTCATTGGTTAAATGTTTCGCTAAAATAGAAGCATAACCTGGAATGATTTTTCTAAAATAATTTTTATCCGCTTCATTTTCTAAAATCGCTGAAAGTTTAATGGCTAAATTTCTAGAATTATTCACCAAACTTCCCCATAATTTTCTTCCTTCCCACCAACGGTCATAAGCAGTATTGGTTCTGTAAGCTAAAAGTAAAGACAATACAAATCCAACAGTTGTGTGCATGATAGAAATGTTTTTCACATGACTATCGTCTTTTAATTTGAAAAAATGAATTTCTAAGTAACAAATAGTAGCAGAATATACTCCAATTAATAACATCATTGGAATTAATTGTCGAAACGTATCCGATTTATGAAATTTGAAAATGTAAGTAATCCAATCTTTTGGGTTGTATTGTACCATAGTTTAAGTTAAAAGATAAAAGTAAAAAGAGCCAAGTTTAAAGTAAAAAGATTAAAGTATTATGTGTTTTAACGAAATGTCACACTGAGCGGAGTCGAAGTGCTTTGTAATAAGAATTTTTTATCTAATATAAAAAGTCTTCGACTCCGCTCAGACTGACAAAAATATATAATTATGTGACTAAAGTACTAATTTAATTTTAATGTTCCTGCCAATTCTTTTAAGTTGATTTCCGAAAGTTTGGTAACATATTGAGCGTTAGAATATCGTACAGAAGCTTCTATAAAATTTTGTTGAGCCGTTCTGAATTCAATAGTTGTAATTGTTCCGATTTTGAATTTCGCTAACGTAATATCTAAGTTTTGCTTGGCAATTTCTAAGTTCTTTTCTTCCACTTTTACCAATTCTAAATTGGTTTGGTAACTTGCAAATAACGTAGCTAATTGTGAAGTTAATGATACTTTTTGTTGTTCTAAAAGGAAACTCGCATTTTCCACTTGATACTTCGCCACTTTTTCATTTCTATTTTGTGTAAATCCGTTGAAAATTGGCATCGAAGCCGTAACTCCATACACAAATCCTTGACCAGATGATTGCGTTACGAATCCTAAAGAAGCTTCAGAACGTGTGAAATTATATCCAGAAGTTAATCGAACGGTTGGATAACGATTGCCTTTGACTTGTTTCAAATTCAAATCGGCTACTTTTTTAGTTAAGATTTGCGCTTGCAATTGCGGATTTTGTTTTTCAGCAGTGGTTTTTAATTCGTTGAAATCTAAATTTTGTTCTACTGTAATTTCTTGGTTGACTTTAAAATCAGTTTGACTATCTCGAACTAATAATTCGTTCATTCTAATTTTTGTAATTCGATATAACTCTTTTTGTTTCAGTAGTAAACTTAAATCAGTATTTAAATCTACTTGCGCGTTTAAAACTTCTAATTTTGAAGCTTTTCCAATAGTAAATCTGTTTTTAGCCGTTTCTACTCTTTGGTTAGAAATCACAATCGCCGTATCAATAGAAGCCATCATTTGTTGTTGTTGCGCCAAATCGAAATACGTTAAATACACATCGCTTACTTTCGTTAAAATTGCCGATTGTAATTCCGATTTACCTTGTTCTTCTAAAACTTTCAATTGTTCTCTTCTCGAAAACATTCGCATTCCATCAAAAATGGTCCAATCTAAACCCACACCATAACTTAAATTCATGTTTTTAGCACCATCTAATTCTCTAACCGTTCCACCAGCTTGGGTTTGTTTAGTATCAATTATACTATTACTATTAGTCAAATTAGCCGTTAAAGATGGTAGCATTCCAGCGTTACCTAAATTATTATTTGTTTCATCGATTTTTAAATTGTTTTTGGCAATTTTAATATCGTAATTGTTTTCCAATGAAATTTTCACAGCATCTTCAAGCGTCAATATTTCTTGAGCTTGCGCTGAAAATCCAACGAATAATAGAAAAGCTATTTTATATAAATTTTGCATAATGTATTTTGTTTTTTTACCGCAGATTCACAGATTTTTTTCACTGTTTTACAAAGTATTTTGAATTCGTGAATTAGCTACGCTGAATCTTCGATTTCGTAGCTTTAATTTTTTTTTACCACAGATTCACAGATTTTTTAAATTGTATTTAATTCAATTTTAATTTGCGAATCTGCGGTTTATCTTATTTTTCTAGTGCGTCTAAATTATCAAATTCTGGTCTGTGTTTTTTCGCTTTCGACCACATTAAGTAAAATGCTGGAATTACAAATAATGTCAATACTAATGAAAACATCGTACCTCCAACAATTACAACTCCCATTCCAATTCGACTTGTAGAAGCCGCTCCAAGCGACATTGCAATCGGTAAAGCTCCTAAAGCAATAGCTAAACTCGTCATTAAAATTGGACGTAAACGCGCTTCTGAAGCTTCAATAATGGCTTCGTATTTTGGTTTGCCTTGTTCTCGTAATTGATTCGCAAATTCCACAATCAGAATTCCGTTCTTGGTTACCAATCCGATAAGCATAACGGTTCCAATTTGACTGAAAATATTCCACGTTTGTCCGAATAACCAAAGCGAGAATAACGCTCCAGCTA
The DNA here is from genome assembly GCA_040385445.1 of Bacteroidota bacterium. GTDB lineage: Bacteria > Bacteroidota > Bacteroidia > Flavobacteriales > Flavobacteriaceae > Flavobacterium. The sequence goes on along the minus strand of JAZKHI010000055.1, from coordinate 42,775 downwards.
CTGCCATTGGTACGGTTAAAATAATAATAAATGGATCAATGAAACTTTCAAATTGTGCCGCAAGAATCAAGTAAATTAACAATAATGCCAACCCGAATGCGAAAGAAGTATTCGAACTACTTTCCACGAAATCTCTCGATTCTCCACCTAAATCAGTTGTAAAGGTTTCATCTAAAACTTTCGCTTTGATTTCATCCATTGCTTCAATTCCGTCAACCATACTTTTTCCTGGTGCTAAACCTGCAGAAACCGTAGCCGACATGTAACGATTGTTGTGATACAATTGTGGCGGATTACTTTGTTCTTCCACCTCAACCACATTGTCTAGCTGAATTAATTCTCCAGCTTTATTCCTAACAAACATCGAAGTTAAATCCAAAGGCGCATCACGATCTTTTTGGTCGAATTGTCCAATGACTTGATATTGTTTTCCGTTTTGCATGAAATATCCAAAACGTTGTCCACTCAATGAAAGTTGAAGTGTTTGAGCGACATCTAAAACAGAAATTCCTAAACTTTCCGCTTTTTCACGATTGATAGTGACGTTAATTTCTGGTTTGTTGAATTTCAAATTCACATCCACATTTGAGAACGTTTCATTTTTATTCGCTTCTTCCATAAATTGAGGAATTTTTTCTCTTAATTTCTCAAAATTTGGCGCTTGAATAATATATTGAATGGGCAATCCACCTCTACGATTTACCGCAATTGTGGGTTGTTCCGAAACATTCACTTTCGCTTGTGGATATTTCTTCGTCCATTTGTTTAATTGATCAACAATATCTTTTTGCGATTTTTTTCTTTCTTCTGGTTCCACCAAAGCCAAACGTACACGACCCGTATTTACTGATGACGACATAAAACCTGGCGAAGTAATCACTAAAGCTACTTTTTTCTCAGGAATAGAATCGTTTATTAAATCGGATAATTCCGTCATAAATTTGTCTGTGTATTCATAAGTTGCGCCTTCTGGTGTAGAAACACTAATTACTCCTAAACTTCTATCGTCATAAGGTGCCGTTTCTTTTGGTAAGATTTTGAAAAACAAAACAATCAATCCAATACAAGCAATGACAATTGGAAAACTCAACCATTTTCTTTTCATGAAATTCGTTAAAGCATTCGCATAACCTTGATTTAAACCTACGAAATACGGCTCTGTAAAATGATAAAATTTAGTTTTCTTTTGTTCGCCACCTTTCATTAAATAAGCGTTCAACATTGGTGTTAACGTTAACGATACGAAGGCGGAAATTAAAACCGCAGCACCAATTACGACACCAAACTCTCGGAACAATCGACCTACGAAACCTTCTAAAAAGACAATCGGTAAGAAAACCGCAGCCAATGTAATTGAAATCGAAATTACAGCAAAGAAAATCTCGTTCGAACCTTTAATCGCCGCTTCAATTGGCGACATGCCTTCTTCTACTTTTTTGAAGATGTTTTCCGTGACAACAATTCCGTCATCAACTACTAATCCTGTAGCTAAAACGATAGCTAAAAGCGTTAATACGTTGATAGAAAAGCCACACAAATACATGATGAAAAACGTAGCAATTAACGAAACCGGAATATCAATTAACGGTCGGAATGCGATAGACCAATCTCTAAAAAATAAGAAGATAATCAAGACTACTAAAATGATTGAAATCAATAACGTTTCCGCAACCTCAACCACTGATTTTTTAATGAAAAGCGTGTTGTCAAGTGCAATGTCAATCTTAATATCTTTTGGTAATTCTTTTTTTAATTTATCGAATTGCGCATAAAACTGATCGGCAATTTCTAAATAATTACTTCCTGGTTGTGGTACAATCGCCACGGCAACCATCGGATTTCCTGATTCGGTAAACTTCGTTTCTAAATTTTCAGATTCTAAAGAAGCATTTCCAACATCGCTTAAACGAACCGTTTTGTTTTCGTTTGAAAGAATAATGATATCGTTAAATTCCTTTTCCGTAGATAAATTTCCAAGTGTTTTTACCATCAATTCGGTATTCGCACCTGTTAATTTTCCTGAAGGTAATTCGACGTTTTGTTTGTCTAATGCTGCTCTTACATCTGAAACAGTAACTCCGTATGAATTTAGTTTGATAGGATCAATCCAAATTCGCATCGAATACCTTTTTTGTCCCCAAATTTGAACACCACTCACACCAGGAATCGTTTGTATTCTTTCCGCAATTACGTTTTCTGCATAATCACTTAATTCTAACGCATTTCTAGAATTACTTTGAACCGTCATCGAAATAATCGCATCCGAATCGGCGTCCGCTTTAGAAACTACTGGTGGCGCATCAATATCTTGTGGTAAACTTCTAACAGCTTGCGACACTTTATCACGCACATCATTAGCGGCTTCTTCTAAGTTTTTTTCTAGTTTAAATTCGATGGTAATATTACTTGAACCTTGATTACTCGAAGACGTAATATTTCGAATTCCGTCAATCGAATTAATCGCTTTTTCAAGTGGTTCCGTAATTTGCGATTCGATAATATCAGAATTCGCACCCGTATAATTCGTACGAACAGAAATTTGCGCCGGATCAATCGATGGGAATTCTCGAACACCCAAATAGGTATAACCTAAAATACCAAAAAGTATAATTAAAAGATTAATTACAATGGTAAATACGGGTCTTTTTATGCTTAAAGTGGATAAACTCATTTGGATTTACGATTTATTTTAACTTGACTTTTATTTGTTGGCTTCGAGAGCACTTCGATACTTCGACAAGCTCAGTACAGGCAAGCTCAGTGTGACATAATAGTTACTAATTGTATGAGCTGTCACACTGAGCGGAGTCGAAGTGCTTTTACTTTTTACTTGGCTCTTTTAGCTTCACTTTAATATCTGCTTCGTCTTTTAACGACATAACTCCAGAAGTCAGTAACGTATCGCCAGATTTGATGCCGCTTGTTACCACAACATCTTTTGAAGTTCTCGCTAACGTTTCAATTTTTACTTCTTTTGCTTTTCCGTTATTGGCAATATAAACGATTTTTCCATCCTGAATTGGCACAACCGCTTCTGTAGGAATTACGATAGCATCTTTAATATTTTTTAAAGAAAGTTCGATTGTAGCAAACGTTCCAGGTAATAATTTTCCGTTTGAATTATCAGCAATCGCACGAATTTTTAACGTTCTTGTTGACGTTTCAATTTCTGGTTCGATAGCGTAAATTTTTGCAGAGAATTTTTGTGGGTTATTTGGAATTGTGAATGTAATTGTAGCATTGCTTTCAATTTCCGAAGCGTATTTTTCAGGAATAGAAAAACTAATTTTCACTTGACTAGAACTCACTAATTTTGTGATAACCGTTGTTGGTGTTACATACGTTCCTGGAGAAATATTTCGTAAACCAATTTTTCCAGAAAATGGCGCTCTAATTGTTGTTTTAGCAATTTGAGCTTGAATCAATTGGGTTTGTGCTTTTAAACTTCTGAATTCTGCGCTAGCAATATCATATTCTTCCTGACTGATGGCTTCTTTTTGTAGTAATAACTTCGCTCTTCTTTCGTTTTCCGAAGCTAATTTTTGTCGAGTAATTGCTTGAGATAATTGTGCTCTCAATTCAATATCGTTGACTTTTAATAAAACCTGACCTTTACTTACATTTGTACCTTCCGAAAATGAGATTTTTTCGACAATTCCAGAAACTTCACTTCTAATTTCCACATTTTCATTGGCTTCAATAGAACCAGAAAGAGAAATCGCATTAGAAAAATCTTTTGAAGAAACAACTATAGCAGTAACACCTAAAGGTGGTTTTTTATCTCCTTTTTTATCATTTTTTTCAGATTCTGCTGAGTTTTTTGTAATTCTATAACCAATAAGTCCTAAAAGAGCTAGGGAAATTAACGTGATACTTATAGTTTTAATCTTCATAGTAAAAAAGCTTAGATTTATTACAAATCTACTTCTACAAATTTATTCTGCCAAAACCTTACAATTTATTTAACATATTTGTAGGTACAAGTGTTTGAAATATTTAGATTAAAAGTAAGTTTGTTACAAAACTTTTTTTTGAATTTTTTTTGCCACAAGTTTTGTGGCAATTTTTTTGGTTTAAAATTATTGCCACAGATTTTGTTGTCTTTTTATTTTTTTTTGAAATTTTACAACAAGGTTTTTTTGAGAGTTGAAATAAAAAAAACTCCTAATTTGGGATTAGGAGTTTTGTGGTTTGTTGTGGTGTATTATAAATCTTCAATATAGGGTTAGGAAGTTAACCATGTTACTATTTGGCCTATTTCTTCATAATCAGTTGGTAAAATTAAATCGAGTTCTTCATTTTGAAGTCGTTGATTGAAATTTGCCCAACTAGCTTCATTTTTTGCAATACCACCAAGATGGTCTTCTATTGTTCCCTTAGTCCATACATAAATATTTGCAGCTTGCATTTTTGTCTTTATTCCTGCAAGGTTAGTTGCTATTGCGCTTTCTTGTGCTAGTAATCTAAATGCTTCGGCTGCTGACATTGCACTCGACACATTTGTTGGCCAACCATTATTAAGATTAATAGAATATGTTGGTGCAATTGTAGCTAAATGATTTCTTATTGCAAGAACATCAGTATCACCTGTTGTTAAAAATCCATCTCTTTCTCCATTCAACAATGCAAAATCTAAATCTACGATTGCTTTTGTTGGAATATCCATTGCCTCTAATACAAGCATTGCTTTTCTAGTATTACCTGAACCGCCCATTGAAACAAAAGCTGCCTTGTGTAAACCTACACTTCTATCTGTTACTTTTTGAATTATTGAAGGTAACAATCTATTTTCTGTTGTTCCTTCTGCTAAAATAACTCGTTCAGAAAAAAGAATATTAGATGAATGACTTAAGGAAAAAATAAGTTCTAACTGGCTTGGTGCTGTCGTGACAAGAGTTGATATAGTTGATTGTAGTGAATTTCGTTTATGAGTTCCATTTGCATCATTTTTTCTAACTAAAATAGTATTTCCAACATCTTTTGATGTAATCATAAATGGTGAATGTGTTGAAAATATTACTTGATAACCCTGAGATGACAAAGTTTTTAATGCATCCCGTAAGATTTCTATTGCTTGCGGATGTAAGTAAAGTTCAGGTTCGTCTATCAACAGAATTGTATTTGATGTTTGTTCTCCAGCATCTCGTCTAGTATCAGCTAGGTGGCGAACTAGAGCCATTTGAATTGATCTTTGTGCACCATGTCCTAAAGAAGAAACATCTTTACCACTTGGATTAAGATTCTCAAATACTTTAATAGTTCCTTTTGAAAACACTTCTTTTAATTCTGGAGTTGGAATATGGACTTTAATACTTACTCCAGGGAAAAAAGACTCAACTTTTCCATTTACTGCTGTATCAAAAGCTGTCAATTCTGCAGCTCTTGATATTCCGTCACAATCAAGTAAATCCTTTATTCCATCAAGAGCCGTTTGAACTTCTGTACTATATGTTGTTTGTATAGGTCCAATAATTTCTGCTAATAACTTACCAATAGTTGTAGTGTTTTTATTTTTACTAACATCTTCTTCGGAATTTTCCATCGCGCCAATATGAATCGGTTCAGGAAATAAAGCTTGAATTGCTTGATCTAACCCTGTTGGATTTGCTCTCCATTCATTTGGTGTGCCAATACTTGTAGGGTCTTTTACTAAAAGTCTTATTTGAGCAACACTACCATTTGGTTGTGGTTGTACTCTTTTTATATATAGTGAATCTGTAAATAAAAATGGCTGTATAGATGTTTGTTGATTTGCTGGCAGTTGATCCAAAATAGTTTGAGTAATCCCTGATATTTTCCCTTCCATTTCAACAGGTTGTGCAATATCTTTAAAAGCAGAATCTGTTAAAACTGATTTTCGTAATAGCCATTTAATAGCTTCTAGAATATTTGATTTTCCAGCGTTATTATAGCCTACAAGAGGTGTAAATGCCGATAGTTCAAATATTTCGGCTTGAATTGATTTAAAATTTTGAATTCTAATCTCTGATAATAGATGTGTCATTATATTAGTTCATTTAGATAACTATTGACTCATAAATATTGACACTTTTCATCAAGTGCGATTAATTATAAGTATTTCTGTTGTTTGTAAATATATATAATTCTTACAAAAACTCACAAATTGCGAATGTTAACTTATCAACATTAACTAATATAATTCCAAATACTTTTCTTCTTGCTAATTTCTAAGAACACTTCTTTTAGTTTGGCGTGTTCGGGTAAGTTCATGCTTGGGTCTTCTTTGAGTAGTTTTACCGCTAAATGTCTTGCCACTTGTAAAATATCTCGGTCTTTTACTAAATCGGCAATTTGTAGGTTTAACACACCGCTTTGTTGTTTTCCCATAATATCTCCCGGACCACGTAATTTCAAATCTACTTCTGCAATTTCAAATCCGTCATTGGTTCGCACCATGGTTTCCATTCGGGTTTTACTGTCTTCGGAAAGTTTGTAATCGGTCATTAAAATACAATAACTTTGTTCGGCACCACGCCCAACTCGGCCACGCAACTGATGCAATTGCGACAAGCCAAAACGTTCGGCACTTTCAATTACCATTACGGAAGCATTGGGTACATTTACACCAACTTCAATAACGGTTGTGGCTACCATAATATTGGTTTTTCCTTCGGCAAAGCGTTTCATTTCTTCATCTTTGTCGGCAGGTTTCATTTTTCCATGTAAAATAGAAATAGAGTAGTGTGGCAAAGGAAAATCGCGAGAAATACTTTCATAACCGTCCATCAAATCTTTATAATCCATTTTTTCCGATTCCTGAATTAACGGATACACAATATAAATTTGTCGGCCTTTTGCAATTTCATCTTTCAAGAATTTCCAAACCACCAAACGCTTACTATCAAATCGGTGTACGGTTTGAATCGGTTTTCTGCCTGGCGGCAATTCGTCAATAACAGAAATATCTAAATCGCCATACAAACTCATCGCTAAAGTACGTGGAATTGGAGTCGCTGTCATCACTAAAACGTGTGGTGGAGTAGCCCCTCCAACCTCCCCAGAAGGGAGGCTTGCCAAGATTGTGTTGATTTTACTAATGACGTTATCAATATTACCGATAACTTCTTCGTTTGTAAATCGAATCACATGGAATCCAATTTCATTTAAGATTTGGGTTCTTAATTCGTCAGCTTCTCTTTGTTCTAATGTATTATGATAGCCACCATCAACTTCAATTATTAATTTTTTCTCTAAACAAACAAAGTCAGCAATAAAAATGTCAATAATATGCTGTCTTCTAAATTTATACTTAAGATTTTTATTTCTTAGATATTCCCATAAAATATTTTCAGCTTGTGTGCTATTTTGCTTATTCTGATTTTTAAGTTCCTTTAAAAGTTTATAAGTGGAAGGTCGAGCGGTTTCGTATTTTTGTTTAACACGTTCGATTTCCCCTCCTTTGGAGGGGTTAGGGGAGGCTTTTCCCCACAATTTACTTCTTTGTTCTACACCAAAACGATGTTGCTCATCGATAACAGCTAAACCTAAATTTTTAAATTGGACTTTATTTTCCAATAAAGCGTGCGTTCCGATAATAATATCTAAAGTTCCGTTTTCTAATTCTTCATGAATGATTCTTCGTTGTGCAATTTTCGTAGAGCCAGTCAGAATTCGGATGTTGATGTTTAAATTTTTGGCTAATTCGGTAATCCCATTAAAATGCTGATTCGCGAGAATTTCCGTTGGCGCCATCAAACAACTTTGAAAGCCGTTATCTTTCGCGATAAGCATACACATTAACGCCACGATGGTTTTTCCGGAACCTACATCGCCTTGCAACAAACGATTCATTTGTGCATGACTTCCTAAATCGTTTCGTATTTCTTTTAATACTCTTTTTTGAGCTTTTGTCAATTCAAAAGGCAAATGATTGTTGTAAAAATCATTAAAGTTTTCGCCAATAATTTCGAACGGAAAGCCTTTAATTTTATGTTTTCGAATTAAGTTTTTGGTGATTAATTGCAGTTGAATGAAAAACAATTCTTCAAACTTTAATCGGAATTGCGCTTTCGCTAAAAGTTCCTGAGTCTTCGGAAAATGAATATTAACTAAAGCGTCTTTTTTCGGAATCAGTTTTAATTCTTCAATAATAGAAACAGGCAAGGTTTCTGAAAATAATTGATGCGTTTCCGAAAATAATTGCATCATCATTTTATTGATGACTTTATTGGTAACGCCTTTGTTATTTAGCTTTTCGGTACTTGGATAAACAGGTTGCATCGCGCTTCGTAACGCGGTTTTGTGTTCTTCTAACAATTCCATTTCTGGATGCGCCATATTGAAAACCGAACCAAATTGCGTCACTTTCCCGAAAATGACATAAACGGTATTGATTTTCAAACTTTCTTTGACCCATTTCTGACCTTGGAACCAAACCAATTCCATTTGGCCGGTATCATCTAAAAAAGTGGCAACTAATCTCGATTTCCCTTTTCCTTGATCGATGGTTTTGATATGAACGACTTTCCCAACAATTTGAACTTCAGAATTACTATTTACCAACTGATTGATTTTGAAATAGCGTGTTCTGTCGATGTATCGATTCGGATATAAATTGATTAAATCGCCATATTTATGAATGTTCATTTCCTTGCGCAGCAAATCGCCACGTTGCGGACCAACGCCTTTTAAATATTCTATGGGAGTTTCGAGTAGGTTCAAATTTCTAATGTGTCAATTTATATAGCGTCAGTTCGAGTGTTCCGATGAAGCATGAATCGGAATGTATCGAGAACCTTGATATTAATAATTTTTCTTATTCTCGATACATCCCGATTTTATCGGGACACTCGAATTGACGAAAAATTATATCAAGTACTAATTTTAAAATGCTAAGATAGTTTTAAATTCTAAATCTGTAAAATCTGTGTTCCTATCTCGGAATTAAATCGATATACCAAAAGCCATGCGTTGGTTCATCAGAATCTACATCGCAAGCGGTGTTTGATGGTGTTGTGTTTTTTGGTTTTTCGTATTTTTTATGAACGATTTCTCCGATTTCAAATTCTATTGGGTTTTTGAATATCGGACCATCAAAACAAAAGGTATGAAATTCGCCGTTTTCGCCACAAACATCTACGTTATCTGGTAAGTCGTTAATAAAACTTTCATCGATAATTCGTCCTACAAAACTTTGATCTAAATACTTTTCGTTAACACAAGTTACAATTGTCTTGAAACCTAAATTGATAAAATCATGGATAAGTTCCGTTGTGTCAATTTTCCAAAGTGGAAATTCGCCAATAAAACCTATTTCTGCTAATTTGTCTTCACGGTATTTTCTAAGATCTTCTAAAAAGATATCGCCAAAAATAGAATGTGTTACACCATTTTCTTTGAATTTTGATAAGGTGTTTTTCATTACATCTTCGTAGACTTCCATAGTTGGCATTTCTGGAATCATCATTTTTGTTAGCGGTAATTGTAAACTTTTAGCTTGTAATTCTAACAGTTCTACACGAACGCCATGCATGGAAATTCGTTGGTATTGTTCGCTTACGCTAGTTAGTAAGGAAACAATTTCGAATTCGTTGTTTTGTAAGGTTTTGTATAAAGCAAATGCAGAATCTTTTCCGCTGCTCCAGTTAAATAGGGCTTTCTTTTTCAATGTAAATGGTATGTTAGCGACACAGATTAAAGAAATTTTAAAAATTTATATAGTTTCTCAAATCTGTGTCAAAAAAATGAAAAGCGAAGATAGTTTATAATTTGTTAATTTGGAAAGCAGAGAATTTGAAAATGTTTATATTCGTATCAGATTTTAAATTTACTTATGAGAACCTTATTTTTTCTACTTTTTTCCCTACTTACTTTTTCACAACAAACCAAATCCGTTGATTTTTTGAAGTGTGAGGCGTTTTTACAAATTAATTCTACTGAGAAATCAATTTCAGGAAGTGTTAGATATAGTTTTAAAGTATTGAAAAATATTGATTCAATTAAAATTGATTCTAAAAACATAGAAATTTCAAGAGTAAATATTAATGATAGAGATGTTGAATATAAATTGACTAACACTCATTTAATATTGTATAATGGTTTCAAAAAGGGAGAGAATTATGTTTATATAAAATTTAAAGCGACACCAAAACAAACTTTATATTTTACGGGTTCAGATGAAAATTTACAAATTTGGACACAAGGTCAAGGCAGATACACCAGTCATTGGCTACCAAGTTTCGATGATGTAAATGAGAAAGTTATTTTTAATATTGATGTTGAATATAACTTTATGTATTCCGTTTTATCTAATGGTTTATTAAAATCAAAAGTAAGAAAGAATAATTCAAATTTTTGGAGTTATCAAATGCAAAAACCCATGTCGTCTTATTTGGTGATGTTGGCGATTGGAAATTTTGAAAAGCAAGAAACGAAAAGTAAATCGGGAACGCCTTTAGAATTTTACATTGATTCGACTGACGTTTCTAAATTTGAACCGACTTACAGATATTCCAAACAAATTTTCGATTATTTAGAACAAGAAATTGGAGTAAAATATCCTTGGAGAATTTACCGTCAAGTTCCAGTTCGAGATTTTTTATATGCTGGAATGGAAAACACCACTTCAACTATTTTTTCACAAGATTTTGTAGTGGATTCGATTGGTTTTAATGATAAAAATTACATCAATGTGAACGCACATGAATTGGCACATCAATGGTTTGGCGATTTAATTACGGCGCAATCTGGCAAACATCATTGGTTACAAGAAGGTTTTGCAACGTATTATGCTTTGTTAGCGGAAAAGGAAGTTTTTGGCGACGATTATTTCTATAACGAATTGTACGATTATGCTTTGCAATTGAGAAGTGCTGCGAAAACAGATACAATTCCGGTGATGAATGAAAAAGCGAGTTCGTTATCGTTTTACAAAAAAGGCGCTTGGGCTTTGCATACGTTACGTGAAGATATAGGTGCGAAGAATTTTCAGAAAGCTGTTAAAAAATACTTGAAGAAATACCAATATAAAAATGTAATTACGGATGAGTTTTTAGCTGAAGTCAAAAAGGTTGTAAAGGATTTCGATACAGAAAATTTCAAAAAGAAATGGTTAGAAACTTCAGGATTTGATATGATTTTAGCAGAAAGTTATTTGTTAAAGAATAAATCGGTTGCAGCTTATATTCAGTTAACAAAAGAGAAAAAAGATTTAGATAATTACAAAGCCATTTTACAATCGGAAACCTATTTTCCAATCAAACAATATATTTTCTACAAGTTAGCAAGTACACCATTTGAAGATAAAAAAGAGTTGATTGAAATCGGTATGAAGCAAAACTTATATGTTCGTCAAGCGATTGCTGAAACGATGACTAAAATTCCATTAGAATTTAAATCGCAATACGAAACATTTTTAGATGATGCTTCGTATCAAACGAAAGAAATTTCGCTAATAAATTTATGTAAAAACTTTCCAGAAGATAAAGACAAGTACATTAGAAAAATATATGTATTTGGTGAAACTAAAGACAAAAGCTTACATATGACTTGGTTAGGATTAGCAATTAATTCTGAAAAAGATGACTATATAAAAAGTTACATGTATCGTGTATTAGTTGAATATTCTACAAATAGATATGAAAGTTCAATCAGACAAAAAGCAATTGAGGTTTTGTTTCAAACCACTCCAAATGATATAAACGCAATTATTTCTTTATTTGATGGTACAAAGCATCATAAATGGCAGTTTACCAAGTTTTGTAGAGATACAATTCGTGAAAAATTAAAAAATCCAGAATTTAAAAGTCGAGTAGAAGAGTTGGTTAAAACCGCTGATGAAAAAACCGCAGCTTTGTATTTGAAATTTTTGAAGGAGTAATTTCATGTCAGTCTGAGCGGAGTCGAAGACAAATGCACTTCGACTCCGCTCAGTGTGACAATAAAGAAAAAATTAAAAAACTCTTTTCAATTCTTCTTTAATAAAACTAATCGCTACAGCACTTGCGCTTTCTGTTTGAGTTAGTTCTGTAAGTAAAAAAGTTCTTAATTCGTCGCCCGTTTTCACTTCACCATTAATAGAAGTTTGACGAATTTGCGTGATAATACTATTTTTCGCTTTCATTACAATTTCCCAACAATCAGCTGTTAAGTAAATTTGTTGTGCTAAATTGTGTTCGTATTCCGTTTGAATATTGTGAATTAAAAACGTGGCATAATTTGGTGCATCTAAACCACTTGGTTCTACACGCATCATTAAGTTGATTGGATTAATTCGCTCTAAATACAAAACCACACGTTCGTATGCTTGCAATCTGATTGGCAAACCTTGTTGTTGGTTTTCGCGTAACAATTCAAATTTGCGTTTGTTTTCTTCGTTTCTAAAGAATTTATGTAATAATCCAAAAGCCACACCACCAGTTATTATTGCAGGTAAAGTATAAGCGGCAATTTCAAGTAATTTATCTTCAATAGTCATTTTTAGTTTTTTTACAAATCTAAAATATTTTTTTTAAAAATGTACTTAATATTAAATTTCTTATATTTGTATGTATTTCAATACGATATGATGAAAAAAATACTTTTTTTCTATTTGATTTTCTTTTCAATTTTGTCTTTTTCGCAGACAAAAGAAATAGTTTTAATCTTTAAAGATAAAACTACTGGAAATGTAATTGAAAACGTAATGGTTTCCATTCTTCGAACTGACGAAAATTTTCAAAGTAATAAAGAAGGAAGTATCAAATTCAAACTGCCAAAACCCTCACGAATTGTTGTCTCACATTTCGAATACAAACAACTTACGCTTAATTCGGCGACTCTAAAAGAATCGGAAATTGTTGTAACACTAGAAAGCATTTCCCAAGAAATTGAAGATATTGTAATTACGAATAAGCAATCGTTTAGTATTTTAAAATCATTGATCAACAAGTCGATGAAGCAATTGACCGCTCCAATTAATTTAAAAATTTATACCCGAGAATTTTTCAAATACAATAACGAATATACTTCATATTCAGATGGTTTAGTCAACTTTTGTTTGAAAGAAAAACCAGATAAATTTGCTGCAGATATTTTAGTCGAACAAAATCGAACGTACAATTTAATTAATAACGAAAAGATTGAAAAGAAAACGTTGAGTTATAATATGTACGATATTATTCAGAATTATTACGATTTCAAATACATCACGCAATTAGCAGAATCCAAAGCTAAAAAGAAGTTCGATTTTGAAATCAAAACCGTTAAAGGAAAAGAAGATTTCTATCAAATGGTAATTGCTCCAAAACCTGAAATTGAAGAATTTTTACCAACGGTTACTATCATTTATAATTTTAAGAAAAATGTTATTTTGGAGTTAGAATACTTCGTTGAACCGAGTCGTTTTGAGTTTTCAGATGTTTCTAATTTGAAAGTCATTAAAGGAAAAGTGTTCAATTCAACTTTTAGAGCGTTGTATATTTTAGACGGTGAAGATTATTTTTTAGCTAGCACGAAAGAAGAAATTGGTGTGATGGTAAAAGACAAAAAAAACGCAGAAAATAAAATTGAAATTGCGAATTATTTAATGACCACACGTCACAGTCGAAAATTTGTGCCTTATGACAAATCAGATGTTTTTAAAGAAAAATCTTTGATTAATAAGAAAAACTCAATAATTACTGACTATTGGGAAGTTAATTCTGGACTATTACTGACTTCAGACGAGAAAAAAATTGTTGATAATTTGCAACTAAATGATGAGTAAAAGCATTTAAAATCACTTCATAATCTGTATTTTTGCTTTCATAAATATCCTTTTTTAAAATGCAACAATACATAGATCAATTAAATGAAGCACAACGTGCGCCAGTATTACAAAAAGATGGTGCGATGATTGTTATTGCAGGTGCAGGTTCAGGTAAAACTCGTGTACTTACGGTTCGAATTGCCAATTTGATGTATCAAGGCGTTGATGCTTTTAATATTTTATCCCTAACGTTTACCAATAAAGCAGCACGTGAAATGAAAAAACGTATTGCTGAAATTGTGGGAAATAACGAAGCCAAAAACCTTTGGATGGGAACTTTTCACTCTGTTTTTGCTAAGATTTTACGTAGCGAAGCAGATAAATTAGGGTATCCTTCTAACTTTACGATTTACGATTCTCAAGATTCTTTACGTTGTTTGGGGAGCATTATTAAGGAAATGCAATTGGATAAAGATGTTTATAAACCAAAGCAGATTTTAGGTCGAATTTCCCAATATAAAAACTCATTAATTACCGTTCGAGCGTATTTCAATAACCCAGAATTACAGGAAGCTGATGCGATGAGCAAAAAGCCTCGAATGGGTGAAATTTACAATAATTACGTGGAACGTTGTTTCAAATCGGGTGCGATGGATTTTGACGATTTGTTATTGAAAACCAATGAATTATTAAATCGTTTTCCTGATGTTTTAGCGAAATACCAAGATCGTTTCAGATACATTTTAGTTGATGAGTACCAAGATACCAATCACTCGCAATATTTGATTGTGAAAGCGTTGTCAGATCGTTTTCAAAATATTTGTGTAGTTGGTGATGACGCGCAAAGTATTTATGCATTCCGTGGTGCGAATATCAACAATATTTTAAACTTTCAAAAAGATTACGAAGGTGTTAAAATGTACCGATTAGAACAAAATTATCGTTCATCGAAAAATATTGTAGAAGCGGCGAATAACGTTATCGATAAAAATAAAACCAAGCTTGATAAAATTGTTTGGACAGCCAATAGCGATGGCCCGAAAATTAAAGTGCACAGAAGTGTTACGGATGGTGAAGAAGGTCGTTTTGTAGCCGGAACTATTTTCGAACAAAAAATGCAAAACCAATTACCGAATTCTCATTTTGCAATTTTATATCGTACCAATGCGCAATCTCGTGCTATGGAAGACGCGTTACGAAAAAGAGATATTCCGTACCGAATTTATGGAGGTTTATCATTCTACCAACGTAAAGAAATTAAAGATGTTTTGTCTTATTTGAGATTGGTTATCAATCCAAAAGATGAAGAAGCTTTAATTCGAGTAATTAATTACCCAGCTCGTGGAATTGGTGATACGACTGTAGAAAAACTAACAGTTGCTGCCAATCATTACAAGCGTTCCATTTTTGAAGTGATGGAGCACATTGATAAAATCGATTTAAAATTAAATTCGGGAACCAAAACCAAGTTGCAAGATTTTGTAACGATGATTAAAAGTTTCCAAGTTATAAACGAACAACAAGATGCTTTTGTATTGACTGACCACGTAACGAAGAAAACTGGTTTGGTTCAAGAATTGAAAAAAGATGGAACACCTGAAGGAATTGCTCGTATCGAAAATATTGAGGAATTATTGAATGGTATTAAAGATTTTACCGAAGGTCAAAAAGAGATTGATGGTGCTCGTGGTGCTTTGGCAGAATTTATGGAAGATGTGGCTTTGGCGACAGATTTAGATAAAGATACGGGTGATGATGATAGAGTGGCGTTAATGACGATTCACTTAGCGAAAGGATTAGAATTCCCACACGTTTTTGTGGTAGGAATGGAAGAAGATTTGTTTCCAAGTGCGATGAGTATGAACACACGTAGCGAGTTGGAAGAAGAACGTCGTTTGTTTTATGTGGCTTTAACTCGTGCCGAACATCAAGCGTATTTGACTTATGCGCAATCGCGTTACCGTTGGGGAAAATTAGTGGATAGTGAACCTTCACGTTTTATTGAAGAAATCAATGGCGAGTATTTAGAATATATGAATCCAATTGATTCGGGTTATCGATACAAACCGTCAATGGATATTGATATTTTTGGAGATGTGGATAAATCGAAATTACGATTAGCGAAACCAACAGCCGGAACGCCACCGGAATATATCACGAAAAACGAACCAGTTTCGTCTATAAATATCAGAAGGTTAAAACCTGTAAGTAGTGGCGCAAGTTCTGATAAAGCCAATTTATTTGATAATAATTTAACTGTTGGAAACATCGTTATGCATGAACGCTTTGGAAAAGGTGAAATTGTTGGTTTAGAAGGCGTTGGAGCCGACAAAAAAGCGGAAATTCGTTTTGATGTTGGTGGGCTTAAAAAGTTGTTGTTGAGGTTTGCGAAGTTAAATGTGATTGGGTAGGAAAAAGTTTCAGGTTTCAGGTTTCAAGTTCTTTTTGTTAACTTTAAACCTGAAACTTGAAACTTGAAAGAATATTAATCTTAAACAAAAATTATTATGGCAGAATTTCTAAAAATATACGAAGACAAACCAAATGAAGCTGCCATTAAAAAAGTGGTTGAGGTTTTAAGAAATGGCGGATTAGTCATTTATCCAACAGATACCGTTTATGGTTTAGGTTGTGATATTACCAATTCTCGTGCTTTGGAGCGATTGGCAAAAATCAAGAATGTGAAGTTAGAAAAAGCCAATTTTTCTTTTGTTTGTAGTAGTTTAAGTAATATTTCTGATTATGTGAAACAAATTGATACGCCAACTTTTAAAATTTTAAAACGCGCTTTACCTGGTCCGTATACTTTTATTTTACCAGGAAATAACGATTTACCAAAAGACTTCCGTAAGAAAAAAACGGTCGGAATTAGAGTTCCAGATAATAACATTGCCATTCAAATTGTGGAAATGTTAGGCAATCCAATTGTTTCCACTTCCATTCATGATGAAGATGAGGTAATTGAATATTCAACTGATCCAGAATTAATTTTCGAGAAATGGCAAAACCAAGTCGATTTAGTTATTGATGGTGGTTATGGAGAAAACGTAGCTTCAACTATTATCGACTTAACTGGTCATGAACCGATTGTGGTGAGAGAAGGTAAAGGTGATGTGAGTGTGATATAAGTTGATAGTTATGAATAAGCTTAAAATAATTTTATTTGCTTTTTTAATTCTTTTTGTAATCATATTTTCAGTAACTAATCACAATACTTTATTAGTTTATGCTAAAGACATTTCTAAAAATAAATTTGTTGGTGGTTATACTATTGAAGAACTTTTTATTTACAAGGATAATACTTGTTTGTATAAATTTTTTGGGGGAAGTTTATTAACACCAAACAAAAAAACAAGAAAAACAGATAAAGGTAATGTTGCTTTTAAAGCAGATACTTTAATAATTGCTTTGGGAGATTTGAATTTTAAAGCTTTAATAAAGAATAATGAAATAGAATTTTTAGATGCTTTTAAAATGAAACTTTTAAAAAATAAAACTTCATTAAAAAATCAGATTTATTATTCAGGTTTTGTTGATTATTCTTTTTTTACTTCAACAAAAAATAAGTCATATGATTTAAATAATAAGCAAATCAGAATTATAGATATGATTTTGCAAAACAAAGTTAAAAGTGATGAAAATGCTAATCTACATAACAATCAATACTTTAAACGTTGTAAAGCTTTTTTAAATACAAAAAATCAAATTATTGTTGATATTAATGGAGAATTAAAACACTATAATAATCAAAAATATTCTTTTGACGATAATGTTTCAGATGGTGGTGAAGGATATTTTAATGCATCAATAAACTTAACTACTCACGAAATTATTTATTTTAGTTTTCATGGTATGGCTTAAAAAGGTAATTTACTTCGGACTCACAATTTCCACATCACTAAACGCAATCGCACCACGAACTACACCTTGAATAGTTGTTTTTAGCGCATCAATAATATGAATTTTTAATTCGTTTTTAGAGAAAATTAAACTCACTTCTCTTGATGGTTTTGGATTGGCAAATTGTTTTAGTTTTGCTTTGTTTTTGTCGTTTAAATCTAAGGTATGTAAGTAGGGAAGTAGTGTGGTTCCTAAACCTTCATCTGATAATTTAATTAACGTTTCGAAGCTTCCACTTTCTAATTGAAAATGATTTTCGCCAATGAAATTGTTCGTTTTACAAAGGTTCAAAACACTATTTCTAAAACAATGTCCGTCTTGTAAAAGCAAGATTTTTTCCACATCTAAATCGGCAACTTCAATTTCCTTTTTAGCATTATTTTGACTGCTTTCAGGTATGTAAGCCACAAAAGGTTCGTAGTATAATACGATTTCTTTTAATTTTTCTTCGTCTAAAGGCGTGGCAGCAATAGCGCAATCTAAATGACCATTTTTCAGTTTTAAAATGATATCTGCGGTGTTTAATTCTTCAACGATTAAGTTTATTTTCGGATATTTTTTAATGAAAGTATTTAAAAACATCGGTAATAAAGTAGGCATAATTGTCGGGATAATTCCTATGCGGAAATCGCCACCAATAAACCCTTTTTGTTGGTCAACGATGTCTTTAATTCTGTTCGCTTCATTAACAATGTTTTTGGCTTGTGTTACAATTTTACTTCCAACATCCGTTAAACCGATTGGCTTCTTCGTTCTATCAAAAATTTGAATACCTAATTCGTCTTCCAATTTCTGAATTTGCATACTTAAAGTGGGTTGGGTAACGAAACATTTTTCGGCAGCTAAAGTGAAATTTTTGTTTTCAGCAACAGCTAAAACGTAGTATAATTGGGTAATTGTCATTGTATCAATATTTGTGATAAAAGTAAATATTTTGATTGTAAAAAACTATTGTTTAAGAAAAGTTTATAAAAAAAACTCTTTCCGTTAAGAAAGAGTTTTAATTAAAATATTGATTATAAGTTTATTGAACAACTTTGATTTCTACTCTTCTGTTAGCTGCTTTTCCAGCTGTAGTTTTGTTTGAAGCAATTGGTTTTGCAGCTCCAAATCCTTGAGAACTCAATCTGTTTTCATTAATTCCTTTTGAAATTAAATACGTTTTAATAGCTAATGCTCTTTCAGCAGAAAGTTCTATGTTGCTTTCTGGTTTTCCAACATTATCAGTATGACCTTCGATGCTAAAGTTTGTTGCTTCGTATTCTTTCATAATTTCAGCCATTGCGTCTAAAGTTACATAAGAATCTGATTTTACAGTCGCTTTTCCAGAATCGAACAATACCGATTTAGAATAGTCGTTTAGTTTTTTAATCACTTTAGTATCGATAACAGGACAACCGAAGTTTTCAATTGTTCCAACAACATCTGGACATTTGTCATCTTTATCTAAAACTTTGTCGCCATCTTTGTCTGTATAAGGACAACCTTCATTGTCTTTTTCTCCAAAAACAGTAGGACATTTATCTAAATTATCAGTTACACCATCTTTGTCTTCATCACCCCATGGACATCCTTTGTTTTCAACTGCACCAACAACATCTGGACAAGTATCATCTTTATCTAAAACTTTATCACCATCTTTATCAGTCCAAGGACAACCATTATTTTCTGTTGGACCAAATTCTTTTGGACATTTGTCTAAATTATCAGTCAATCCGTCATTGTCTTCATCACCCCAAGGACAGCCTTTGTTTTCAACTGGTCCGGCAACATCTGGACAACTATCATCTTTGTCTTTTATTCCGTCAAAATCAATATCTTTAATTTTGTTTTGATAAATTGGAACTTTTAATCCTAAATGTGCATCAATTGCTTTAGTTTCAGAAAGCATGGCACTAACAATAGAACCTGAACCCACAAATAGTGGACCAACTCTAAATCCAAAACCAGCTTGCACGCCTGAATATTCTAAATAACTAATTGGAGCATATAAACTCAACCATTTTACTTCATAACGCGGTGTTAAACTTACATTATTGTTAATATAAGAAGAGTTTTTGTCTTCAGCAGCAACGGCACTAAAATCAGTATTTAAGTTCAAATAAAAACGTTTATTCATTCTCCAATCTGCATTTAAGTGTATGGCAGTTGGCAATTTGAATTTTACAGATTTTGTTTCCGAAATTTTCGTGTATAAATTATCAAAACTTGGATCTGCATCATATTCTGCATCCGTGTAAGAAGTGTTTACATTGTAAATACTTACAATAGCATCTTTATATTTTATTGCACCAATGTCAGTTACAGAAACCCCTAATCTAAATTTGTATTTATTTTGGTCTTTGTGGTAGCTTTTTCCGCCTTCTTTATTTGTATATTGATATTTTGCATAATCTGGACGATATTCGTAAGTGAAACCGAAATCGGCACCAAAACCAGTTCCAGTATTTTCTGTTGGATCATCAAAATTATCAAGAGAAGTAAGGTTTCCCGATTCTAAATATCCAGAAGATGAAGTTGTACTTGTGTTTGGATCTCCCGTATAATTGTATGAAATATTGATATTATTTGCTTTTGCATAACCTGTAAATGCTCCGTATAAATATTTTGCAGAGAAACCTCCTTTTAAGAAGTGTTGCCCTTTATCCATTAAAATTCGAGCATAAGAAACGCCAAATTCACCCCAAGCATTTGCAGCAATACTAAAATTTTGGTTGCTTACTTGGTAATTTTCATTAATATCTTCTTGAATGTCATTTAATGCTTTTCCACTAATGTTACTCAAATGTGTAATACTTCTAGCTCTTGTAAATAAGGCTAATGAGCTTTTTTTGTTTAAGTTAAACATAAATGATGGCCCTAGAACATCAACATTAACCAAAAAATTATTTGAATCTGTTGGATATTGTTTTCCATCTCTTTCAAAATCAAAATCACTTTTGAACATGTCGCCAAATTTTGCGCCATAATAATCATTTGTAAGTAATCCGCTAAAAGAAAATAAATTGATGTCGGCTCTAAATCTAGAATCAACAATATTAGCTGGATTGTTAATTACTGAATGAACTCCAGCGTAGTTATCATTTAAATACCCAAAATAACTTTGTGCATTTGCATAGCTGATACTAAAGAAAGTAATAGCGATTAGTAATTTGTTTTTCATAGAAGTAACTTAAATATTAGTAAAAAATAACGATATAAATAGTGTTAATATTCGATTTTAATGTAGGTTTAGTTTGAAATGTAAAATTTTCTCAAACGAAATTATATTGTAAAGTGAAATGTTCCGAGAATTCGGAAATTATGTTTAGTTTTTTATTAACAGCATATGATATTAAAAACTAAGTCTGCACAACAATTTAATTTTAGATTTGGGATTTCTAAAATATATTGGAAAGAATCCGAAGTGTTTTAATACACTTCAGATTCTTTTAATTTTTCTGTATTGGCTACTAATTGTAGTTCGTCAATAAATTTATGAATTTTTCCTGACATAACACCATCCATATCAAAAACGTCTACACCAATTCTATGATCAGTTACACGACCTTGAGGATAGTTGTAAGTTCTAATTTTTGCAGAACGGTCACCAGAACTTACTTGAGAAGTACGTGTTTTTGCATCTTCTTCTTGCTTTTTAGCTAATTCTTGTTCGTATAAACGAGAACGTAAAACGGTTAAGGCTTTATCTTTATTTTTATGTTGCGATTTTTGATCCTGACACTGAGCCACTAATCCGGAAGGAATGTGCGTTAAACGAACGGCTGATTTAGTTGTGTTTACCGATTGTCCACCTGGTCCAGAAGAGCAGAAGAAATCTACACGAACGTCATTCATGTCAATTTGTACATCAAATTCTTCAGCTTCAGGTAAAACCATTACCGTTGCTGCAGAAGTGTGCACACGACCTTGTGTTTCTGTTTGAGGAACACGTTGTACACGGTGTACTCCAGCTTCATATTTTAAAGCACCATAAACATCTTCACCAGTAACTTCAAAAATAACCTCTTTAAAACCACCAGAAGTTCCATCACTCATATCTACAACAGAACATTTCCAACCACGACCTTCACAGTATTTCGTATACATTCTGTATAAATCACCAGCGAAAATAGAAGCTTCATCACCACCAGTACCAGCACGAATTTCCACCATAACGTTTTTAGCGTCTTCAGGATCTTTAGGAATCAACATAAATTTGATTTCTTCTTCTAGTTGAGGTAAGCGTTCTTTTGCTTCTTCTAATTGCATTTTAGCCATTTCTACCATTTCGGCATCAGAACCATCTGCAATTATTTCTTGTGCTTCTTTAACATTAGCATCTAGGTTTATATATTCTTCACGTTTTTGAACTAATGCATTTAAACTTTTGTATTCTTGGTTTAATTGTACATAACGCTTCTGATCGGCGATAACATCAGGTTGTATAATTAAATCTGATATCTCGTCGAAACGTTGTTTTACGTATTGTAATCTGTCTAACATCTTTATTCTTTATTTTTCGAGTGCAAAGTTACAATTTTAGTTTAAAGTTTAAAAATTTAAAGTTTAAAAGTTTTTTTACTGAAAATCAATTAGTTAGTAATATTATTTTTATTTGTTCTAAATAAACTTGTTTTTTATAATTCTGCGTTTTACTTTTGCACCACTATTTTAAATTATTCTAAATAAAAATGAAAAAATATATTTTATTATTAGCCGTATTAACAAGCACAAGTGTTTCATTCGCTCAAAATCAAAGTTCTTCAAATGATGTAACATTAGAAGTTGAAAATGATACCGTTAAGAAAAAAGCAAAAACAATTGAAGAAGTTTTAATTGTTAAAAAAATTCAAAAAGGTTCTGTTAATGCTGGAAAATCTCCTATTAAGGCTTTGGATTTGCCACAAGCAACAGCTATTATCGACAGAACTACTATTGATCAACAACAAATTTTAAGAATTTCAGATGCATTAAGAAATACTAATGGTGTTTATGTTTCTGGGGCAAGTAATGCTTCTGGAAACAATCAAGAAGAATATGGTTCTCGCGGATTTACTTTCAGTGGAGCTAATACTTTCAAAAACGGAATTAGATTTAATGGTTCTTTAATTCCTGAAACGGCTTCTTTAGAAAGTATCGAAATTTTAAAAGGAAGTTCAGCTTTATTATATGGAAATGTGGCGCCAGGTGGAATCTTAAATTTAGAAACTAAAAAACCTAAATTTCAACAAGGTGGAGAAATAAGCTTTAGAGCTTCAGAATATGATTTTTACAAGCCAACAATTGATATTTACGGAAGTATAGATAAAAGCCAAACTGCTGCTTATAGAGTAGTTACAAGTTACGAAACTGGAAATAGTTTTAGAGATGTTGTTGGAAATGAAAGGTTTTATATTAATCCTTCTTTCTTATTTAATTTATCTAAAAAAACAACTTTATTGGTTGAAGCAGATTACTTAAAAGATAGCAGAACACCAGATTTCGGTTTAGCAACAATTGATTATAAAGTTGTAGAATTGCCAAGAAATGCCTTTTTAAATTTTGATTGGGCTAAGTTTGATAGTAAGCAAGAAAGTGTAACAACTACTTTAACTCACCAATTAAATTCTGAATGGCAACTTAAAGGTATTTTATCTTATCAAGGTTACACTACAAATTTATTGTCAAGTTTACGACCAAATTCAGGAAATACAACTCCATCTTCACCAAATAATAACTTAGTTCAAGCTAATGGAGATTGGGTACGTGGTGTACAAAAAGCAGATAATAAGCAAGATTATGGATTTGCGGAAATTGATTTAACAGGGCATTTTAATACAGGAAGTATCAAGCACTCAGTACTTTTAGGAGCTGATGCTGACAGGTCTAATACTGGAACATTAAATTATTCGAATATTAATTATTTTGATAAAATTAATATTTATAACCCAAGTGTTGTTATAGGTAAAAATCCAACTTATGCAAACGCAACTATCCCAACACTGAATAAAAATACACATGCTGATGCAGAGGTTAGACGAGCTGGGTTTTATGCTCAAGATTTTATAGAATTAACTCAAAAATTAAAAGTTTTAGCTGGTTTACGTTATAGTTATTTAGAAAGTACAACGAATACATTAACTTATTCTACTGCTAAAAATGTTGAAGCTACAACGAATGATAATATTATTTCTTCTAAATTAGGAATTGTATTCCAACCTACAAAAACGAATTCAATCTTTGCAAGTTATTCGGATTCTTTTGCTTTGAATACAGGAACTGATAAAAACCTAAAAGCTTTACCAAGTTCTACAATTGACCAATATGAAGTTGGTGTAAAAAACGAATTCTTCAAAGGACATTTAACTGCAAATGTTACAGGTTATGTTATTGATTTTGGAAATTTAGCTCAAACTGATTTTTCTAACGGAAATACGAATACAAACATTAAAGAATTAGCTGGTTCATATACTAGTAAAGGTGTTGAAATTGATATTGCCGGAAATTTTAAAAATTTCAGAGCAATGGCTGGATACAGTTTTAATGAAACAAAATATACAAAAAGTAATATTTACAATCCAGGAACGCACTTAAGATTTGCACCTAAGAATACTGCAAATGCAAGTTTATTTTATACATTTGGAACTACAAAATTAAAAGGATTAGAAGTTGGAATATTATCTTCTTATGTTGGTGAAATTTTAGGTGGAAGATTAAGACCAAATAACGCAAGTACACCAGCAGAATTAGCTAGAAAACCTATTCCTGTTGATGGATTTATACAATTTGATGCTTCAGTTGGGTATAACATCAATGCGTTTTCAATCAGAGCAAAATTATCTAATTTAGGAAATGTAACAAGTTATTATGTTTATGATGACAATACAGTTACACCAATTGCTCCAAGAATGATTTCAACTACTGTTTCATATAAGTTTTAATTTCGAATAAAATTTAAAAACTAAAAATAGTATACATTATGAGATTAAATAGAAGAAACATTCACAGAGATTTAGGATATTTTTATGTAGGTTTAATTATTTCATTTGCTTTTTCAGGGATTTTAATGAATCATAGAGAGCATTGGCACCCTGAAAAATATACAGTTGAAACCAAAAATATTAATGTAAATCTTCCTGAAAAAAGTGAGATTACTGAAGAATATGCTGAAAAGCTAGGAAAAGAATTGGGTATCGATGATAAAATGCGCCGTCATAATGTGAAGAAAGGAACTTTTAAAATTTCTTTTGAAAAACATGATGTAGAAATCGATATGGAAACAGGTAAAGGTGAAATTGTTGCCTTTAACAAAACGCCAATTATTAGTCAAACAATGAAGCTACACAAAAGTACTTCTAACTGGTGGATTTACTATTCAGATATTTTTGGAATTTCATTAATTACAATTGCTTTTACTGGAGTAATTATGATTACACATGGTAAAAACACATTCAGAAGACGTGGATGGAAACTTGCAGTTGCAGGAATTATTATTCCGTTACTTGTTCTTCTTTTCGTTTAATAAAATTTAAAGTTAGTTATATAAAAAATCCGTTTCGATTTATTTCGGAACGGATTTTTTTATATTGAGATAAAACGTAAAAGTTTCATTTATTTCGGTTTGATATATTGTAAAGCTTCTGGACCTTTTTGCATGGCGAAAAGAACTCCAACTATCATAATTAAAATCATAAAAATAATATAGCCCAAAATAGTTAGACCTAATGTTCCTAAAACTTTTAAAACAATTGATTTTAAAGTATGTTCTTTGTAAAATTCTTTAAAAAACCAAATCAATATGGCAGGTATTAATAAAACAGTAACTTGAGTAATATTAAAGAAAACATTTGGTGAGTGTCTGAAAACAAACATGATTGGATACACAAAAATAATACTAATTAAAGTATAGAATGCCAAAATGTAAGCATTCATGATGATATGCTCATAATAATTGTGTCCCCATTTTCTAAACGCAATTTTGGTTGTCAATGCAAAAAGCGGAATAAGCACGAGCATTATTGCAGAATTATAACTAGAGATAAAAGACATAACTTCAGTCATCATTTTTGAGTTGACCTGCTGATCTGAGAAAAATTTAGTCATTATTTCATTTAAATTCAAAATCTTGTATGAAATAAATGTAGAAATTCCGCTCAAAACAAAAACTAACAAAATAGGTTTGTAATGATTTACACGATTTCCATCAATATACTCCTTCGCAGTTTTTCCAGGGTTTTTGAAAATGTTTTTAATAGAATATAAAAAACCCTTATTTGTATGAAGAACCGTGTATTGAATCTCCTCCCAAATATATTTTTTGTCGATTCTTTTGTATTTTTTTTGCCCACAGTTTCCGCAAAAATTTTCGATAAAAATTTCGTTACAGTTTTTACAATTTGATTCCATTTTTTTAGAAAATTTAGAGATTTCTTGATTTGATTTCTTTATTGATTAGGCCTAAATTAATTAGTAAAGGAGTAAATGTTATCGGCATTACAAAAACAGGGATAAGCGTCGCTATATTTATATTTTTAAAGTCTTTTGCTGCAAGAATATAAATTAAAATTGAGATGACTAAAATAAAAATAATTCCGAATCCTATCGAAATTCCTTTTAATAAATCTCTCTTTTTTAATAATTTTTCATCTGTCAATTCTGCGAAAATATTTTTCTTCATTTTATGGTTGATTTTTTGATTTTATATATAGGATTCAAATATATGAATATTCTTAAACATACAAAATTTCCCACAAAAAAAACCTCGAAAAAACTAATTCTCGAGGTTTTATATTATTAAGTATTTTTACTTCGTAAATCGTAAATGAAAAATCTTAGTTCTATACAGGAATATTCTCTAAAATCTCTAATACAAATTTCTAGTTTTAAGTAAGTTTTTTTGATTAGGTATATTACTTTTCCCAAGTGATTTTTACTGCAGATAGTTTCTCGTTTTCGATTCTAATTTCTGGACATAAATTAAATGAATTTTTCAAATAAAAAGGTAATGGAGATTTATACATTTCGCCATCCAATTTTTTGTAATTTTCTGTATCAATTACCCAAGCATTTAACTTGATTTCGTTATTTTTTATAGCATTTAGAATTTCTGTTCCTTTACCTTTTCCTTGAATTTTTTGATCAAGAATGATAGCAAACCATTTTTCGTTATCTCTTGTAAATTTGCAACCCCAAGCTAGAATTACGTTGTTCTCATTCTCTATGATATAATGAATGGTATCCGATAAAGAATTTAAATATGCATCAAATCCTACAGCATCAGAAAAATTCAAAGTCATTGGATATTCATTATTCCAAATTTTTAAAATCTGTGTTTTCTCATTATCATTTAAAAATGTTTTCTCAACTAGTTTCATTGCTTGTGATGTTAAGGATATTCGAATCCAAATTCGTATTTTTCTAATTTATTTTTCCACAGTTTATAACTTGCGTAATATATTGGTATATTGTTTTTTTTGAGCAGTTTTGTTTTTGTGTCTTTTGGTGTCTCAATTCTGTAGTAAAGTTCAATATAACCGTCAGTACTGTCAATTGTAGCATAGCAATTTCCAAGTTTTTCAATTATTTGATTTTTATTCATTCCTAGCTTAATTCCTTTGTCCGTTTTGAAAGAATCAATATTTAGTTTTTTATAATTGTTTTTTGCTTTATCAGAATACTCAACATTAAATATTGAAATTTGAAATTTTCCATCTCCGGGATGTTGGGTTAACGTTAAAGTTTCAGTATAAAAATTTGAGTAATAACGATATTGACCATTTTCATCAGGTTTTTCATTTTGACCAATAATTGAAATAGCGCTTTCAGAATTACCCAATTCAATTCCACAAACTGAAACATCTGGATTTTCTAAAACACATTTTGAATTTTTTAGTTTTTGTAAGGCTTCATATTTTAGTCTTTCCGCTTTATCTGGCTCAGGAACCAATTCCATTCTATTATTTTCAGTTTCGCTTGCTTTAGGAGAATTAGTGCAACTTGTTAAAAATAAAATCGGAAAGATTAGAATTACTATTTTTTTCATTTTTGTTTACAGATTTATATGAAGTAGTTATTCGTAAATATATAAAATTTCCCACAAAAAAACCTCGAAAAAATTAATTCTCGAGGCTTCTATTATTAAGTATTTTGACTTCGTAAATCGTAAATCAAAAATCTTAGTTCTTTACAGGAATATTCTCCAAAATCTCTAATACAAATTTCCAGTATTTTTGAGCTGAAGCAATATTTGCTCTTTCGTCAGGACTGTGAGCGCCTTTGATTGTTGGTCCGAAAGAAATCATATCCATTTCTGGGTAATTTGTTCCTAAGATTCCACATTCTAATCCAGCGTGACAAGCCACAACGTGAGCTTTACTTCCGTTTTGTTTTTCGTAAATTGATGTCAAAACGTCTAAAATTTCCGATTTTGCGTTTGGTGTCCAACCTGGGTATGAACCTCCAAAAGTAACTTCGCAACCCATTAATTCAAAAGCAGAACGCAACGCATTTGCTAGATCAAATTTTGAAGTTTCCACAGAAGAACGCGTTAAATTCTCCACTTGTAATTTTCCGTTTCCAACAGTTACTTTCGCAATATTGTTTGATGTTTCTACTAAGTTATCAAAATCAGCACTCATTCTGTAAACGCCATTATGAGCAGCATAAATAGAACGAACCATGTAAAATTGGGCCATTGGAGGCATCACTTTAGTTGGAGTTGTTGCCGATTTCTCAATAATGATTTCTAAGTTTGGTTCTGTAGTTTTGAATT
The DNA here is from genome assembly GCA_040385445.1 of Bacteroidota bacterium. Lineage (GTDB taxonomy): Bacteria > Bacteroidota > Bacteroidia > Flavobacteriales > Flavobacteriaceae > Flavobacterium. The sequence goes on along the minus strand of JAZKHI010000055.1, from coordinate 14,456 downwards.
CTGTTTTAATTTCGTTTACAATTTCTTGCATATCGAATGTAAAAGCTTCATCATAAATAGGAGCAATAGCCACTTGAGCTACACTTTCTCTAGGAATCGCGTTACGTAAACTTCCACCATTAATAGTTGAAATTTGTAAGCCAAAATCTTCAAAACCATTAAATAATAAACGGTTCATAATTTTGTTGGCATTTCCTAAACCTAAATTGATATCCATTCCTGAATGTCCACCTTTTAAACCTTTTACAGTTATCGTGTAACCCACAGAATCTTCTGGAGTTGCTTCTTCATCGTATTCAGCAACAGCTGTTACATCCACACCACCAGCACATCCAATATCAATTTCGTCGTCTTCTTCAGTATCTAAATTTAAAAGAATTTCACCTTGTAATAAACCACCTTTTAAACCCATTGCACCAGTCATTCCAGTTTCTTCATCAATAGTAAATAATGCTTCAATAGCTGGATGAGGAATAGTTGTGCTTTCTAAAATAGCCATAATAGTCGCCACTCCTAAACCGTTGTCGGCACCTAAAGTGGTTCCTTTAGCACGAACCCAGTCACCATCCACATACATATCAATACCTTGCGTATCAAAATCGAAAATAGTATCATTATTTTTTTGGTGTACCATATCTAAATGCGATTGCATTACGATAGTTTTACGGTTTTCCATTCCGGCAGTAGCAGGTTTTTTGATAATTACGTTTCCTACTTCGTCGTTAATGGTTTCAAATCCTAATTTCTTACCAAATTCCATCATAAAAGCAATTACACGTTCTTCTTTTTTAGACGGACGAGGTACAGCGTTTAAATCAGCAAATTTGTTCCAAAGTTCTTTTGGTTCTAAATTTCTTACTTCTTGACTCATTGAAATATTGTTTGTAGTTTATTGTTTCTTTTAACTTATCCCTTTTTTTAGAGAATGCCAAAGTTACAAAGTTTAATTTCTTTAGTAAATGAATTTCTAATTATATTTACATTTTAAAATTCATTTTGTGAAGAAAAAATATTTTTTGCCCGTTTTTTTATTCGTTCAAATTATTCTGATTAAAGTTTTAGCGCTTTTTCCGGATTTTGTGGAACGTTATTACAGTAATGGATTGTATTTATATATCTCTAAAATTAGTCGAATCGTTTTGGGTTGGATTCCTTTTTCTGTGGGCGATTTGTGTTATACAATATTATTTTTCTTCATTTTCAGATGGATTTATAAAAACAGAAAAGGCTTTTTAAAGAATTGGAAAGACAACGGATTAACGGTTTTGAGTTTTGTTTCAGTATTGTTTTTCTTATTTCACTTTTTATGGGGAATCAACTATTACAGAATTCCGTTACATGAAAAAATTGGGGTTGAAAAAGAATATACGCAAGCACAATTGGAAGCTTTAACGCAGAAACTAATTGTAAAAACAAATCAATTGCAATTTCAAATTGAAAAAGATTCGACTAAAAAAGTAGTTTTCAATTATTCGGAACAAAAAATGTATGAGATGTCGCCAAGTGGTTATGGTTTGCTATCAAATCAGTTATCAAAAATCGAATACAAAAACGAAAGTATCAAATCGTCTTTATATAGTTTACCGCTTAGTTATATGGGTTTTGGTGGTTATTTGAATCCGTTTACCAATGAAGCTCAAGTCAATTATTTGAAACCAAAATATACTTCGCCATTAACTATTTGTCATGAAATGGCACATCAAACCGGAATTGGTTCGGAAAGTGATTGTAATTTCATTGGATTTATGGCAGCTTCGAGTAATAAAGATGTGTATTTTCAATATTCAGCCTATGCTTTTGCACTAAATTATTGCCTATATAATTTAGAAATAATGGAAGAAGGAAGCAGCAAATCGTACAAAAAACTCATAAATAAAGGTGTTTTGGAAAACTTTAATGAAAACAAAACCTTTTGGAAACAATATCATTCGTGGTTAGATGTTTTTTTTGAATACTTTTACGACAAGTTTTTAAAATTAAACCAACAAAAAGACGGAATGGAAAGTTATAGTAAATTTGTAGGTTTGTTAATTAATTACGATTTAAAACACAATGTAATTCATGCAAATTAACCCATCAATAAACGGCTGGATTGAAAAATATTTCAATCAGTATGCGAATGAAATTTCTCATTATGCTACTGATGAAGATTTCTTTGTAGCTTGTCAGAAAAGTGGATTGATTTATGGTTATGTGGTCAATTATCATTTGAATTCTGAGATTGATGATAGTAAATGGGACAATGAAGAAAAGATAAAAGTTGGTTTTTTATCTACTTTATTAGCACTTTATAAAACTAAGAAAGGAAATGATGTTGAAGATTTTATTGAAACGATCATTCAGTTTTATGATCAAATTTCTAAAGGGAAATTTAGTTTTATGAAAATGGTTTTACCGGATTCTAATTCGTTTCAAAAATTAGAAAGTATTATCAATGAGCGCTTGCAAACCAATGATAATATTGTAATGAAAAACTTCACGCATCTGGTTACCAATGCGATGCTTTTTATTGATGTTTTGGCCTTTGAATTTTACCTTAAAAACGACACGATTAGTTTAGATTTTTTTAAGGATTTAGAACGTAAATGTATGGCGTTAATTATGCTTTCCTTAAACGTGAAAATGGACAAATCTGAATACGATTCGATGTTGTTAAAAATGTTTGAAAATTCGTTGCGATATTCTAAAGTTTCGAAGATAAATAGTAATGAAATTATTAACGTAATTTTTGAAGGAAATAGATCTGTTTTAGAAAGTTTGTATTTGCATGAAGTAGCTCATATGACACTTTTAAGTGATGGAGTTGTGTATGAAAAAGAACAAATATTTTTGGATGAATTTACTTTAAAGTTAAATTTAAATAAAACAAATCAAAATACTGGTTATGAGTTAGTTGAGTTTATAAATAAACACAAAAAAGAATTGCCTTTTTTTAACTTGAATCATCCTGTAAAGCAGTTTTATAATAACACACAAGATAACATCGGAAAGCTAGTTAGTCGAAATAAAAGCAGGTTAATTAAGGAGCTTTCTGAAAGTAAAGAATTGATGAAATTATTGCGAAAATCTACACAATCTGATTTGAGTTTTGAGGAAAAAAAGAAAGTAAAAAAACAGCTACTAGATATATGTAAAACCATACCATCGCTCACTATTTTTTTACTTCCAGGTGGAGGTTTGTTATTACCAATTTTGATAAAATTTATACCTCAATTATTGCCTTCTGCGTTTAATGAAAATTTAAACGATTAGAAGTTTTTTTAGCCACGAATTCACTAATTTTTTTGCTAACTAATTTCGAAAAATTTATTCGAATTAATTATCGACGAAGTCGATTCAAATTTAATATTTTAATTAGTTTTTTAATTCGTGAATTCGTGGCAAAGTTTTTAAAAGTTTAATTTAAACATCGAATCTAAGTCGTCATTGTTGCTGAAATTCACATTTAAATCTGTTACATAACCAGAATTTAATCCGTAAACCCAACCGTGCAAATTTAGTTCTTGACCCTTATTCCAAGCATTTTGAACGATAGAAGTTTTGGCTAAATTGAAAACTTGTTCTTTCACGTTTAATTCAACTAAACGATTAAATTTTTCATCTTCATTTTTAATTTCATTTAGCTCATCTTTGTTAACTCGGTAAACGTCTTTTATGTTTCTAATCCAGTTGTCAATAATTCCAATCGATTGATTTCCCATGGCCGCTTTTACACCACCACAACCATAATGTCCACAAACTAAAACGTGTTTTACTTTTAGAGCATTAACTGCATAGTCTAAAACACTAAGCATGTTAATGTCGGTGTGAACCACTAAATTAGCAATGTTTCTATGTACAAAAACTTCTCCAGATCTTGTTCCTGTAATTTCATTGGCCGGAACTCTACTATCAGAACAACCAATCCACAATAATGGCGGGTTTTGTCCTGATGATAAATCTTTGAAATAATTTGGGTCTTTAGCTAAATTGCTTTCAACCCATTCTTTATTGTTGTCTAATATTTTTTTATAAAAATCGTCCATAATTTTGTGTCAAACATATTTGAATCAAATATATAACTATTTGTTTTTAATATTTCAAATCGTTAAGAGTAAAATTTGGGTTTTTTTCATCGTTTATGAAAGTAACTTCGTCATAAAAGCTCACTTCACCTGTTTCAATGTTATGCATTGCGCCAACGATTCCAATTTCTCCATTTTCAATCATTTGTTCTAAAACAAAACTACGTTCAATGATGTTTTTCACGTTACGTTTTACATTGATTTCAGCTACATTTTCAACAAAATTTGAGTTGCTTGAAGTTCTATTATCAGTTGTTGATTTTTCTTGGTAAACTGCTGGTTGAATTTTTGATAATAATTCGGTTAAATTACCCATTTCCACATGATCACAAGCACCTTTTACAGCGCCGCATTTGGTATGACCAAGAACTACGATTAATTTAGAACCAGCGACTTTACAAGCAAATTCCATACTTCCTAAAATATCAGTATTCACAATGTTTCCAGCAATTCTTACTGAAAAAACATCTCCTAATCCTTGATCGAAAATTAATTCTGCAGAAGTTCTACTGTCAATACAACTTAAAATAGTTGCAAATGGCCATTGTCCGTCTCTTGTTTCGTTAACTTGTTCTAATAAATTTCTATGAGCTTTTAAATTATTAATAAAACGATTGTTACCATCTTTTAATATTTCTAAAGCTTTTCTTGGAGTTATAGATGCTTGTAATTCTTTATTTAATGTTTTCATAATTATTGTTGTTGATGTTATTATTATTGTTTGTGTTCTACAAAAACGTGTTTTTCATCTTCAAAACTATCTTCTAGTTCATACGCTTTTTTAAACCCTACTAATTTTACTTTAATGTTTTCTTCTTTTGATCTTATTTTTTTGAATTCTTTGATTAAATCTAATACGTCATGAGCAATATAAACTGTGTCAGATGCATTTATAATTACTTTTGAATTCTCTGGAATAGAAGCAATAGTTTCTTTTATTGCGGCTTTGTTTAAAAATGAAACTTCTTGAGCTAAATCAATATGAATAATATCACCATCATGGTATTCTTCTTTTCTGAAATGATATGCTCGTTTCATATTTCCTTTCAATACAAAAATGACACTGATAACCATTCCTAATGCTACACCTTTTAATAAATCGGTGAAAACAACTGCCCCAAAAGTAGCAATAAATGGAACAAATTGATATTTTCCCTTTTTCCAAAAATGCTTAATTGTTGCTGGATTAGCCAATTTATACCCCACTAACAATAAAACTGCAGCTAATGTAGCTAATGGAATTTTATTTAAAATAGCTGGGATTGCCAAAACACTTACTAGTAATAATGCTCCATGAATAATTGTTGACATTTTAGATTTAGCGCCTGCGGCATTATTAGCTGACGTTCTAACCACAACTGAAGTCATTGGTAAACCACCTAAAAGCGAACTCACAATGTTACCAATTCCTTGAGCTTTTAATTCAATATTCGTGTTGGTGTATCTTTTTAAAGCATCCATTCTGTCTGCTGCTTCAATACATAATAAGGTTTCAATTGATGCAACCACTGCAATTGTTATTGCTACAATCCAAACTTTTGAATTCGTAACGGATGTAAAATCTGGTGTAACAATAATGTTTTTGAATTCTTCGAATGTTGTAGGAACAGGTAAACTCACTAAATGCTCTTTCGCAATGGCAAAAACACTTCCAGATTGAATGAAAAACTCGTTTAATAAAATACTTACTATTACAGCAATTAAAGCAGGTGGAATTAATTTTATTTTCTTTAAAACGTCTACTTTATTCCAAAGGATTAAAATCGCTAATGAAATCAATGCTATAACAATTGAACCTAATTGTATGTGGTCAACGATATGGAAAAGTTCTGAAAATGTGTTCTGTCCATCAGCTTGGAAGAAAGATTCATCACCTTCAAAATCTGGATCGTAACCAAATGCGTGTGGAATTTGTTTTAGGATAATGATAACTCCAATTCCAGCCAACATTCCTTCAATAACATTGTTTGGAAAATAGTTTGAAATGGTTCCTGCTTTAATAAAACCAAGTGCTAACTGAATTAATCCTGCGATTAAAACGGCTAAAAGAAAGGCGTTAAACGAACCTAAATCGGTTATTGCGGTTAAAACTATAGCGGTTAAACCAGCTGCTGGACCAGAAACACTCAAGTGTGACTGACTTAAATATCCTACAACGATTCCGCCAATAATACCTGAAATAATACCTGAAAATAAGGGTGCTCCACTTGCTAATGCAATACCGAGACATAATGGCAAAGCCACTAGAAAAACCACTAAACCTGAAGCAAAATCAGATTTAAGGTTTGTAAAAAGATTGATTTTTTTTGACATACCAATGAATTAATTTAATACATAAACTATCGCTTCAAAAAAATTGAAAACGTAAAAAGTGTGATGTTTAAATAAACTCGGGTGGTGGTGAAAAGAAGTCTAAATGATTAGAGGTGTAATTTGCAGGAATGTGAGAATTGATTTTTTTCTTTTTCAATTCTAACGTTTTAACTGCATTTAAGTTATAACATTTTGTAAATAAATCTAAATCGTGTGATTTAATTTCTTCTTCAAAAAAGTTATTAATATTAACATCAGTATATTTTTCAATGTCTTCATTAATCATAATAAGACCAAATACAGGTGGTGTGAACAAGCATGTCACAAACACAAATATGATAATATGTACGAAAAATTTCTTCACTAATGTTAAATTTATTTTCGCAAAAATAAACAAAAAACAATTTTTTCAATTTTAAAAAGTAATAAATTTTTGTTAATACCATTTTAAGATTAGAATTTAGTGTAAAGAAATATGTACCGAGTCAATAATGTTTTATAAATTTGCCGAACAACAAAAATAAAAATGACTACACAACAACTTATTGAGCAAATTCGTCTGAAAAAATCGTTTCTATGTATTGGTTTAGATGTCGATTTAACCAAAATCCCATCACATTTATTAGAAAACGAAGATCCTATTTTCGAATTTAATAAAGCTATAATTGATGCTACTCACGATTTATGTGTTTCGTATAAACCAAATACTGCTTTTTACGAAGCGTATGGTATAAAAGGTTGGCAATCCTTACAAAAAACCATCAATTACATTAATGAAAACTATCCAGAAATTTTCACCATTGCAGATGCCAAACGTGGTGATATTGGAAATACTTCAACGATGTATGCGAAAGCTTTTTTGGAAGATTTAAATTTCGATTCGGTTACTGTTGCGCCATATATGGGAAAAGATTCTGTAGAACCATTTTTAGCTTTTGAAAACAAACATACAATTATGTTGGCTTTAACGTCAAACGAAGGTGCTTTCGATTTTCAGACTCTAGAAACAAATGGAACGGAATTGTATAAAACGGTTTTAGAAACTTCTAAAAATTGGAAAAACGGTCAGAATTTAATGTATGTTGTTGGTGCAACTAAAGCGGAATACTTTACAGAAATCAGAAAAATTGTTCCAAATAGTTTCTTATTAGTTCCCGGAGTTGGCGCTCAAGGCGGAAGTTTAGCCGAAGTTTGCAAATACGGAATGAATTCAACTATTGGTTTATTAATTAATTCTTCTCGTGGCATTATTTATGCTTCAAACGGAACTGATTTTGCTGAAAAGGCTAGGGAAGAAGCATTGAAATTGCAAGTTGAGATGGAAGAAATTTTGTTTTAAGATTTTAATTTAAAACAAACCTGAAACTTGAAACCTGAAACAAAAAACTTTTAAACTTGAAACAAAAAACTTTCACAGACCAATTTGGTACCACTCACACCTTCGAAAACACACCTAAGAGAATTATTTCTTTAGTGCCTTCACAAACCGAATTGTTATACGATTTAGGTTTGGAAGATAATATTGTGGGAATTACTAAGTTTTGTGTGCATCCGTTTCATTTTAAGTCTACTAAAACGATTGTTGGTGGTACAAAAAATATAAAGTACGATAAAATTAAAGCACTAAAGCCAGATATTATTATCGCCAATAAAGAAGAAAATACGCAAGAAATTGTAGAGCAATTGGCAGCTATTTGTCCAGTTTGGGTTACCGATATTTATACTATTGAAGACAATAATAAAATGATTGAAGATTTTGGATATCTGTTTAACAAGCGTACGAATGCGCAAAAATGGATAGATAAAATTAACTTCGGATATCAGAAATTTCAAACGTTAGTGGCTTCAAAATTTGAAGAAAACGCGAAACAAAAAGTAGCGTATTTCATTTGGGCAAACCCATATATGGTTGCTGGTGGAAATACGTTTATCAACGAAATGTTGAAACTTAACGGATTAGAAAATATTTACGATAATAATCCAAAGTACGAAGGTAGGTATCCAGAAGTGGTTGTTCAAAAAATGAGAATTCAAGGTGATCCTGATTTTGTGTTTTTATCTTCAGAACCTTTTCCGTTTAAAGACGAACATGCTTTCGAATTAGGTCGACACACACATCACGCTAAAACTATTTTTGTAGATGGAGAAATGTTTTCTTGGTACGGAAGTCGTTTAGTGAAAGCTTTTGATTACTTCACTTTATTACAAGAAAAGCTATACATTTACAAATAAAATGATAGCCTATACCACTTACGAAAACAAAAACACTACCGAATGGGTAACATTTGTTCATGGTGCAGGCGGAAGTTCTTCTATTTGGTTCAAACAAATTAAAGAATTCAAAAAGCATTTTAATATTTTACTACTAGATTTGCGTGGTCACGGAAATTCTAAAGAAAAAATCACTAAAAAATATACTTTTAAAGCTATTGCCGATGATGTTTTGGAAGTTTTAAACCATCTAAATATTGAAAAATCACATTTTGTTGGTATTTCATTAGGAACGATTGTGATTCGTCAATTTGCAGAAATGTATGAAAATAGAGTACAAAGTATGATTATGGGTGGCGCAATTTTAAAAATGAATTTTCGCTCGCAAGTATTAATGCGATTGGGGAATGTCTTTAAATATGTTTTGCCTTATTTGGTTTTGTATCGCTTTTTTGCATTTGTAATAATGCCAAACAAAAACCATAAACAGTCCCGATTATTATTTATAAACGAAGCAAAAAAACTGTATCAAAAAGAATTTATTAAATGGTTTAAATTGACTGCAGAAATCAATCCAATTTTGAAAAGGTTTCGACAGGTTGAATTACAAGTGCCAACTTTATACGTAATGGGAAATGAAGATTATATGTTTTTACCTTCAGTAAGAAAAGTAGTTGAAAGTCATTATAAATCTTCAAAATTATTGGTTATTGAAAACTGTGGACATGTAGTGAATGTTGAAAAATGGGAAGTTTTTAATACAGAAGTGATACAGTATTTACAAAATCAAAAAACTGAAATTTAAGGCATAAAAAAAACAACTAAAACCGAAATTCTAGTTGTTTTATTAACTAAAAACTAACCTTAAACAAAACCTATTTATTGTGATGCAAATATCTGTATTTTAAATAGTTAATTCTGTTAAGGTTTTGTTATACTTATGTTATTCAAAGTATAATTATTTCTTGTCTTGTAAGGCAAAAACTCGTCTTAATAAATCTGAAGTTCTTGCCGAAAAATTAGTTCTAATATCTTTTTCTTCAACAGCAATCATTTTAAAAACGCCTTCCAAAGCTTTATTTGTTGTGTAGTCTGTTAAATCTGGATTAACCTTTTTTACCAACGGAATACTGTTGTATTTGGTGATAATTTGCGTCCAAATTTTATCGGCACCCACTTTCGCAAAAGAGTTTTTAATCACAGGATTAAACTTTCCGTATAAAGCAGTTGAAGTTGTGTTTTGCAAGTAATTTGTAGCTGAGTTTTCATTTCCTAATAAGATGTTTTTAGCATCTGCAAAAGTCATTTGTGTTACGGCATCTACAAAAATTGGAGTCGCTTCTTTTACTGCATCTTCCGCAGCTCTATTTAAAATTCGTAAACCATCATCAGCTAATTTACTCATTCCTAACTGACGTAATCTGGTATCTACTTTTTGTAATTCTTCAGGCAATAAAATCTTAACCGCTTCGTTTCTAAAAAAACCATCTGTAGCAGTTAATTTTGAAACTTGTTTGGTGATTCCATTGTTTAAAGCTTCTTTTAATCCGTTACCCATTTCGGCTTGAGTTAAAACCCCTGTTTGTGGAAATTGCTCTAAAACTTGTTGCATTTCTGCACAGCTAAATAAAGTGAATACGGCTATTGATAAAACTAATTTTTTCATAATAGTTGAAATTTATTTTTTGTCTTGTAAGGCGAATACTTTTTTAAGTAAAGCGGATGTTCTTGAATCTAATCCACTTCTAATGTTTTTTTCTTCAATTGTAATCATTTTAAAAACACCTTCTAAAGCTTTATTTGTAGTATAATCTGTTAAATCTGGATTTACTTTTGTTACTAAAGGAATACCATTATATTTATCTATTATCTTTTTCCAAACAGCATCAGCGCCAACATTAGCTAAAGAAGTTTTAATAACCGGATTGAATTTGTCATATAATGCTGTATTTGTTGAAGTTTGTAAATAAGAAGTAGCTGCATTTTCTGAACCTAATAAAATGTTTTTAGCATCCGTAAAATTCATATTCTTAATGGCATCAACAAATATTGGAGTTGATTGTTTAACCGCATCTTCAGCAGCTCTGTTTAATGTTAAAATGCCTTCGTCCGCTAAACTTCCTAAACCAATTTGGCGTAATCGTTTGTCTACTTTTTGTAATTCTTCTGGTAATAAGATTTTAACTAATTCATTTTTATAAAAACCATCAACTGCAGTTAATTTGGTTACTTGTTTTTTTACACCATTATCTAGTGCTTCTTTTAAACCATTTGCGATTTCTAAACTAGATACGGCAGCAGTTTTTGAAGTAACTTTTGTTGCTGCTTTTTTAATCACATTTTTTAATTGCGCATTACCAAATAAAGGTAAACAAACTAGTAGTAAAATAATTTTCTTCATTTTTATAAAATTTATGTTTTCTCAATTATAACAAAATTGATGCCGCTAATTGAATTTCTATTTCAAAGATAACGTCTTTTTATAAATTGTTGATTTTTTACTGCATTTTATTCGAAATCGCGTTTATAATAAGTTTGTTTTAAATAAATATTAATAATTAGAGCGATAACATATGTTACCAATGAAAAATAAAATTTAAACATATGAAATAAAAATTATTAAATTCGTAAATTGCACCCTCAAAATACAACAAAATTTAAAGATGGAACCACAAATACCTTATATTCCTATTAATAAAGTAAGAATTGTTACTGCTGCATCTCTTTTCGATGGACATGATGCTGCGATTAACATTATGCGTAGAATCATTCAATCTACTGGTGTAGAAGTGATACATCTTGGACATGATAGAAGTGTGGAAGAAGTAGTAAATACGGCTATTCAGGAAGATGCGAATGCCATTGCAATGACTTCTTACCAAGGTGGACATAACGAATATTTTAAATATATGTACGACTTGCTAAAAGAAAAAGGAGCAGGTCACATCAAAATATTTGGTGGTGGTGGTGGTGTAATTCTTCCAACTGAAATTGCAGAATTAGAAGCATACGGAATTACTAAAATTTATTCTCCAGATGATGGTCGTGCTTTAGGTTTACAAGGTATGATTAACGATTTAGTAAAACGTTCTGATTATGCTGTTGGTGATATTATTACCGATGAAGTTGCCGAATTAGAAAACAAAAATCCTCGTGCTTTAGCAAGAATTATTTCTTCTGCTGAAAACTTCCCAGAAATTGCGAAACCAATTTTAGATAAAATCCGTGAGAAAAATAAAGATAGCAAAACACCAGTTTTAGGTATTACTGGAACAGGTGGAGCTGGAAAATCATCTTTAGTGGATGAAATTGTTCGTCGTTTTTTAATTGATTTCCCAGAAAAAACTATCGGTTTAATTTCTGTCGATCCATCAAAAAGAAAAACAGGTGGTGCTTTATTAGGAGATAGAATTCGTATGAATGCGATTAACAACTCTCGTGTTTTTATGCGTTCGTTAGCCACTCGTCAATCGAATTTAGCTTTATCAAAATATGTAGCTGATGCGATTGAAGTTGTAAAAGCAGCCAATTACGATATCATCATTTTAGAAACTTCTGGAATCGGGCAATCGGATACAGAAATTATGGATCACTCTGATGTTTCTTTATATGTAATGACGCCAGAATTTGGTGCGGCTACACAATTAGAGAAAATCGATATGTTAGATTTCGCTGATTTAGTGGCTTTAAATAAATTCGACAAACGTGGCGCTTTAGATGCAATTCGTGATGTGAAAAAACAATACCAACGTAATCATAATTTATGGGATGAAAACCCAGATACAATGCCAGTTTTCGGAACAATTGCTTCGCAGTTTAACGATCCTGGAATGAATACGTTATACAAATCTATCATGGATAAAATTGTAGAGAAAACAAATTCTGATTTGAAATCTACATTCGAAATTACTCGTGAAATGAGCGAGAAAATCTTCGTAATTCCACCACATAGAACACGTTATTTATCTGAAATTGCAGAGAATAATAGAAAATATGATGAAACGGCTTTAACTCAGGTTGAAGTCGCACAAAAATTATATGGAATTTTCAAAACTGTTGAATCAGTAACAGGAAATGTTCCAACGTTAACGAAAGCTAGTTTAGAAGTTGTCACTCCGAGCGGAGTCGAGGAGCAATTTGTAAATCTTCTTTTAGCTGAATTCGACAGAGTAAAAATGAATTTGGATCCATACAACTGGGAAATCATTTTAACTTGGGATGAAAAAGTAAACAAATACAAAAATCCAATTTACAGTTTTAAAGTTCGTGATAAAGAAATTAAAATTGCCACACATACAGAATCACTTTCACATTCTCAAATTCCAAAAGTAGCCTTACCAAAGTACCAAGCTTGGGGTGATATTTTAAAATGGAATTTACAAGAAAATGTTCCTGGAGAATTCCCATTCGCATCTGGATTATATCCATTTAAACGTGAAGGAGAAGATCCATCAAGAATGTTTGCTGGTGAAGGTGGACCAGAAAGAACAAACAAACGTTTCCATTATGTTTCTGCGGGATTACCTGCAAAACGTTTATCGACAGCTTTTGACTCGGTAACACTTTACGGAAATGACCCACACGTTCGTCCTGATATTTATGGAAAAATTGGTAATGCCGGAGTTTCTATTTGTTGTTTAGATGATGCGAAGAAATTATATTCTGGTTTCGATTTAAGTCATCCTGCAACTTCAGTTTCTATGACAATTAACGGACCAGCTCCGATGTTGTTAGGATTCTTTATGAATGCGGCGATTGATCAAAACTGTGAAAAATATATTGTTGAAAACAGTTTACAAGATGAAGTTGAAGCTAAAATTGCTGAGATTTATAAGAAAAAAGGAGTCGATCGTCCGTCTTACCAAGGTGATTTACCAGAAGGAAATAATGGTTTAGGTTTAATGCTTTTAGGTGTTACGGGTGACCAAGTTTTACCTTTGGATGTTTATACTGATATTAAAATTAAAACGTTAGCGCAAGTTCGTGGAACGGTTCAAGCAGATATTTTAAAAGAAGATCAAGCACAAAATACGTGTATTTTCTCTACAGAATTCGCTTTACGTTTAATGGGTGACGTGCAAGAATACTTCATTAAAGAAAACGTTCGTAATTTCTATTCGGTTTCTATTTCAGGATATCATATTGCTGAAGCAGGTGCGAACCCAATTACGCAATTAGCATTCACATTGGCAAATGGTTTCACTTACGTGGAATACTATTTAAGTCGTGGTATGAATATCAACGATTTCGGACCAAACTTATCATTCTTTTTCTCTAACGGAATTGACCCTGAATATGCAGTAATTGGTAGAGTAGCGCGTAAGATTTGGGCGAAAGCCTTAAAGAATAAATACGGAGCAAATGAAAGAGCGCAAATGTTGAAATACCACATTCAAACTTCTGGACGTTCATTACACGCACAAGAAATTGACTTTAACGATATTCGTACAACATTACAAGCTTTATACGCGATTTATGATAACTGTAACTCGTTACATACGAATGCTTATGATGAAGCGATTACAACTCCAACAGAAGAATCAGTGCGTAGAGCGATGGCGATTCAGTTGATTATTAATAAAGAGTTAGGTTTAGCGAAAAACGAAAACCCAATTCAAGGTTCATTCATTATTGAAGAATTAACGGATTTAGTTGAAGATGCGGTTTTACAAGAATTCGACAGAATCACAGAACGTGGTGGCGTTTTAGGAGCAATGGAAACGATGTACCAACGTTCTAAAATTCAAGAAGAGAGTTTGTATTACGAAACATTAAAACATACAGGTGAATTCCCAATTATTGGTGTAAACACTTTCTTAAGTTCTAAAGGTTCGCCAACGGTTGTTCCTGCGGAAGTTATTCGTGCAA
>JAZKHI010000054.1:0-24807 GCA_040385445.1 Bacteroidota bacterium | reverse complement strand
TTTCTTAGATGATGAAATTACCGATTTATATTTAGATTGTAAAAACGAAGGACTTACTAAACTAGAAGCTTCACCTGTTATTGCAGAAAGATTAAATATTGGAAGAATTTTAAAAAGAGCTTCTAAAAATTTTGATGGTGGTTACGCAATGGCCGGACTTTTAGGTCATGGTGATGCCTTTGTAGTTAGAGATCCAAACGGAATTCGTCCAGCGTATTATTACCAAGATGATGAAATTGTAGTAGTTGCTTCAGAAAGACCAGTTATTCAAACGGTATTTAATGTCGCTTTTGAAGATGTGAAAGAATTGGAAGCTGGAGATGCAATTATCGTAAAGAAAAACGGAAACGTTCAATTCGAAAATATTAGAGAAGCTGGTGAGAAAAAAGCGTGTTCATTCGAAAGAATTTATTTCTCTCGTGGAAGCGATGCCGAAATCTATAAAGAAAGAAAATTATTAGGAAAATATGTTTTCCCAAGTGTGTTAACTGAAATTAATAACGACATTCATAATTCGGTATTTTCATTTATCCCAAATACAGCAGAAACTTCTTTTTATGGAATGGCGGAAGCGGCTCAAAAACATTTAGATGAGCAAAAAGTAAAAGACATTATTGCCAGAAAAGATACGTTAGACGAAAAAGGATTAAACGAAATTTTAGAAGAGAAAGTTCGTACCGAAAAAATCGCGATTAAAGATGTAAAAATGAGAACCTTTATTACGGAAGATAGTAGTAGAGATGAAATGGTTTCTCATGTTTACGACATTACATACGGTGTAGTAAAACCAACGGATAATTTGGTTGTTATTGACGATAGTATTGTTCGTGGAACAACTTTAAAACAAAGTATTATTAAGATTTTAGACCGATTAAATCCTAAAAAAATTGTAGTGGTTTCTTCGGCACCACAAATTAGATATCCTGATTGTTACGGAATTGATATGAGTACAATGGAAGGATTTATTGCTTTCAGAGCTACGTTAGAGCTGTTAAAAGACACCAATCAATATCATATTGTAGACGAAGTTTACAAAAAATGTAAAGCTCAACAAGGATTAAAAGATACTGAAGTTATCAATCATGTGAAAGCAATTTACGCACCATTTACAGATGAGCAAATTTCTGATAAAATGGCAGAAATGTTAACTTCAAAAGAAGTGAAAGCGGAAGTGAAAATTATCTTCCAAAAAGTAGAAGATTTACATAAGGCTTGTCCAAAGAATTTAGGAGATTGGTATTTCACAGGAAACTATCCAACACCAGGTGGGAATAGAGTAGTAAACACAGCGTTTATCAACTTTTATGAAGGTAACGGAGAACGTGCTTATTAAAAAAGTGCATTTCGTCGAGAATATTTACTTTATAACAAATATATTATTCTAATTAGAATAACTTGAGCTACTTTTATACCACCAGAAAATTAGTAGGTTAAGTTTTATGGTAGATTTGGGGCAAAAAGGGTGAAAAGAAATTTTCACCTTTTTTATTTTATGTCACCCTGAGCAGGTCGAAGGGCAATCCCATTTATAAAAAATCACTTTTTAGCATCTATTTGTTGTTGAATTTACTAAATTCGCCTTAGAATTAATTCTAAATTCATCAAAAATGGAAAATACGCTCCAAAATACCTACAATTTTATTTTCGAAGAAGATTTAATGCAAGAAATTTTGAAAGTTTCTAGAATTTATGATTTTAAGGAAGGTGATATCATTATAGATTTTGGCGAAAACATTAGTAATATGCCTTTAATGTTATCCGGAGCGATTAAAATTTTACGTGAAGATTTTGATGAAGGCGAACTACTTTTATACTTTATTGAAAAAGGTGATACTTGCGCCATGTCGATGAAATGTTGCCTTGGAAATGCCAAAAGCGAAATTCGTGCCATGGCCGAAACAGACGGACAATTGGTTTTAATTCCTATTGCTAAAATGAACGAATGGCTGGGAAAATATGAGTCTTGGCGAAATTTCGTGTTCAACAGTTACAACAACCGATTAAAAGAAATGCTTACAGCTATTGACAATTTAGCCTTCATGAACATGGACGAAAGATTGTTAAATTATCTTTTAGAAAAGTCGAAAATCAACCACGCCAAACAAATTCACAATACACATCAAGAAATTGCCTACGATTTAAATACGTCACGAGTTGTGGTTTCCCGAATTTTGAAAGCATTGGAAAACAAAGGAAAAATTAAATTGAACAGAGCCTATATTGAGTTGTTGTAAATCTTAACTAAAAGAAATGAACTATTCAAAAGAAATTAATTCAGAAGGTTTTGCAATAATTGACAATATTTATTCGGATAACGAAATGGAACAAATTGTTTCAGAAATTGAAAAAGTAACAAATAATTCTAAGGATAATTCTACTTTTAGAAAGTCGGATGATTTATTTGCAATTCGACAATTTCACAAAGAAATTCCAGAAACATTAAGTTATATTTTCAATGATAAATTAAATGAAATTATCAAAACTAATTTTGGCGAAAACTATTTCATTACGAAATCTATTTATTTTGATAAACCTGAAAAATCAAACTGGTTTGTAGCTTATCATCAAGATTTGACCATTTCTGTCAATAAAAAAGCGGAAATTGAAAATTTTGAAAATTGGACCATAAAGCAAAATCAATTTGCCGTTCAACCACCAAAAGAAATATTAGAAAACATTTTCACAGTAAGAATTCATCTTGACAAAACAACAAAAGACAACGGAGCATTAAAAGTTTTAAATACATCTCACAAAAAAGGAATTTGTAGAATTGAAAATATCAAACTTGAAGATGAAATTGAAACAATTTGCGAAGTTGAAAAAGGCGGAATAATGATTATGAAACCTTTATTATTTCACGCTTCAAATAAAACTACAAATAACGAAAGAAGAAGAGTGATTCATATTGAGTTTAGTAACCAAAAATTACCGAATGGATTAGAATGGAGTGAGGAAACAATTGTTAATTAAATAACTTTTTTAATCTCCAAAAACAAAATCCTCAACCTCTGTAACACTTGTTACTGAAAAGCATTTTATATGCACTTAAATTTGTGTCAGAATAGGATTAAGAACAAATTGAAACAACCTATTTATATATGGAAATAATTGGTTTTATATTAAGTATTTTAATTGGGATTTCTCTTGGTCTAATCGGCAGTGGAGGTTCTATACTTACGATTCCAATTTTGGTGTATATTTTACATGTTTCTCCTAGTGATTCCACAACGTATTCTCTTTTTGTAGTTGGAGTTTCTGCTTTATTTGGAAGTTTTAATGGAGCCAAAAACAACTTACTCGATTATAAAACAGCGCTTTATTTTGGTTTACCAAGTGTAATTTCTGTTTTTTTGATGCGTCAATTTCTTGTGCCATTACTACCAAAGGAACTTATCACGATTTCGAATTTTACATTAACTACAGATTTACTAATCATGTTAGTGTTTTCTGTATTAATGATTTTGGCTTCTTTTTCCATGATTCAAAAAAGAAAAATCGCGAATCTTGAAAGTCAGGAAATAAATTACAACAGCCTAATTATAAAAGGTTTTTTTGTGGGACTATTAACAGGTTTTGTTGGTGTTGGTGGTGGTTTTTTAATTATTCCAGCATTACTATTCACAGCAAAATTACCCATGAAAAAGGCAGTAACCACTTCTTTAGTCATTATCGTTTTTAATTCTCTTTTAGGGTTTTTGGGAAGTATTTCTACCACAACAATAGATTGGGGGTTTTTAGTATTCTTTACAGCATTTGCTGTAATTGGAATTTTTATTGGACAGTTTCTGAGTAAAAAAATAGCAAACGAAAAATTAAAGCCAGTTTTTGGATGGTTTGTGTTATTTACAGGAATTTATATTATCTTAAGAGAATTATTTAATCAATCATTATGTTAGAGCTTATTAAACAGCCGTGGCATTGGGCAGTGGCAGGTACATTAATCGGATTAATTGTACCAACATTATTACTTATGGGTAATAAAAAATTAGGAGTTTCTTCCTCTATGCGTCACTTATGCGCGATATTTATGCCCAAAAAAATTCCTTTTTTTGATTATGATTGGAAAAAAGAAATCTGGAATCTTTTCTTTGTGGTTGGCATCTTCTTAGGAGGTTTTATTGCCGCAAATTATTTAACCGATCCAAACGGAATTGTAATTGCTGAAAGCACTAAAGAAATATTGGCAGGATATGGTATTACCGATTTTAGTCAAATGATGCCAACACAAATATTTTCTCTAGAAAATATATTTACTTTAAGAGGATTTTTCTTTTTTATTGTGGGTGGTTTTTTAGTTGGCTTTGGTTCACGTTATGCGGGTGGTTGCACAAGCGGACATTCTATTATGGGAATAGCTACTTTTCAATTGCCATCACTTATTGCAACCTGTTGCTTTATGATTGGTGGTTTTTTTACCGCAAATGTTATATTGCCAATAATCTTTAAATTTATTTAAAATGAAAAACTTAAAATATTTAATTGTTGGAATTCTATTTGGAATCATTTTCGTTAAAGCGGAAATTTTAAGTTGGTTTCGCATTCATGAAATGTTTCGTTTGCAATCGTTCTTTATGTATGGTATAATTTGTACTGCCATTATTGTTGCGATGTTATCTGTGTTTATTATTAAAAAATTCAATATCAAAACTTTTTCGGGTGACGACATTGTTTTTGAAGATAAAGAAAGTAATAAAGGTCAAATTTATGGCGGACTAATTTTCGGAATCGGATGGGCTATTACAGGTTCATGTCCAGGACCATTATATGCACAAATTGGCGCTGGCTTTTTAGTTGTCGGAGTTGTGTATCTGAGTGCTGTTTTTGGCACTTGGTGCTATGGTTACTTTAAAAGCAAACTACCTCATTAATATAAAAAAGCCGTTCTGAAATCAATCAGAACGGCTTTTTATTTTTATTAATAAAGTTTATTTCTCAAACATCATTTTCTGTTTTTCAAATAGTTTTGAAACATCAAAATACAATCCTGCTACTTTATATTTGTCTTTTTCAAAACTCATATAATCACAGTTTTCAACTAAACTTTGCGAAACAACTTCTAATTCGAATAAGTTTAAAACAACATATTCATGTGTTACAGAAATAACATGTAATCCATTTTCACAAGTAATTCCATCACCTGTTGACATAATAGCCGCTATCAAGCCATGAAAGTTTTTCGAAATTTTTTCAGCCATAGCATCATTATGTTTCATATGATGTGTATAGGCTAAAAAATTCATTAGTCTTAAATCTAAAGGGTATTCTTTTAATGATTTATTCGCTAAAGCAATAAATTTATCATAATCTTTTTCTTCTAATTCTTTATAGTATTTATTTAATTCGTCTTCAAATTTTGACTTCTTATATGGATTATAATCTTTTTGTAAAGCTGCGCCATAGTAAAGATGAAAATATTCTTCTTTACTTATTAATGTGTCATTTTCAGAAAGCTTTTTTAATAAATTTTGGTAAAAGAAATTAGAGTTTTTATTCTCAATATTCTTAGAGATTAATTTATAATCGGGTTTATTAAAATCACTTTTTTGACTGAAAACTAAATTTGTAAAAAAGATAACTAGTATAAGAATAGCCTTTTTCATAATATTATTTTACTTTTAAAATATAATAGTTTTTCTTTCCTTTTTGAAGTAAAACAAATGTATTCGCAATTAAATCGTTCGTAGTAATTACGAATTCTTCTGTTACTTTTACTTTGTTTACAGAAACCGCATTTTCTTTTAATGCTCTGCGCACTTCGTTGTTCGAAGATAAGAAACCTGTTTTAGAAAACGCATCTACAATTGGGTAACCTGCTTCAATTTCTGCTAAAGAAACTTCTGCTTGTTCTAAACTTTGGAAAACATCCGTTAAGGTTTTTAAATCCAATTGTTTTAAATCGTCAACCGTTGGTTTAAAGAAGGCTTGAGAAGCAAAAACGGCTTTATCATGTTCTTCAGCACCGTGAATCATCACGGTTAATTCTTCGGCTAATTTTTTCTGTAACACACGTAAATGTGGTGCTTCAGCGTGTTCTGCTAATAAAGCATCAATAGTTGCTTTGTCTAAGAACGTGAATATTTTAATGTATTTTTCTGCATCAACATCTGTTGTATTGAACCAAAATTGGTAAAATTCATACGGAGACGTTTTATCCGCATCTAGCCAAATGTTTCCTTTTTCCGATTTTCCGAATTTCGAACCATCCGCTTTTGTAATTAACGGACAAGTCATCGCGAAAGCTTTTCCTTCCGTTTCAGAATCAACGTTCATTCTACGGATTAATTCTGTTCCAGTCGTGATATTTCCCCATTGGTCACTTCCACCCATTTGTAATTTACAATTGTGGTGTTTGTGTAAATGATAAAAATCGTATCCTTGAATTAATTGGTAAGTGAACTCTGTAAAACTCATTCCTTCGCCTTCACCAGACAAACGTTTTTTTACAGAATCTTTACTCATCATATAGTTTACGGTAATACGTTTTCCCACTTCACGAACAAAATCAATGAACGAAAAATCTTTCATCCAATCGTAATTGTTCACTAAAACTGGCGCTTGCGCATCCGTTGCATTGAAATCTAAAAAGCGAGATAAAACACCTTTGATTCCTTCTACATTATGATTTAAAGTCGCTTCGTCCAATAAATTTCTTTCGTTCGATTTTCCTGATGGATCACCAATCATACCTGTTGCACCACCGACTAAAGCAAATGGTTTATGTCCGAATTTACGTAAGTGCATCAATAAAATAATGGGCACTAAACTTCCAATATGTAACGAATCTGAAGTTGGGTCAAAACCAATATAAACTGCTGTTGGTTCTTTTAAAAGTTGTTCTTCTGTTCCTGGCATGGCATCGTGTACCAAACCTCTCCATTGTAATTCTTCTATTAAATTATTCATATGTTTATATGTTGTTTTTTTATAGGTAACATATGTTATCACCTTTTTATTATTGGTGTTTGTTTACAACAAACTGTTTGTTAGTGGTGAGGGCATTTTATTTTTTTATTTTTCTTCAACCACAGCATCTGGGTCGTCATCATTTTCTAAAATATCTATTCTTGGTTCTTTCAATTCTTGTTCGTTAGCTAAACTTCTGTTTAATGATAAAACCAAACTCGGCAATAAAATTAAATTGGTTAACATTCCGAATAATAATGTGATAGAAACCAAACCTCCTAGCGCCACTGTACCACCGAAATCCGACAAAGTAAATACCGAAAATCCGAACAACAATACGAAAGAAGTATAAAACATACTTGGCCCTTCTTCATCCAACGTATTAAAGATGGACTTTTTAATTTTCCAATTATTTCGAACTAATTCTTGTCGATATTGAGCCAAGAATCGAATCGTATCATCGACGGAAAGTCCGAACGCAATTCCGAAAACCAAGATAGTTGATGGCTTAATTGGAATGCCTAAATAGCCCATTAATCCTGCCGTAGCAAGTAATGGTAATAAATTCGGAATCAAGGCTACAAAAATCATTTTTACTGAACGGAATAAGAAAAATATCAATGCTCCAGTTAACGCTAAGGCGAAAAGTAACGATTCAATTAAATTGTCTAATAAATAACTGGTTCCTTTTTGGAATAATAATGCTTTTCCTGTAATCGTAACCGTAAAACGTTCTTTCGGGAATAATTTATTAATTCGGTCTTGTAGTTTTTCTTCCACTTTCACCATTTCATCCGTGCTGACTTCTCTCATAAAAGTAGAGATTCTAGCATATTGCCCAGTTGAATCTACGTAACTTTTTAGTGGATTATTTTTACTGTCTTTCGACGAATTTTTTATAAATGGTAAAATAAAAGCTTGCTCTTGCGAATCTGGTAAATCATAAAAAGCTGGATTTCCGTTGTAATATGCTTGTTTCGAAAACTTCACTAAATTCACAATAGAAACCGGTTTTGAAAGTTCTGGAATCGCTTCAATTTCTGATTGCAATTCGTCCATTTTCTTTAAGGTTGAAATTTTCATCACGCCCTTTTTACGTTTCGTATCGATTAAAATCTCAACAGGTAAAACGCCTTTAAATTCTTTTTCGAAGAAACGAATGTCTTCAAAAAACGGTGTGCTTTTTGGCATATCTTCCAAGATACTTCCTGAAATTTTCATTTTATATACGCCAATAATTCCGATAATTAAAATACCAACTGCAACAGAATAAACTTTTACATTATGATATTTTACTTGGTCAATAATCCAGTTTTTAAAGTTCACCAAATAACCTCTTTCCAAATGCTCTAAATGTTTCGCTTTTGGAATGGGCATAAAACTGAAGAAAATCGGAATGACAAATAAACTCAGCACAAAAAGCGCCATGATGTTTATCGAAGTCACGATACCAAATTCTTGAAGTAATTTATTGTCGGTAATAATAAACGTTGCAAAACCAACCGCTGTCGTAACATTGGTAATAAATGTCGCCGTTCCAACTTTCGTTAAAACACGTTGTAAACCTTTCGCTCTGTTTCCATGAGCACGCGTTTCTTGATGGTATTTATTGGTTAAGAAAATACAATTCGGAATCCCAATAATCACAATCAATGACGGAACTAAAGCTGTTAAAACGGTAATTTCGTAACGTAATAATCCTAAAAATCCGAAAGACCACATTACGCCAATCATCACCACAAAAAGCGCCATCATAGTTGTACGGAACGAGCGGAAAAAGAAATAGAAAATTAATGAAGTAACCAATAATGTTGCACCAATAAACAAGCCAATTTCGCTAATAATAGCTTTCGCATTTAACGTTCTAATATATGGCATTCCCGAAACTTTGATGTCCGTTTTGGTAGTATTTTTGAACTCATCAATAGCCGGAATAAGTTTGTTTAAAACGAATTCTTTTCTTTCTGGTTTGTTTACAATGTCTTTTTTAAGATAAATAACACTTCTAACAATACCACTTTTTTTATTGAACAATAAGCTTTCATAAAAAGGCATTTTGTTTAATAAGTCGTGTTTTTTCGTATTTAAATAAGCAGCATCAGCCACTTTATTTTGATCTATAAATGGTTTTAATTGAAAGGTTTGTAACGAATCGTTTTTAACTAAATCCTGAATTTCATTGAAAGACAAAACGCCGTCCACTTCTTTGTTTTTAGCAATAGAAGCCATCATGTTGTTCCAGGCTTTAAACGTTTCTGGTTTAAAAACATCAGCACTTTTAACCGCAAAAATGATCACATTGCCTTCTTCACCAAATTTCTTTAAAAAATTAGTGTAAGCAATATTCTCTTTATGGTCGTTTGGTAATAAGTTGGCTTCGGTTTGTGTAAAACGGATGTATTTCCATTGCGTCCCCATAAAAATGGTGAATAAAGCAATTAACAAAAGCACCCAATGTCTATTTCTTAAAAGCGTACGCGCTACAAAATTCCAAAAACTGGTGTTTAACCATTTCGTCATGATATAAATTTAGGGTGCAAAGGTAAGAATTATGGCGAATTATATTCTTAAAATGAGTTAAAAGATGCATTTTTTAACCCTAATATCCCGAAGTTTCGGGAATATGAGTTTAGATTGTTCTAAAGTTGGATTAAGAATAGTCTAAATCCCCAAATTCAAAGTAAACGATAATTTTATCGCAATATTTTGATCGAATTTTGGCAATTGATACGGTCCATATCGGTAATACGTAGAAAACCCGAAGCCTTTGAAGATGTTTTGCAATTCAAATCCACTTTCATAAAACCCTTTTTCCATGGTTTTAAATATAATTCCTTGATGATTTTCTGGATGTGAAAAATCACCAAATGCGACTTTACTTCCCAAGACTAAAGTCGGCTTAATACTTTTTGAAATTTGAAATTTATTGAAATGATGTTTCAATTGAAAAAGCGAATATTTATCGGAATAAAATTCATTAAAATACATCGTTTCAAAAGACGTTTTATTGGCAAAAGTAATTCGGCTTAAAATGGCTTCTCGGTCTAAATTATTTGGCGAAACACTATATAAATGAGAAAGTGGCGCTTTACCTAAACTAACTCCAGCTTGCCATAAAAAAGTGGTTTTTTGACCTGATAAATGTTTTCTCTCTTGGTAAATTCTAGCATCAATTTTGGTAAATTCGATATTGTCACTCAACAGATTAGGAATCGCGTGCGAAACTTGTAAAATCACCTTTGGAAATCCTTTTTCGACTTCTAAAATTTCTTGAGGCGCTTGTAGAAATTTACTGTTGGGCGACCATTCTAAACTTAAAGTAGCTAAAGTTAAATTATAAATATCATATAATTTATTTGGCGTATTAAAGTCGTAATTAAACAACGGATTGATCCGCGAACGATTAATTTTTAATGTAGTTTCCACTTTAGAAATAAATTTCGATTCGAAAGTAAATTCATAAGATTGATGGTTGTAAAACGTAGAAAGGTTAAATGGTCGCGGATCATATAATCTAAATCTTTTGTTGTCGGGAATTAAAGACAAATCTGCAAATTCTGTAATATCATCCGTAAACGAACCAGAAATCCAAGTATCGGTATTGGCAGAAATGCGGAACGAACTTCCAACCTGACTTTTAAAAACACCGTCTTTTGTGCCGTAAGCACCATAACCAAACAATTTAAAATAAGGTGAAAGGCGGTTATTGGTTGAAATCCCTAAGCCTAAACGGAAACCTTCGTAATTATTATATTTAAAAAGATCTCGAGCACGAACATCAATAAAACCAAACGGAATTTGTCCGTTAATTAGTTTTTTTCCGAAATAAATTTTCTTCTCAATTTTCGAAGCAGTGACCAAACTGTCTAAAGCTTGATAGGTATTTTGCGAGCGATTATCTAAAGTGTCATTTGCAATAGTATTGAAAAAAGCAGGATTCGTTTTTGTGGCACTTTTATCAATATGAATTTGATAATGTTGTTTTTTGGGTTGATCTGTAAAATTATAATTGGTGAAATCTCGGTAAATTTTCACATACAAATCATTCGAATAATCGTACTTTTTTGAAGTAGCATTCGTCATGTTATCAAACTGAATACTTTCGCCTAAAAAGTCAATATTATGTTTGCCTTTTCCTTTGGTAACGAGTAAACTTTGCGAAACTGGAAACCACGATTTACCATTGTTAAACCAACCAAAAATGGTTTCGGTTTTCACATTGATAATACTGTTGATGAAAAAAGTGCTTTTGGTTATAGAAAACGTTTTTAAATTTACAGTTACCGAACCTTTTATTTGATTTTTAAAGATGTTTTTTTTCGATTCAAATTGCAACACCACTTCTTTTCCTTTTGCAGTAGCAATGGTGTCGGTAATTTCGAATTTGTATTTTTTTGAACCTTCTGTTGTGAATGGATTTTGAAACGTAAATTGCAAGATTTTCAATTGTTTTTTACTCAAATCAA
Organism: Bacteroidota bacterium; assembly: GCA_040385445.1. Lineage (GTDB taxonomy): Bacteria > Bacteroidota > Bacteroidia > Flavobacteriales > Flavobacteriaceae > Flavobacterium. Next base: position 13,438 of record JAZKHI010000054.1, on the reverse strand, counting down.
AAGGGATAAATTCTTGGCCTAATAATTCGTAAACAGGTTGTTTTAAACCCGCCATTTTTAAACCAATAATCGTTTCTTTTTTTCTACCTTTTACCATAGAAATTGCAGAAACTTTTTCGGTTTGATACACGTGTTGTTTGGTGATTCTTTTTTTGAATTTATAACTAGAAGAATCAACTATAAATTTCGTTTTTTTCTTGTTTTTGAAAATGGTATCAATGCTTGCAGAAATAGAATCTGGATGTGCCGAAACAATTGATTTTTCGTAAAAAGTATAACTAAAATCAGTTGCTTTTAAATTGTTATTATTCTGAATTCTGATGATATTATTTACTAATTTTTGCGTGTTTTCATCCTGCTTTAATGTATTCTTCTGAGCCATCGCTCCAAAAGAACATAAAAACAAAATCCAAAACAATATTCTCATTTAGTAGTAAATTAGTAGCAAATATACATATAATAAAAAAGCGTCCAATTATACTTGAACGCTTTAATTTTATATTTTTAAGATTATTTCGCTTCGTTGAAACGTCTCGTTACTTCATCCCAGTTAATAACATTGAAAAAAGCTTCTACGTAATCTGGTCTTCTGTTTTGGTAGTTTAAGTAATACGCGTGTTCCCAAACATCTAAACCTAAAATTGGCGCTCCACCGCAACCAATTCCTGGCATTAATGGATTGTCTTGATTCGCTGAAGAACAAACTTCTACTTTTCCACCTTTTTGTACACAAAGCCAAGCCCATCCTGATCCAAAACGTGTGGCAGCAGCTTTAGCAAATTCAGCTTTGAAAGCATCAAATGTTCCAAAAGCAGCGTCAATTGCAGCAGCTAATTCACCTGTTGGTAAACCACCACCGTTTGGCGACATTACCGTCCAAAATAAATTGTGATTATAAAAACCACCACCGTTATTTCTAAGTGGCATGTTGTTCATGTCTAAACTTGCCATAATCGCTTCAATAGATTTTCCTTCTAAATCTGTTCCAGCAATAGCAGCGTTTAAATTTGTTGTGTAAGCATTATGATGTTTTGTATGGTGAATTTCCATAGTTCTCGCATCAATATGTGGTTCTAATGCATCGTATGCATAAGGTAATTGCGGTAATTCAAAAGCCATGATATATATTTTTAAATGATTAATTATAATTTTCAAATTTATAACTTTAACTTTGAAAATAAAAATTTACAAGACACAAACGAAATTGATTTAACACATAGATTCATAGTTTTTTTTGATTGAAATTATTCGAAATGAGAATGAGTTAGGGAATTAATCGGTGTTATTTGTGACTTAAAAAATAAAAAATATGGCATTTCAACTCTATAACGCTTCAGCTGGTTCTGGGAAAACGTATACATTAACAAAAGAATATTTGAAAATTTTGTTAGTGGCGCCAGCCAATGATGCGTATAGAAAAATTCTAGCGATTACGTTTACGAACAAAGCAGTAGAAGAAATGAAAAGCCGAATTGTAGAAAGTCTAATCGCTTTTACAGAAGAAGAAGTTTCGGAAAAAACAGCCGATTTCATGCAAGAAATTGCTTCCGAAATTAAATTGGATGTACATTCTATAAAGTTAAAATCGAGAAAAATTTTAAAGAATTTAATACATAATTATGCGGCATTTGATATTTCTACTATCGATAAATTTACACATCGAATCATCAGAACGTTTACGCACGATTTAAATTTACCAACCAATTTTGATGTCACTCTTGATACAGATGAATTACTGAAAAACGCCATTGATGTAGTAGTCGCAAAAGCCGGTGAAGACAAACAACTGACTGATATTTTAGTGAATTTTGCTAAAAGTAAAGCTGACGACGACAAAAGTTCCGATGTAACTGTCGATTTATACGAAGTTTCGAAACTGATCTTAAACGAAGAACATTTTTTCAATTTCGGAAAATTAAGTGATAAATCGGTAGATGATTTTTCTAAAATTGCAGAAAAAATCAAGCAGAAAATTGAAAATAATAAATCAAAAATTAAGGAAAACTCTAAAAAGATTTTTGACGATTTCACATCACATAATTTAACTAAAGACGATTTCGATAGAGGAACTTTTTACAATCATATTGTGAATTTATTTCACGAGAAGGCAACGGATTACGATTTCGTCAACGACAGAGAAATTACGGTTCCGAAAAAGTCGAATAATTTAGAAGTCGTGGAAAGTTTGTCGTCTTCTTGGAAACAAAAATTAACGATTATTTACAGCGCTCAAAGCGAGAATGCGTTGTTCGATTTGATTATCAAAAACATGATTCCATTGTCTTTAATCAACGTGATTTATCGCGAATACAAGCAACTACAAGAAGATCAAAATGTGTTGTCGATTTCCGATTTCAATACCATAATTCACAACGAAATTAAAGACCAACCAGCGCCATTTATTTATGAACGTTTGGGCGACAGATACCGTCATTATTTTATTGACGAATTTCAGGATACGTCGCAATTGCAATGGGAAAATTTCGTCCCATTAATTGATAACGCTTTGGCGAGTGAAGATTTAGACGGCACAAAAGGTTCGCTAATGATTGTGGGCGATCCGAAGCAATCGATTTATCGTTGGCGTGGTGGAAAAGCGGAACAATTTATCGATTTAAGTAACGACGAAAATCCGTTTTCAAACAAAGATAAACGCGTCAAAAATCTGCCAAAAAATTACAGAAGTTATTCGGAAGTGATTGATTTTAATAATCAGTTTTTTCAATTTCTTTCCGGCGAATTTACAAATGAAGCCTATCAAAAATTATATCAAGAAACCGCGAATCAGGAAGTCAATTCGAAAAAAGGCGGATTTGTTTCGGTGAGTTTTTTAAATGACGATATTGAGATTAACGATGAAATTGCCGATGATGAAAATATCACGGAAAAAGACAAGCAATATTTATCCAAAACCTTAGAAATTATTCAGAATTCTATTGCGAACGGATTCGAATATTCTGACATTGTTTTGTTAACCAGAAAAACCAGAAACGGTGTGTTGTTAGCGAACTTTTTAACCGAAAACAACATTCCAATTATTTCATCGGAAACGTTGTTAATTCAGAATGCTTCTGAAGTGAAATTCATAATTAATTTCTTAGAATATTTGGATAGTGCGAACAATCAGGAGTCGAAAATAAATTGGTTGTATTTTGTGGCGAAAGAAAAAGTTTCGAAACAAGAAATCCATCAGTTTATTACAGAAACCAAAGATTTATCGGAAACTAATTTAGAAAAATATTTAGCGGATTTTGATTGTTCGATTTCTTTTGAAAACTGCAGAAAAAAATCTTTGTACGAAGCCGTAGAAAATATCGTTCACGTGTTTTTAAAAGAAAAAACTACAATTTCTTACGTGCAATATTTCCTCGATTTGGTTCTGGAACGAAACGTAAAATATCAAACTAGTATTGCTGATTTCTTAGAGTATTGGAAAAAAACCGGATTCAAACAAAGTATTCCATCGCCAGAAGGTGAAAAAGCGATTCGAATCATGACCATTCATAAATCGAAAGGTCTAGAATTTCCTGTGGTAATTTATCCGTTTGCCGATGATAGTTTAAATCCGAGAAGCAACAACATTTGGATTCCAATGGAAGATGAAAACGTTGATATGCCACAAGCTTTGGTTAAAAACACGAAAGTTTTAGAAAAGTACAATGAAAAAACCAACGAAATTTATCAAACGAAATCACAAGAAGAAATTTTAGATACGATAAACGTTTTGTACGTGGCGTTAACACGTGCTGAAGAACAATTACATATTATTAGTAGTTATAAAGTCACCGCAAAAGGTGAAATTTCGACATCCAAAACATTGGCGACGTATTTCATCAATTTCTTAGAACAAAAAGCGAATTTTTCTATCGCACAAAAAGAATATGTTTTTGGAAATTCGGAACGACAATCTCAACCAAAACTGTTTTCTAAAAATAAAGCCGAAATTAATGCTGTAGCAAATGCCTTAGATTTTTCTTCGATTAAAATTGCAAAAAAAGAAGCCTTAATGTGGGGAACTTTGCAACAAGATGCGATTGAATTCGGAAATATTTTACACCAGATTTTATCTTATATCATTACCAAAAACGATTTGCAATTCGCCTTAACGAAAAGTTTGGAAGAAGGTTTAATTCAATATTCACAAAAAACCATTTTCGAAGAAAAAGTAAACCAAATTATCAATCATCCCGAATTATCAGCTTTCTTTAATCCGAATTATAGCGTTTTTACAGAACACAATATTATTTCGCCAAATGAAATCAATTTAAAACCCGACAGATTGGTGATGAATAATAATGAAGCTTACCTAATTGATTATAAAACAGGTTTGCCTGAGGAAAAACACAAAAACCAGATTGAGAATTATGTGCGCGTTATTGAAAAAATGAATGTAAAAGTGGCTAAAAAAGTGCTACTATATATAGGAGAAGAATTAAAAATTATACATTTGTAGAAATATTTCAAACGATAAACAACAACTAAAAATAATAACTTAAAAGATGTACGGAAAAATTCAAGAGCATTTGCAGAATGAGTTAAATACCATTCAACAAAACGGATTGTATAAAAAAGAGAGAATTATTACTTCACCACAAGGTGCAGAAATTATTGTAAACGGAGAAACAGTTTTAAATTTCTGTGCGAACAATTATTTAGGATTATCTTCTCATCCAGAAGTGGTACAAGCGGCAAAAGATGCTTTGGATTCTCATGGATTCGGAATGTCGTCTGTGCGTTTCATTTGTGGGACTCAAGATATTCATAAACAATTAGAAGCTGAGATTGCCGATTTCTACGGAACAGAAGATACGATTTTATATGCTGCGGCTTTCGATGCGAATGGTGGAGTTTTCGAACCTTTATTAGGAGAAGAAGATTGTATTATTTCGGATAGTTTAAATCATGCTTCAATTATTGATGGAGTGCGTTTGTGTAAAGCAGCGCGTTATCGTTATGAAAATTCTAACATGCAAGAATTAGAAGAGCAATTAATCAAAGCCACAGAAGCCGGTCATCGTTTCAAATTAATTGTAACAGACGGAGTTTTTTCAATGGACGGATTAGTAGCGCCTTTAGATAAAATTTGCGATTTAGCAGATAAGTATGATGCTTTAGTAATGGTAGACGAATGTCACGCTGCTGGTTTCATTGGTGCAACTGGTAAAGGAACTATGGAAGCAAAAGGAGTTATGGGTCGTGTGGATATTATCACAGGAACATTAGGAAAAGCTTTAGGTGGTGCGATGGGTGGTTACACAACGGCTAAAAAAGAAGTAATTGAAATTTTACGTCAACGTTCTCGTCCGTATTTATTTTCGAATTCATTATCTCCGGCAATTGTTGGAGCTTCATTGAAAGTTTTCGAATTATTGAAAAAAGACAATTCATTAAGAGATAAATTAGAATGGAATACAAATTATTTCAAAGAAGGAATGAGAAAAGCAGGTTTGGATTTCATTGATGGCGATTCTGCAATTGTACCTGTTATGTTATATGATGCAAAATTGTCTCAAGTGATGGCGGATGAGTTATTAAAATTAGGAATTTATGTAATTGGGTTCTTTTTTCCGGTTGTTCCTAAAGAAAAAGCAAGAATTAGAGTACAATTATCTGCTGCTCACACGAAAGAACACTTGGACAAAGCCATTGAAGCCTTCACTATAGTAGGGAAAAAACTAAATATTATTCAGTAAATTAGCATTAATTAACTTTTAATTAGGAAAAAAAGCACAAAAGTTTTGTGTATTACAAAAAACATATTACTTTTGTTGGTATTATAACGCATTGTAATTAAATTAAATAAAAAGTATGAAACATCTTAACAAACTATTTGCTGGGGCGTTATTATTAGCTGGATTCGCAGCTAATGCTCAAGACAGCACAAACCCATGGGCAGTATCTTTCGGAGTTAACGCAGTTGACACAAAGATAAGCATGAAAGGAAATGACCACCTTAGATTTGAACAACTTTATGATGTTAAAGGTAACTTTAACATTGTTCCTTCTGCATCTTATGTAAGTGTTGCTAAAAACATTGGAGGAAACTTCAGTTTTGGTTTAACAGGATCATTTAACAAAATTACTAAATGGGTAAATTTAGCTAACGACGCTTTTGGTAACCGTACATACAACACGGATGTTGTTGTAAACCCTGGTGATTTAAACTATTACGGAGTTGACGGAGCGATTACTTATAGCTTCAAAAACGCATTAAAGTCAAAATGGTTTGACCCAACTTTACACTTAGGTGGAGGTTATACTTTCTTCGGTGATGCTTCTGCAGGATCTGTAAATGGAGGATGGGGTTTAAACATTTGGTTTGCTAAAAACGTTGCAGTTACTTTAGGTTCTACATTGAAATATGGTTTCGACGACAACAGAGTTCCAGATGCAGATGTTCCAACTCATATTTTCCACCAAGTTGGTTTAAAATTCCAATTCGGAGCTTCAGACAAAGATAATGACGGAATTATCGACAAAGAAGATGCTTGTCCAGATGTATTTGGTTTAGCTGCTTTCCAAGGTTGTCCTGATACTGATGGAGACGGAATCCAAGATTCAGCTGATGCTTGTATCGATGAGCCAGGTACTCCTGAAATGAATGGATGTCCTGATCAAGATGGTGATACTGTTGCTGATAAAGATGACGCATGTATTGATATCCCAGGTTTACCAGTATTACAAGGTTGTCCTGATACTGATGGTGACGGTGTTGCTGACAAAGATGACGCTTGTCCTACTGTAAAAGGAGACAAAGCTAACAAAGGTTGTCCATGGCCTGATACTGATGGTGACAAAGTTTTAGACAAAGATGACAAATGTCCTACTGTTGCTGGAACTGTTGCTAACAACGGATGTCCTGAAGTATCTGAAGATACTATGAAAAAATTAAATGATTATGCTAAAACTATCTTATTTGATTCAGGTAAAGCTTCATTCCAACAACAAACTTACCCAGTATTACAAGCTATGGTTGCTATCTTAAAAGAGTACCCAACTGCTAAGTTTGCTTTAGAAGGTCATACAGATTCAGATGGTAAAGACGCTATGAATTTACAATTATCTAAAGATAGAGCTGCTGCTGTAAGAACTTACTTAGTTGATAACGGTATTGGTGCTGACAGATTAACTTCTGAAGGTTACGGAGAAACTAAACCAGTTGCTTCAAACAAAACTAAAGCTGGTAAAGCTCAAAACAGAAGAGTAGAAGTTAAATTAGTAAAATAATTTTTCTCTTATAATATTTAAAAAAGGTCTCAATTTATTGAGGCCTTTTTTTTATCTTTATTGCCATGGATGCATCTTTTTTATCTAAACTGGCAAAAGAATTATTAACCAATAATTCTACTTCATTATATAACACAAACATTGTTTTGCCTAACAAAAGAGCAAAACTTTTTTTAATTGAAGAATTAAAAAATCAATCTACAGAAACTTTTTTAGCACCTCAAATAATTAGTATTGAAAGCCTAATTGAAGATATTGCGCAACTTAGAGCTTTGGATAATATTGAACTTTTGTTCGAGTTTTATATTGTGTATTTAGATATTACAGAGAAATCTAAACAACAAGATTTTGAGAAATTTTCGAGTTGGGCTGTAACGTTACTACAAGATTTTAATGAAATTGACCGTTATCTAATTAATCAGAATGAGATATTTTCCTATCTGCTAGATATTGAACGCATCAAACATTGGACACCAAACCTAAATAACCAAACCAAATTGGTGGAAAACCATTTAGAGTTTTGGAAATTATTACCTGATTATTACGAAAAATTTAGCCAGCATTTATTAAATAAGAAAGTTGGTTACCAAGGTTTATTATACCGAAAATCGGCTGAAAACATTATCGATTTCACAAAGAGCTTAGGAAACAAAACTTACGTATTTGCCGGTTTTAACGCGCTGAATAATGCCGAAGAAACCATCATTAAATATTTATTAGAAAATAAAAAAGCGACTGTTTTTTGGGATATTGATGCCGTTTTTTTAAAAGACGAATTCCATGATGCGGGTTTGTTTTTACGAAGAATTAAAAATTCGTGGAAGCATTTTGAAACGAATCCATTCAATTGGATAATGAACGAGTTTTCTAATGAAAAAAACATTGAAGTAATTGGAACACCAAAATCAATCGGTCAAGCAAAAATCGCTGGGAAAATAATCGAAAAAATTGTCTTAGAAAATCATTCTTTACAAAATACGGCAGTCGTATTAAGTGAAGAAAATATCTTAATTCCGTTATTGAATTCTTTACCTGTTGAGGTGGAGAATTTGAACATCACGATGGGTTATCCTAGTAAAAATAATCCAGCACAAATATTGGTTTATAAATTGTTCAACCTTCATTTGAACGCTCAAAACAGGAATAAAAAACAAAGCGTTTTCTATTATAAAGAAGTGCTAGAAATCCTGAATAATCCTTTGGTGGTTTCAAGTGTGAATGCGAATGAAGTCGTTAAAATCATAAAAAATTCCAATTTAACGTTCATCACAAGTAATCGATTAGCTGATTTATTTTCTAAATATCATTTGCAAGAAAACAAATTGGTTTCTCTTTTGTTTTTCGATTGGAATGTTTCTGTATCAGCAATTCTAGAGAAATTAAAAGCGATTCTAATCTACATAAAAGAGCATTTAAGTAATCAAAACGAGCAAGATAAAGTCACGAAAGCGTTTGTGTTTTCGATTTATAATATCATCATAAAAATTACCAACTATTACGAAACCTATCATAATATTGAAAATTTAGAAATTCTTTTTTCTATTTACAAACAGGTTATTGATCAAGCACAAGTTTCTTTTGAAGGTGAACCATTACAAGGTTTGCAAATCATGGGAATTTTGGAAAGTCGTGTATTAGATTTCGAAAATGTGATTATTACTTCACTTAATGAAGGAAAATTACCTGGCGGGAAATCGAATAATTCGTTCATTCCACACGATGTAAAATTGGAAAAAGGTTTGCCAACTTACAAAGAACGTGACGCGATTTTTACCTATCACTTTTACCGTTTGTTGCAACGTGCGAAGAATATTTACTTATTATATAACACGCATTCGGAAGGAATTGACGCAGGTGAAAAAAGTCGTTTCATTACTCAGTTAGAAATCGAACACTTGCCAAATCACAATTTCAAAAAAACGTTTTATAATGCGATAAAACCGGATACGATTTATCAACCCATGGAGATTTTAAAAACGCAACCGATTTTAGATCGTCTAAAAGAAATTGCAACAATTAAAGGATTTTCGCCATCGGCATTGACTAATTATTTACGAAATCCGATTCAGTTTTATTACCAACGAATTTTAGGTGTTCGTGAAAATGAAGAAGTGGAAGAAAACGTAGCGGCGAATACGTTAGGTACAATTATTCATGAGGTTTTAGAAAAAATGTACCAACCTTTTGATGGCACAAATACACAAATTAAAACGTCAGATATTGATGCGATGTTTCAAAATATTGAAGCGTTTACTTTAGAAAAATTTGTGGAAGTATACAAAGAAGGCGAAATCAAAAAAGGGAAAAATTTAATTGCTTTTGAGGTTGCCAAACGAAATATTTACAACTTCTTAATTCAAGAAAAACTGAATATTGAAAATGGTGATGAATTGTTTATTTTGTCTTTAGAAAAAGAACATTCTGCTGTAATCACTCATTCAAATTTACCATTTCCAATCCGAATTGCAGGAAAAGTAGATAGAATTGAATTGCGAAATAACACTATTCGAATCATCGATTATAAAACAGGTAAAGTAGACGCCAATAAACTAAAAATCGCCACTTTTGAAGGCTTAACGCTAGATTTAGCCAATGATAAAATTATTCAATTGTTGTGTTATGCATTAATGTTTCAGGAAAATGAATGGAAAGGTAATTATAATGTGGAAGTCGGAATTTTTTCGTTTAAAAATATGAAAGGCGGATTTTTACCATTCACTTTTAAAATTGGAAGTGGAAAAAACGCCATAAATGAAACCATTATTACTCCAGAATTCTTAAATAATTTCACTGAAGAATTGGTGGTTTTAATTCAAGAAATTTTAAATCCAACGATTTCTTTTAAAGAAGTGATTTAATTTTTTAAACGTCAGTTCGAGTGTTCCGATGAAGCATGAATCGGAATGTATCGAGAACAGTTGTTATAGTTTTCTTCTTCTCGATACGATTTTCTTTTGAAAATCACTCGAAGTGACGAAAATTATAGTTGAAAAGGTGTACTAAATGTCTTTCAGATAACTAATCATAACCTTCTCCAATTCCACTTGATTTTCGAGGTGACTCATATGTCCGTCGTTGAAAGTTACGAGTTGCACATTGGTTCCTTCAATTTGTTCTAAATTTTCTTCGTAATTTAAAACTGGGTCTTTTTTTCCTAAGATTAACATAATTGGATATGGCGCAAAATGCAACAACACTTCACGGTCTTTTCGCAATTTCATGCCTTCTTGAGCAGCAATAATTCCTTGTAAAGGTGTTTGCAACGCTTCTTCACGAACCCATTCAATTTGCTCTATTAATTTTTCGCGGTTTTCTTCCGAAAATAAATTCGCAATACTCATTCGAACAGCCGCAACATAATTTTGTTTTACGGCTTTTATGGCGCGGGTTCTATTCGCAATGCGTTCGTCGCTATCGGCACGAGATGTCGAATTTAACAACACCAATCCTTTCATGGTTTCCGGATACAATTCGGCAAAAGCCAAAGCTGCATAACCGCCCATCGAATGGCCAACAAAAACCGCTTTTCTGATTTTTAGTTCAGATAAAACCTGTTGAACCGCATCCGCCATATCTTCCATCGTGTGCACATAACCTAAACAATCCGTTTGTCCGTGACCCAACAAATCAATACAAACCACACGATTTTTCTTGGTTAAAACCGGCGCCAAATAGTTCCACATGGTGCTGTTTTCTAAAAAACCATGCAACAAAACTACCGCAGTGCCTTTTCCAGCATCGGTATAAGAAATTTTTGTGTTTTTAAAATGGGTGTGTTTGTACATATTGTTTTATTGAGTTACAAAAGTAAGATTTAACCGCAAAGTTCACTAGTAAGATTTTAAAAAAAACTTATATGATTCATTGGCTAAAATAATTAAATCGTATTTTTGAGAAAAGGATTTTTTAGATTTATGAATAGATTGGTTATTATAGGAAACGGATTTGATTTGGCTCATGATTTGCCAACGAGTTATAGAGATTTTATCGATGATTTTTGGAGAAATATTTTTCTAAAATTAGATACTGAATTATATAAGAGTATTTTAAAATTTGATGTCAGATATATGAATCATTTGAAAGATAACAAAATTAATAATTTTAAAGATTTTGAATCTTGTCTTAAAAATTACTGTATTAATAACAATTGCTATTATTATGAAGAATCTATTTCAGCATATTATAAAAGCACATCTTTTTTTGAGATAGATAACGAGTTGTTTAGAGATATTGTCTTAATGAATAAATCTAATTGGGTAGATATTGAAAATGAGTATTATAGGCTTTTAAAAGAATGTTTAAAAAAAGACAAATCTATTACTAAATTAAATAGAGAATTTGATGAAGTAAAAACTCTCTTAGAGAAATATTTAATTAATAATATTGAAGAAAAATTTGAATTTTCACCTGAAGATATCAAAGATATGTTAAATATTTTTCAAATTAAATCCTATGAAAAGGAGAGTCTTAATGAATTTTATAAAGAAATTTCAATTAAAGGAAGAAAAATAATAGAAGAAGAATATCAAATAAAAATGTTGAAACAAACTGGGTACAGAAACAATAATATCAAGAATCCAAAAATAAATATTTCTAATTATTTCTTAAGTTTCAATTATACCTCAACAATGAATAAATACATTAAATTTTTGAAAATTAATAATGCTTATTTGAATGAAATTCATGGTAGTATAATAGACAAATCAAACCCAGCAAATTTTGGTTTTGGAGACGAAATGGATAATGACTATAAACAAATTGAAGACAAAAATGATAATAATTATTTAAAAAATATCAAATCATTTCAATACTTACATACTCAAAATTACAGATATCTTTTAACTCTTATTGAAAGTGGGGTTTTTCAAGTATATTTAATGGGTCATTCATGCGGTTTATCTGATAGAACACTTTTAAATACTATTTTTGAACACGAAAATTGTTGTTCAATTAAAATATTTTATCATGAAAAGGAAGATGGGTCTGACAATTACACTGAAATAACCCAAAATATTTCTCGTCATTTTAACGATAAAAAATTAATGAGAGAGAAAATTGTAAATAAAACACTTTGTCAACCTTTACCGCAAATTCAAATACCAAAGTATAAAACTGTAAATGGTTTACTAATTTTAGACAATTAATAACTCTAAAGCCAAACCCTATGTTCACCATCCAACAAATTCACGAAGCGCATTCTAAAGTCAAAAGTGGTGCGGATTTCCCAAAATACATACAAGATATTATTGCACTAGGCGTGACTTCTTTCGAAACGTTTGTGTTTGATAATCATACGAATTATTTCGGAAAAGATAATTTTCAAACTTCATCTGAAGGTTTTTCGGGAACACTTACAATTGCCAACGAAAGTAACATCGAACAATTTAAATCCGATTTAAAATCGCACCAACAAGGAAATACAGATTACATGACTTTCTTGAAGGATTGCGCGAAATCTGGAGTAGAAAAATGGATTGTGGTTATGGATGAAATGACTTGTAGTTATTACGATACAAACGGGAATGAAATGTTAGTGGAGAAAATTCCAACGGTTTAATTTTTCTTTTGTCATTTCGACCAACGAGAGAAATCACATAATCAAAATCCAAACTTTATGAGATGCTTCCTTACGTCAGCATGACAAGTTTGCGCATAAAAAAAACGGCTCACTTTCGCGAGCCGTTTAACCTGAAACTTTAAACTTGAAACAAATTCAAAGTTTAGCTATTCATTATCGATTCAATTTCATCTGCTTCAATAGGAATGTTTTTCATTAAGTTGAAAGGTTCTCCTTTTGGTTGAATCACCACATCGTCTTCTAAACGAATTCCAAAACCTTCTGCTGGAATGTAAATTCCTGGTTCAACAGTGAAAACCATATTTGCTTGCATTGGCTCGTGTAATAAACCATAATCGTGCGTGTCTAAACCTAAATGGTGCGACGTTCCGTGCATGAAATATTTTTTATACGCTGGCCAATCTGGATTTTCATTCTGAACATCCGCTTTCGTAATTAAGCCTAAACCTAATAATTCTGAAGTCATAATTTTTCCAACTTCTACATGATATTGTTTCCATAAAGTTCCTGGTAACAACATTTTTGTAGCTTCGTTTTTTACATTTAAAACTGCATTGTAAACCGCTTTTTGTCTGTCCGTAAATTTTCCAGAAACTGGAATCATACGTGTTAAATCTGAAGAATAATTTGCGT
>JAZKHI010000053.1:0-4356 GCA_040385445.1 Bacteroidota bacterium | reverse complement strand
CAGATAGAGTTAGTGAATGATATACTAATAATCCTATTATAATAAAGTTTAATATTGTGTTCAATCTGTTTATCACAAACTGATTTTGTCTTTTCTTATAACTGAACATACTTACAATTGCTAACAAAACGGTTAACCCGAATAAAGCAATGTATAAAATGTTATCTGCAACAAAAACTTCTTTTTTTGAAGTTGTTGTCCACAAACTAATGAATAAAGGCAATACACCTGCAGTTAGCATGCAGCAAAACAAATATATTGATTGAATTCTTTGTAACATTTTTAGTTTTTATAGTGACAAAAATATAGTTTCTTTTTTTAAAAAACTATTGTTTTATAATAAAATATTCGTAATATTGCATAGAATAATCGTAAGTACTTCATTATACGATACTTTAAAACAGCAAAAAATTCTCATCACAATTTTTTCATTTTATTAAGATTAAAAAATCCATAAACATTTATGTTTGATACATCTATATTAAAAGGGATGAAACTCTCTGATTTGCAAGAAATTGCCAAAGTTGCTAATATTCAAAAATTCAAAACTTTAAAAAAAGACGAATTAATTACACAAATATTAGACGCTCAAAACTCTTCAGAAGAAAAGCCAAAGGCTGAGAAACCCGCTAAAAAAGTTACTCCAGTTGCAAAATCCGTTAAGGAAGATGCTGCCGTTAAAGAAGTTGCTCCAGTTTCTGATGAAAATGAAGCTAAAACGCAACGTGCTAGAATTAAGAAACCTACGGTAAAACAAGCAAATAAAGCTCAAGAAACGTTGTCTTTTGAATTAGATGCAGAAATGAAATCTGAATCATATAGTCAACAACCTAAACAACAAGTTGTTGAAGAAAAAAAAGAACAAAATGGAAATTCTGATAGTAATGAGAATACAGAAAATGTTGCTACAGAAACTTCAGAAGAAGTAAAATCTGAAACAGCAGAACAAGAAAGAAACAATCAGAATCCGAATTTCAAGAAAAATAACAACCAAAATAATAACCCTAAGTTTAATAAAAATCAAGGAAACAAAAACTTCCGTGAATCTGATTTTGAATTTGACGGAATTATTGAAAGTGAAGGTGTTTTAGAAATGATGCCAGATGGTTATGGTTTCTTACGTTCTTCAGATTATAATTATTTAGCTTCTCCTGACGATATTTATTTATCACAATCTCAAGTTCGTTTATTCGGATTAAAAACGGGAGATACTGTAAAAGGTGTGGTTCGCCCACCAAAAGAAGGAGAAAAGTTTTTCCCTTTAGTTAGCGTTTTAAAAATTAACGGTCACGATCCACAAGTGATTCGTGATAGAGTTTCTTTCGAACATTTAACACCACTTTTCCCTGAAGAAAGATTTAATTTATCAGGAAAAAACACTTCTATATCTACAAGAATTATCGATATGTTCTCGCCAATTGGTAAAGGACAACGTGCCATGATTGTAGCACAACCAAAAACGGGTAAAACGATGTTATTAAAGGATATTGCCAATTCAATTGCGGCCAATCATCCTGAAGTATATTTAATTGTTTTATTAATTGATGAAAGACCAGAAGAGGTAACAGACATGCAACGTAGTGTGCGTGCAGAAGTTATTGCTTCAACTTTTGATGAACCAGCAGACCGACACGTAAAAGTGGCGAATATCGTTTTGGAAAAAGCAAAACGTCTGGTAGAATGTGGACACGATGTAGTGATTTTATTAGATTCAATTACACGTTTAGCAAGAGCATATAATACGGTTCAACCTGCATCTGGAAAGGTGTTGAGTGGAGGAGTAGATGCCAATGCATTACAAAAACCAAAACGTTTCTTTGGAGCAGCTCGTAATATTGAAAACGGTGGTTCGTTGAGTATTATCGCAACTGCATTAACAGAAACAGGTTCTAAAATGGACGAAGTTATCTTCGAAGAATTTAAAGGAACTGGTAACATGGAATTACAATTAGATAGAAAAATATCTAACAAACGTATTTTCCCAGCTATCGATTTGGTTTCTTCAAGTACGCGTCGTGACGACTTATTATTAGACAAATCAACGTTACAACATATGTGGATTTTACGTAAATACTTAGCCGATATGAATCCTGTGGAAGCTATGGAATTTATCGAATCTCGTATCAAACGAACAAAAAATAACGAAGAGTTTTTGATTTCTATGAATGATTAACTTTTTGTCTTTCAAATTGTCACACTGAGCGGAGTCGAAGTGTTGCTTTTGAAACAAAAACACCAAAAACCGTTCTATTAAAAAATTGAGCGGTTTTTTTGTAGGAATTTGTTATATTTACGAAAGATTAAAAAACACCTATAAATAATTTAAACTTTCTGTTTAAATTATTTATAGGTTGTTAGTTATACTTAATAATAAAAAAAGACATAAAATGGATTTAGATAAAATTTGCTACAAGAATACACCAATAAAAAGGGTTATATTTCGTCTTGATTTTTTGCAAGATGTTCCCGAATTAAATACTACATTGCCAGAACCTATCATAGATTTAATTAAAAAATCGTTTCCAATTGTTGAACCAAAAGATGTTGTTGCAAGAGAATTACGCATTTCAAAAGCAGATGTTAAAGATGAAAATGTTAACTTGAAAGAATGGCATTTTCATACAATGGAACGTAATGCCTCACTATTTATAAAAAGTAATAGTTTCGCAATTCAAGTTAATAATTATATTTCTTTTCAAAGTATTTTTGCGGTTTTAATTGAAATTAAAGATGTTTTTTTTACTCATTTTAGTAGTTTATTATGTCGAAGAATGGGTCTAAGATATATTAATGAAATCAATATTTATGGAGAAACAAATCCATTAGAATGGGATGAATATATAAATAAAGATTTAACATCTATTTTTCGAGTTACCGAGAATTCACAAAACATAATTAGAGCATTTCACAATTTAGAATTGAAACAAGATGACATAATACTTAAATTTCAATATGGTATCAATAATGCGGATTATCCTGCAGTGATAAAAAAGAAAATGTTTACCTTAGATTTAGATGCGTCATATACTGGGATTTTAAAACAACACGAAATAGATGATTATTTAAAAAAACAACATAGTGTAATTCAAAATCAATTTGAATTTTCTATTACAGAGAAACTGCGAGAAAAATTTGAGTTAAATCTATCATAAAATGGATATAGAAATTAATCAAATATTCTCTGATGAATATTCTACAGAGAGTACAGAAACTAATGGCGGTGGAATGGATGTTTTAGAAAACACAGAATTTTCGGCTGATGAGGAAAACTATACGATTACAAAACCGAAAAGAATTATAATTAAGGCAACTATTACAAAATGATTAAAATTGAAAAAATAATTGACCCTAATCGTTTATGTCAAGGAGATATTATAGCAAATGTAGAATTTGTCGAATATGCCATTGAGAAACAAGGGCAAATTGAAATATCTAAAATTATTTTTCCATATGTTTATGTACTGACTCAAGATTGTGATTTGGAACAAGATTATAATAATAAATCTAACACTTCAAGTGTAAATCAAGATAAACATTTAATTTCTGTAATTGTAGCTCCACTTTATAATATAGAACACGTTTATGATGGTTTACATCTTGAAGATATTGGTTTAAAAATGCAATCAATTAGTAGAAAACATGATAAATCGGACAATAAAATATTAAGACAAAATAGTAATCCAAGATATCATTTTTTACAATTTCCAGATGACATAACAATTACTGATTCCGTGATTGACTTTAAACATTATTTTACTGTAAATCATAATTTATTATTTGAAAATAAAAAATCTAATTTTGTTTGTAAGGTTAGTGAATTATATAGAGAAAATATTTCTCATCGATTTGCTTCTTTTCTTTCTCGAATCGGTTTACCTGTTTAGGAAAATTACAAAATTATTATAAAAAATCGTTCAAAGAAAAAGCCTAAACAATTACGTTTAGGCTTTTTACTTTAATAATATTTCTTACTTCAATCCAGCAATACTTTGCTCAATAGTAGCAATTTTTGCTAAAGCATCTGCTTCTTTTTTGCGTTCGTTTCCAATGATTTCAGGTTTAGCGTTAGCCACAAACTTTTCATTTGATAATTTTACTTGTACCGATTTCAAGAAACCATTAATATAATTTAATTCTTCCGTTAATTTTGCGATTTCTGCTTCCACATCAATGTTTCCAGTAATTGGAATGAAATATTCGTTAGATTTTACTCTGTATGATAAAGCGCCGTCTACTTTTTCAGTTACGTACATTAAATCTACAATGTTTCCTAATTTTATGATGATTGAATCGAAATAAGTAGAAGCTTTTTCATTATTCACCACTCTTAATTCAATCACATCTTTAAAAGGAATA
>JAZKHI010000052.1:0-3108 GCA_040385445.1 Bacteroidota bacterium | reverse complement strand
GTTCATTTTTCGAATTGCAAAAATAGGTTATTGAATAGAACGAAGCAATCTTTTATAAGTAAATAAAAAGCTGTCGGTTAGGACAGCTTTTGTATTATTTTACTATTTCAACTTCAATAAAACTATCATTTAAAACTTTTATGAATGCTTTTGTATAGTCTTCTTTATTAGCTAAATAAGGGTTTTCTAGAAATTTTTGAGGATTTACTGCAAATAAAGGATAACAAGTGCTTTGAATTTGTATTTGAATTTTATGTCCTTTTTTAAAGGTATGTAACACATCTTGTAATCTGAAATTAACTTCAGTTGCGGTATTTGGAATCAATGTTTCTGGTGTTTCAAAGCTATTTCTAAAACGAGCTGGCATCACTTCACTTCTAACCATTTGATGATAATTTGCATACAAAACATTTGGTTTTTCCTTGTTTTGAGGTTCATCAATAGGATAAACATCTATAAGTTTTACAATAAAATCAGCATCTGAAGAAGTTGATTCTATTTTTAATTTGGCTATAATTTCTCCCGCTAACGTGATATCTTCTGTTAAGTATTCTGTTGTAAAAGTTAAAACGTCTGGTCTGTTTAATGCAAATCTTTGGTCTTCCGACATGTAATTTCTTGGAGTAAAACCATTCATGTCACTGTAATTGATACTACTTGGAACAGGTTTGTTTGGATCACTAAAATATTCAGAATAAGACGAATTTGCAGGTTTTTGATTCGTGATTTTTCCGTCTGAGTTTAAATAAAAATTTAATTTAGTATTGTTTTTTGGTGGCCAATTTGAAAATTCATTCCATTCTTTTTTACCCGTATCAAACATATAAGCTTCAGGAAGTGCCACTGCATTTTTTGAATTTTCTTTTAAATAATGATTGAAGAATTTAGCTTCAATGTTTTTTTGATAAAAAGTAGCAATACTATCACCAAAATAAATGTCATTATGAAAATGTTTCCCAGATTCTCTTGACCAACCACCATGAGAAAAAGGTCCCATTACAATTGTGTTTTTAGCTTTCGGATTGTTCTTTTCTATGGTTTTGTAAATATTCAATGGACCAGCTAAATCTTCTGCATCAAACCAGCCACCAACTGTCATTACTGCATGATTGATGTTTTTTAAATGAGGAAGCAAATTTCTTGATTTCCAAAATTCATCATAATTTGGGTGACTCACTATTTCTTGCATGAAAAAATTATTCTTGTAATATTTATCAACACCATCTTTTAATGTTCCAATTTCGTTATAAAAAATAGATCCATCTTTTGAAGTCGATTTTATAGATTGGTCTGAATACCATGCTTTTTCTTCGGCTTTTGTTTTTTGAACTCCAAATACAGGAAACGTTTTGAAATATCCCATTAAAAAAGCACCATTATGATGAAAATCATCAAAAAAGAAATCGGAAATTGGTGCTTGT
This sequence comes from Bacteroidota bacterium, assembly GCA_040385445.1. Lineage (GTDB taxonomy): Bacteria > Bacteroidota > Bacteroidia > Flavobacteriales > Flavobacteriaceae > Flavobacterium. Next base: position 1,687 of record JAZKHI010000052.1, on the reverse strand, counting down.
GGCGAAGATGCTACTAAAGCAGGATGTTTAGATAATGTTCCAACTGCCGAGTAAAAACCAGGATACGAAGTTCCGTATTGACCCACTTTACCATTATTAAAAGCTATGTTTTTTATTAACCAATCTACGGTGTCGTAAGTGTCAGTACTTTCATCAATATCTTTTTTGGTTTTATGTTCTACTTGTGGAGTCATGTTGGTAAAAACACCTTCACTCATATATCTTCCTCTAACATCTTGGTATACAAAAATGTATTTCTCTTTTGATAAAAATTCATTTGGTCCTAAAGATTTTTTAAAGTTTTCAACTCCGTAAGGCGCAATACTATAACAAGTTCTTTGCATCAAAATAGGATATTTTTTGGTTTTTGAAATATCTTTAGGTGTATAAACAGCTGTAAATAATTTGACACCATCTCTCATGGTTATGTAAATCTCTTTTTTATCATAATTGTCCTTAATTTCTTCTTGAGAAAACATGGAAAATGATACTAAAAGTAAAATCGCTTGATATATAAATTTCATTTTGTATTTATTAAAATGGTTAAATTTTTCAGTTCACTAAGATATTAAGTTTTTTTATAATTATTTTGTTAAGACTTTATTAAAAATAAAGTTTTGTTATCTTCGCACAATGCAACTATCTGTAATCATCCTTAACTATAATGTTCGCTATTTTTTAGAGCAATGTGTTTTAAGTGTTCAAAAGGCGCTTGAAAATATTGATGCTGAAATTATTGTGGTCGATAATAATTCGTCGGATGATAGTTGCGCCATGATGAAACAATTGTTTCCACAAATTAAATTGATTGAAAATCCATTAAATGTGGGTTTTCCGAAAGGGAACAATATTGCTGTCGCTGAAGCGAAAGGCGAATATATTTGTATTTTAAATCCAGATACTGTTGTTGCTGAAGATACTTTTGAAAAGATATTAAAATTCCTAATCCCAGATTTCAAATCCGAAATAGGAATCGTCGGTTGCAAACTTATCGACGGAACTGGGAATTTTCTTCCAGAAAGCAAACGTGGTGTGCCAACTCCTTGGGTGGCATTTACCAAAATTTTCGGATTGTATAAAATTTCTAATGTTTTCGGGAAATATTATGCGCAACATCTTACCAAAAATCAATCGGGAAAAGTTGATATTTTAGTCGGCGCTTTTATGGTTATGAAACGCGATTTGTATTTGCAAGTTGGCGGTTTCGATGAAAATTGCTTTATGTATTCCGATGATATCGATTTGAGTTATATGATTCAGAAATTAGGAAAAGAGAATTTCTATTTTCACGAAACATCAGTGATTCATTATAAAGGAGAAAGTACGGTTCGAGATGAGAAATATTTGAAACGTTTCCGTGAAGCAATGCAGTTTTTCTATAAAAAACATTTTAAAAAATCGGTAGTTTTTGATCTAATGATGCAAGTGGGAAGCTTCGTTTTTACGATTTTCAAACAAAAACAACAGAAAAACACGGTTAGAAACATCGATAAATATGTGGTTTTTTCTAAAGAAAATATGCAATTGAATTTAGGAAAATCGCAAGAATATTTAACTGATTTTAAGCTGTTTGCAAACAATGAAAAATTAAATATAGAAGTGGTTTTTGATATAAATTCTTTTTCTTTTACTGAAATTATCGAATTCATGGAAAAAAATAAATCGAAGAATATTACTTTTAAGAACT
>JAZKHI010000051.1:0-8533 GCA_040385445.1 Bacteroidota bacterium | reverse complement strand
TAATTGAAGAAGTTTTCGAACCAGAATATTTCAAAGATAAAAGATTAATGGTTTCTATTTTTATGTCGCCTATTAATGTACACGTTACAAGATATGCGCTAAATGGAATCGTAAAATACAGCAAATATCATCCTGGAAAATTTTTAGTAGCTTGGCATCCAAAAGCTAGTGAAGAAAATGAACGTACTACTGTAGTTATTGAAAACAGAGTGTATGGCGAAATTATGTACCGACAAATTGCTGGTGCATTAGCGAAAAGAATTGTAAATTATGCTGTGGAAGGCATGAGAGTAGTTCAAGGTAAAGATGCTGGTTTTATTAAATTTGGATCACGTGTTGATTTATATTTCCCAATTGGAACAGAAATCAATGTAAAATTAGGAGATAAAGCTATCGGAAACAAAACAGTAATTAGCAAAAAATAAATGAGTGAATTGTCATTAGAAGAAAGATTTCAGGAGGCTATTCGTAATGCGAACGAAAAAATTCCTAAAACTTCTGTACCGCAGGACGTACAGCTAGTGCTTTATGCCTATTACAAACAGGCGCTTTCTGAAAACATAAGTTATAATCATCATGGTTACGAATCAGACGAGATAATAACAGCTTTCAAACAAAATGCTTGGATGCAAGTAAGACATCTAAGTGCTGACGAAGCCAAAGAAAAATATATTGAAATTATAAATCAAATGTTAAAAGATAGACAGTAATGTTTATCTTTTTTTATTTTTGTGTAAATCTAAACAATAAATCAAATGAAAAATAGAATTCTAATTTTAACACTTGCTATGGTAGTAGGTTTTATAAGTTGCGGAAAAGATAAAGAATTAGTAGAAGTTACTATTCCAGAACCAGAAAAAGTAGAAAAAGCCCCTATGGGAAATCCTGCTGATGTAAAAGCAGATGACGCAGATGGTGCATTTCAAATGAAAGGTTTACCTTATGCATATAATGGCTTAGAACCTTTTATTGATGCCAGAACAATGGAAACTCATTATTCAAAACATCACGTTGGATATTGTAATAAATTGAATACTGCCGTAAAAGGAACAGATTTAGAATCTAAATCAATAGAAGAAATTCTAAAAAAATTAGACATGAGTAAAGCTGACGTTAGAAACAACGCTGGAGGTTATTACAATCATAATTTCTTTTTCGAAGTATTAAGCGCTAATGGTGGCGAGGCAACTGACGAAGTTTTAGAAGCCATTAATAAAGACTTTGGTTCGTACGATGAATTTAAAAAACAATTTTCTGAGAGTGCTACAAAATTATTTGGTTCAGGTTGGGTTTGGCTAGTAAAAGATAAAACAGGGAAATTAGTAATTTCAACAACTTCTAACCAAGATAATCCTTTAATGCCTAAAGCAGAAACCAAAGGAACACCAATTTTAGCTTTAGATGTTTGGGAACACGCTTATTATTTAAAATATCAAAACAAACGAAAAGATTATATTGATGCTTATTTTAACGTAATTAACTGGAAAAAAGTTAATGAAAAATTTAAAGCTGCAACCGTTACAGAATAATCAAAAAACAAAAAAGTCCCAATTTATTGGGACTTTTTTTATACTCAAAAGTAATTTTTTATCTTAGTTGAAAACTGTTTTTAGACACTAACTCTCCGTTTTTATCAAATACATTTACAAAGTACGAACCAGCTGTAATACTTTTTACAGGTAAATCTTCTTGTACTTGTACTGTTTTATTTTCATATTTAATTGTTTTCTGAAAACTATATGGTAAGTAAGTTGAACCAAATGTTTCCGTTTTTTTCTCGCCTAAAACATTGTTTTTACTATCAATTACTTGAACATAATATGTTCTTTCACCTGTTTTAGCCACTTGATTTTCTGCAATTGTAAAGCTAATTTTTAAAACATCAGCTCTAGTTGCTTTATCAGTATCAACTTGTTTTCCAGAATTTCTTTGTTTAACTGCTAAAGTCGTTAAGTTTAAAACCGATAATTTCTGCGCTTTTTCAACTGTTCTTGTTAAATTTTCATTTTTTGCAGCTAAAGTATCGTTAGCTGTTTTCGCATTAGATAAAACAACAATTGTACTATCTAAATTTTTAGTCAACTTTGTATTGTTTTCTTTTAAAACATTATTTTCAGCAATTAAATTATCCATTTCACGTTTCAGTTTCACATACTCATTTTTGTATTTAGAAAGTTCTGCAACATTTCCATCAGATTTTTTAATTTTCTCTAATAATTCCACAATTTTTGCTTGTTCTTCTTCCAATTCCCCTTTTAAAGCGGTATTGTCAGCAATTGCAGCATCATATTCTGTAATTTTCGCTTCCAATTCTGCCTGAAATTTTTCTTTTTCAGTCATCGTTTTAGATAAACTAGAATCAACATCATTTTTATCCTGATTCAATTTATACACATACGCTAAACTTCCCATTAGAAGTAAGGCTAAAACTACAATAGCCGCCTTTAATCCTGAATTTCGAGGATTTGATTGATTTAATTCCATACTTAGTTTGATTTAGGTTAATATTCTATACAAAAATAAAATTTTATTTATTTCTATTACTATATAACGTAATGTATCTTGAAAATATTATATTTGAATACACATTTAAAATGCAAAATGGATAAACTAAACGTATTCAGCTCTAAAGATTTAGCTAAAATCACGCAACACAGAAGTGGCGAAATAAAGTTTGGCGAAAAGATAATTACCGTTCCAAGCAATGAAAATTGGATAGAATTTATAACAACCTGTGACGCAAAATTTGTTTTAATTGGCTTACCAGAAGATGTTGGCGTAAAAGCTAACTTAGGTAGAACTGGAGCCGCAACAGCTTTTGAAAGCACTTTAAAAAGCTTAGTTAACTTTCAGCACAATAAATTTTGTAAAGGAAGTGAACTGATAGCTTTAGGCGAAATTGATTTCACTGAAGAAATGGAAATTTCAAAAACTTTAGACACAGCTAACAAAGAAGATCGAAAAAAACTTTTCAGTTTAGTTGAAAATATTGATAAAGACGTTTCTTATGTGATTAGCACAATTATTAAAGCCAACAAAATTCCGATTATTATTGGTGGCGGACATAATAACGCTTACGGTAATATAAAAGGTTTGGCTTTAGCGAAAGGAATGCCAGTAAATGCTATAAATTTTGATGCACATACCGATTTCCGAATTATGGAAGGCCGTCATAGCGGAAATGGTTTCACTTACGCTTTTGAAGAAGGTTTCTTAAAAAAATATTTCATCTTCGGATTGCACGAAAATTTTGTGTCAAAAAGTGTTTTCAACACCTTAAAAACGATTGAAGAGCGTGTGAAATACAACACCTATGAAGAAATGGCAGTTAGAAAATCGAAAAGTTTTTCAACAGAAATAACAAATGCCTTAAAATTTATTTCGAATACACCTTTTGGTTTAGAATTAGATTTAGATGCGATTCCAAACATTCATAGTAGCGCCATGACATTAAGCGGATTTAGTGTAGAAAAAACCCGTCATTTTATCCATTTAGTTGGAAAAGAAGAAAATGCAAGTTATTTTCACATTTGCGAAGGCGCACCTGATTTAGATTTATCAAACAATAATCATTTAACAGGAAAATTAATAGCGACATTAATTTTAGATTTCATAAAGAGTAAAAAACAAGACGAAAATTAAAGAAAATAGCCTCGAGAAAAAAACTTTATAATTTTTGAAAAAAAGTATTGGATTTCGAGATTGAAGTTTTAAATTTGTAAAATCAAGAAAAGAATTAAGTTGTAATGAGCGAATTGTCAAAAGTTATTGATTCTTTAGAAGTAAAGTTCTTTAAATTATCTAAAAAAATAGAAAATTTAGAGCAATTGAACGAAAGTTTATCTAAAGAATTGAGAGAAATAAAGCAGACAGCCCAACACGAAAATGAGAAAGTAAACTCATTAAAAAACGAGTTGGAAAGCTTACGAATCACAAATTCTCTTCTAGGCAGTGAAGAATACAAGAAAGAAACAAAACTGAAAATAAATTCGTTGATTAGAGAAATCGACTATTGTATAGCTCAACTTTCTGAATAATTATGGCAGAAAAGTTAAAAATAAAAATTTCAATTGCAGACCGAGTCTATCCATTAACAGTGGAAACCACTCAGGAAGAAGGTCTAAGAACGGCATCTAAAAAAATTGATGCCACTATTAAAAAATTTGAAGCCAGCTACGCAGTTAGAGACAAACAAGATGTATTGGCCATGTGCGCCTTACAATTTGCTTCTCAAATAGAACAAACACAAATAGATAAATCTACTGATACCGTAGATGCATTTGAAAGATTAAAAAAGCTCGACGAAAAAATTGAAAGTTTACTTTCAAAATAAGAAAATACGTTCATACAAAAACACTAAAGTACTGCCCACATTAGTAAATATTTGATAAACTCAACACTAACTATTAAATGAGTGAATTTGCAATAGTAAAGCACGTCTCGATTTATCGGGAATCCTTGATCATTGTTTTAGCTCTAATCCTGTCTGAATCGAGTTTATTCAAACACCTGATGTGGGCTTTTTTATTAAACTAAACTAAACTATGGAATTAACAAGTATAATAATTGGAATCGTTGTCGGATTGGCTATAGGATTTGCAATTGCTAAATTTTTAGAAAAAAGCAATGTCTCAAACCTAATCAAAAATGCTAAGAAAGAAGCGGGTTCAATTTTAAGAGATGCTAAATCAGAAGCCGAAGCTGAAAAGAAAAATAAGCTATTACAAGCCAAAGAGAAATTTTTAGAATTAAAATCGGAACACGAAAAAGAAATTTTGTCAAAAGACAAAAAAATGGCTGAAGCCGAAAAAAGAACTAGAGATAAAGAATCTCAAATTTCTAATGAATTAGCTAAAGCTAAAAAAGTTAATGACGAAGCAGAAGCTAAGATTGCAGAATACAATACTAAAATTGAAAACTTAGAGAAAAAATCTCAAGAAGTTGACAAATTGCATAAAAGTCAGATTGAACAATTAGAAGTAATTTCCGGTTTATCTGCTGACGAAGCTAAAAATCAATTAGTTGAAAGTTTAAAAGCAGAAGCTAAAACCAATGCAATGGCGCATATTCAAGAAACAATTGAAGAAGCTAAAATGCAAGCACAACAAGAAGCTAAAAAAATCATTATCAGTACAATACAACGTGTTGGTACAGAAGAAGCAGTTGAAAATTGTGTTTCTGTATTCAACATTGAATCTGACGATGTAAAAGGTAGAATTATTGGTAGAGAAGGAAGAAACATTAGAGCAATTGAAGCGGCAACTGGAGTTGAAATTATTGTAGACGACACACCAGAGGCTATTATTTTATCTTGTTTCGATCCAGTAAGAAGAGAAATTGCGCGTTTGGCACTTCATAAGTTAGTAACGGATGGTCGTATTCACCCAGCTCGTATTGAAGAAGTGGTTGAAAAAACCAAAAAACAAATTGAAGAAGAAATCATTGAAGTTGGTAAACGTACCGTTATCGATTTAGGAATTCACGGTTTACACCCAGAATTGATTAAAATTGTAGGTAGAATGAAATACCGTTCTTCTTACGGACAAAACTTATTACAACACTCAAGAGAAGTTTCTAAATTATGTGGTTTAATGGCTGCAGAATTAGGATTGAACGTGAAATTAGCAAAAAGAGCTGGTTTATTACACGATATTGGAAAAGTGCCAGATACAGAAAGCGAATTGCCTCACGCCATTTTAGGTATGCAATGGGCAGAGAAATATGGTGAAAAAGAAGAAGTTTGTAACGCCATTGGAGCCCACCACGATGAGATTGAAATGAAATATTTAATTTCTCCAATTGTACAAGTATGTGATGCTATTTCAGGAGCAAGACCTGGCGCACGTCGTCAAGTATTAGATTCTTACATCCAGCGTTTGAAAGACTTAGAAGAAGTAGCTTATAGCTTCCCTGGAGTTAAGAATGCTTACGCGATTCAGGCAGGTAGAGAATTACGTGTATTAGTAGAAAGCGAAAAAGTTTCTGACGATTTAGCCGCAACTTTATCATTTGAGATTTCACACAAAATTCAAACCGAAATGACTTATCCAGGTCAGGTTAAAGTAACTGTAATTAGAGAAACAAGAGCTGTGAATATTGCAAAATAACCTCACAATTATAATAAATCCAAAAGTCCGTCCGATTTATCAGGATGGACTTTTTTTATATATAATCATATAAGGATTAGCAATAATAATATAACAAATGACTTTACAAACAAGTATATCTTTACCACTTAGAAATTAAGAACAATTAATTTTTAGAGAATTCTAACTTAAATTTATTATTATGAAAAAAGTCATTTTATTACTTACAGCTTTTATTTCGGTAACTGCTTTTTCTCAAGAAGAAACAAAGAGCTCGAGCGGCGCTAAATTTGGTATTAAAGGCGGACTAAATTACTCAACAGTAACTAAAGGTGATTTTGAAGAAGGATTAGACCCTAGAACTAGTTTTCACATTGGATTTGTAGGAGAAATTCCATTAGTTGGTAACTCATTAGCACTTCAACCAGAGATACTATATTCAAGACAAGGTTTTGAAAATAACTTCGTTTTTTTAGGTACCAACTACAAAGATGAATATCAAATAGATTATATTAATGTTCCAATTTTATTAAAATTATATGCAGGAAATGTTCTTTCATTTGAAGTTGGTCCGCAATTTGGATTGAAAATCAATGAAAAAGTAGTGAGCAATAATTCTGAAGTGGAAAGAGATGGTATTAATGAATTTGATACTGCATTAGCTGGAGGTGTTACCTTAAATTTTAGTGAATTCTTCTTAACAGGTAGATACACATATAGTTTAAATGAAATTATAGAAGATTCTAATAGCAAAAATTCTGTATTTCAAATTGGTGCAGGTTTTAGATTTTAATTGATTTAAACAATATAAAAAGTCCGTCACGATAAAACCGAGACGGACTTTTTTTATTAAGATAGTATTCTTATTTTTTTCCTGTAGTTTTTTTCGTTTTCCCATTAATTACTTTAATCGCCACATACATAAACAATATAAAAGACAGCAATCTCAAAAACATAAAAGCACTTTCGCTTTGCATAAATCCTAAAAATTTCAAATCAAATGGCAGAGCCAAAAAAGCGGAAATAATTGCAATTACTAACAATTTTGAATTGGTCATATTTTTAAAAAAATTCATCATACTTTATAAAATTAATTAAAGAAAGAATCAACAAACTCTGATTTATTAAACACTTGTAAATCTTCAATTCCTTCACCTACTCCAATATACTTTACTGGGATTTGAAATTGATCAGAAATACCAATTACCACACCACCTTTTGCCGTTCCATCTAATTTAGTTACCGCTAAACACGACACTTCTGTAGCGGCTGTAAATTGTTTAGCTTGCTCAAAAGCATTTTGTCCAGTAGAACCATCAAGTACTAACATCACATCATTTGGTGTGTTTGACACAACTTTTTGCATTACATTTTTCACTTTGGTCAACTCGTTCATTAAACCAACTTTATTGTGTAAACGACCCGCAGTGTCAATAATTACTACATCAGCATTTTGAGCTACAGCAGATTGCAAGGTATCAAAAGCAACAGAAGCTGGATCGGAACCCATTTGCTGTCTCACCATTGGCACACCTACTCTATCCGCCCAAATTTGCAATTGATCAATTGCGGCAGCTCTGAATGTATCAGCGGCACCTAAAACTACATTATAACCAGCTTTTTTAAACTGATAAGCTAATTTTCCAATTGTTGTAGTTTTTCCAACTCCATTTACACCAACCACCATAATTACGTACGGTTTAGTATCTTTTGGAATCGTAAATTCAGAATCGTTTCCAGTATTCGTTTCAGATAAAAGTGCACCGATTTCTTCTCTTAAAATTAAATTAAGTTCATCGGTACCTAAATATTTATCTTGAGAAACTCTTTTTTCAATGCGTTGAATAATTTTCAATGTGGTATTTACACCAACATCTGAAGAAATAAGTACTTCTTCTAAATTGTCTAAAACTTCATCGTCAACTTTAGATTTTCCAGCAACTGCTTTAGTTAGTTTAGAAAAAAACGAAGTTTTTGTTTTCTCTAATCCTTTATCTAAAATTTGCTTTTCCTGTTCTGTAATTACAGGTTCACTTTTATTAGAAGAAAATATTTTTTTAAAAAAACTCATTGTTTATTTAAGTAATGGTTTGATTTGCATTATTATGGAACAAAAATAAAATAAAAAAAGCTACTTTCAAATGAAAATAGCTTTTTTAGTATCTATATTGTACAGATTATTTCTTTTTTAAGAACTCATCTACTTCTTCTGGACTCATTACTGATTCCACAAATGTATAAGCACCTGTCTTAGGAGACTTCACCATTTTGATTGCTTTAGTCAATCTTTTAGAAGCTGTTTGTAAAGTTGCTACGGTTTTCTTTGCCATGACTTAATGTTTTATTGAATTTAAAAATTTCAAATACGATATTTGAAAATTAAAAATTTCTAATTATTTAATTTCTTTGTGAACAGTTACTCTTTTCAAGATAGGATTGAATTTTTT
>JAZKHI010000050.1:0-1665 GCA_040385445.1 Bacteroidota bacterium | reverse complement strand
AATTAGAAGAACATGTAATTGATTTATTAAAATCGATTCCTGGAAATAAATTATTGTTAGACCATTATTTAGATGGTGCCATTGAAGCGGAAGCGGACGCGATTTGTGATGCGGATGGAAATGTGTACATTATTGGAATTATGGAGCATATTGAGCCTTGTGGAGTTCATTCTGGAGATAGTAACGCAACTTTACCTCCGTTTAACTTAGGTGAGTTTGTAATGCAACAAATTAAAGACCATACGAACAAAATCGCTGTAGCTTTAAAAACAGTTGGATTAATCAACATTCAGTTTGCGATTAAAGACGATATCGTTTACATCATTGAAGCGAATCCAAGAGCATCTCGTACGGTTCCATTTATCGCGAAAGCGTATGGTGAACCATATGTAAACTATGCGACTAAAGTAATGTTAGGTCATAATAAAGTAACTGATTTTACTTTTAATCCACAATTGAAAGGTTACGCGATTAAGCAACCGGTTTTCTCTTTCAGTAAGTTCCCAAATGTGAACAAAGCATTAGGACCAGAAATGAAATCGACTGGAGAAAGTATTTTGTTTATTGATGATTTAAAAGACGATCAGTTCTACGATTTATATGCAAGAAGAAAAATGTATTTGACGAAATAAGATTCGTAAAATTAAATAAAAATAAAAAATCCCAATCGAAAGATTGGGATTTTTTATTTTTATTACAATACCAGGAGACTTTGCGTAGCGAGGATTTTCCAGCGGACTCGAGCCCAAAGTACGAACAGGCGAAGCAAAATCGAACGTTGTTGTTTATTGAATTGTAGCTATTGAGCCAAAACGTTGTTAGGGGTAGTCCTTGTCTTGAAGTTCCAAGTGCTTTCATAATCCTTAATTAGTTTTTTTCCGTCTGAACTTAACAGGTTCGAGATTTCTTTTTTTATCAGACGAGCTTCGTTTTTTAATGCTGAATTTTCTTTTTTTAAATTTAAATAATATTCTGAACGATATGTTAGTTTTTTAGTTATGAAACATGAAGTCAAAAGATGATAATTACATCTTTGTAGCATTAAAATTATAATTAAAGATGCATGAATTTGGTCAGCATTCTTAGGAGCTTTAAATTCTATTTGATGGGAAGAAGTCGTCGCATGTGAAAGTTTGCAAAGCATTAACCAAAAAGTATGGAAATTAACTTTTGAAGGTTTGTCTAAAAGTTTAATTACTTTGTCATAAATATCAAATTGTTTACCATCTAACCATTTCTGGGACATTTTTTCATCTTTTATAGTATATGCATATTTTCCTAAAATTTGAAATTCAAATATTTGTCTAAGCAATATACTCGATGCTCCATAATTTCCAGAATTGGTCAAATTTAAAGACGCATATAATAAATGATTTGTTTTCGTAAATGCCTGAAGTAATATTCTTTCGTAATCTTCAATTCCATAATAAGGATCTAAAAGCCCTCCAACGTGATTGACAAAGAGTTTATTTTGAATATTAAAATAACGTTTGAAAATATCAATTTCAATTTCATACGCTTTATTAATTGCACGAATATTGCGATTTTCTGTAGATTTAAAGTCTTCAAAACTCGCTTCAAGTTTATCTTCCATCTGTTTGTAGAATTGCCACTAACGTTCCGCGGCTTGGCGCAGTAGCGGCTGCGTGAACGATTATTTTCTTG
>JAZKHI010000049.1:0-57824 GCA_040385445.1 Bacteroidota bacterium | reverse complement strand
CACGATTGATTTTTTCTAAATATTCAGCCGGAATTTCTTGTTCGTAATTTCTACCACGCTTTTTAATGTTGGCCAATAAACGTTCGGTATTCTGATACAAATACACATACAAATCGGGTTTTGGCATTTCTTTGTATATGATGTCGAACATGGTTTTATACAAACGAAATTCGTCTTCTTGCAAGGTAACTTTTGCGAAAATGATCGATTTAAAAATATGATAATCGGCCACCACAAAATCTTTAAACAAATCAAATTGCGCCAAATCATCTGATAATTGTTGGTATCGATCTGCTAAAAAAGACATTTCTAGTGGAAAAGCATATCTGCTTTGGTCTTTGTAAAATTTAGGTAAAAACGGATTGTCGGCAAAACGTTCTAAAACGGTTTTAGCATTACAATCTTCTGCAATTTTTGTGGCTAATGTGGTTTTTCCAGCGCCAATATTTCCTTCAATCGCAATATAATTCAGTTGTTGGAAATCTAAATTTTCAATAGGATTTTTTAAATGTCCAATTTCTGTAATTTCAGAAGCATCTTCACAAGAAATTAATAATTCTGAAATGGTTTTATTTAGTTTTGGATGACTCCATTTTGGGGACACATCACGCAAAGGAAACAATACAAATTTTCTGTTGTGTAAATGAATATGTGGAATAACTAAGGTTTCGTTTTCGATAATTTCATCGTTAAACGAAATAATATCAATGTCAATTTTTCTCGATTCGTAATTTTCAGAATGGTTTCTAATTCGACCTAATTCTTTTTCTAATTTTAAAATCTGACTTAATATTTTTGGAGCTGATTTATAGGTATGAATCGTAACAACACAATTATAAAAAGCTTCGCCTTCAAATCCCCAAGCTGGTGTTTCATATACTTTTGAAACTTGAATTGTCGTAGCGATGTTAGTATGTAAAGCGTCAACACAAGTTTGCAAATTTTCCAATTTGTTGCCCATGTTTGTGCCTAAAGAAAGTTGAATTGTATTTTGTGTCTTCATGTGACAACAAATTAACAAACAATTTTAGACTTATACTTTACAAAAAATATTTTTTTATGAACATGTAACAAATTCGCCTAAAAGGCTACTTATCAGTAATAAAACAATAATTATGAATTTTTTTAAGAGTGTATTTGCTACTGTTGTAGGAATTTTTTTATTTATGTTGCTTAGTTTTTTCTTAATGATTGGACTTGGTGCATTATTAGGAAGTGGTGAGGATAAAGTAAAATTGAAAGACAATTCAGTAATTCAGTTAGATTTAGCGAAAATTAATTTCGATTATGCAGGAAAATATGAATCGGATAGTCCGTTTAGTTCTCTAATATTAGACAAAGATAAAGTTGGTTTTATTGAAGTTTTAAAAGCGATTGATGCAGCGAAAACGGATGATAAAATTAAAGGAATTACGATTGTAAATAATCAATCAGGTTTAGGGTTGGCTCAAAGTAAAGAATTGAGAGACAAATTAGAAGATTTTAAAAAATCGAAAAAGTTTGTATATGCATATGCTAATGTTTTTTCTCAAAAAGAATATTATATCAGTTCGGTTGCTGATGCGGTGTATTTAAATCCTGCTGGAGAATTTGATTTTAAAGGTTTAGGTACAGAAATGTTATTTTTTAAAAACTTCCAAGATCAAACAGGTTTAAAAATGGAAATTATCCGTCACGGAAAGTTTAAAAGCGCGGTTGAACCTTATTTATCTCAAGAAATTAGCCCTGAAAACAGAGAACAAGTTACAGTTTTATTGCAATCGGTATGGCAAAATATTGTAACAGATATTGCTAAAAGTAGAAATATTTCTGTAGCACAGTTAGATATTATTGCTAATGATTTATTAGCTAGAACGCCACAAATGGCATTGCAACAAAAAATGATTGACAAAGTTGCCTATGAAGATGAGTTCAATGATATGTTGAAATCAAAATTAAAAGTTGCCAAAGACGAAGATGTTGAATCTATTTCTATTGCTGATTATGTAGACAATTCTTCTTCAAAAACAGAAGATTATACTAAAGATGACATTATTGCAGTGGTTTATGCACAAGGTGAAATTAGAGGTGGAGAAGGTGATGTAGATTATATTGGAGAAGGTTCAATTAATCGTTCTTTGAAAGAAGCTAGAGAAGATGAAGACGTGAAAGCGATTGTACTTCGTATTGATAGTCCAGGTGGAAGTGCTTTAACTTCTGAGTTAATTTGGAGAGAAATTGAATTGACTAAAAAAGTAAAACCAGTTGTAGTTTCAATGGGTAATTTAGCTGCTTCAGGTGGTTATTATATTGCTTGTAATGCCAGTACGATTTTTGCAGAACCAACAACAATTACAGGTTCAATTGGAGTTTTTGGTATGATGCCAAATGCGCACGGATTTGCTACAAAATATGGCGTAAACGCAGAACAAATAAAAACGCATAAAAATGCCGTTGGTTATAGTGTTTTTGAGCCAATTACTGAAGAATACAAAACATTTGCGTTGGAAGGTGTGGATCAAATTTATAAAACGTTTGTGAATAGAGTAGCGGTTGGAAGAAAAATGACTTTCGATCAAGTGGATGCGATTGCGCAAGGTAGAGTTTGGACAGGTTCAGATGCGATTAAAAATGGTTTAGTAGATAAATTTGGAAATTTAGATGCTGCTATTGCTCATGCCGCTAGTTTAGGAAAAACGAAAAGTTACAGAACGGAAAACTATCCAGAATATAAGAAAAATTTCAATGAATTTTTAGAAGCATTTGCTGGTGCAAGTATCTATAAATCTAAAGAAACGATAATGAAAGAAGAATTAGGTGAAGAAAATTATACTTTGCTTAAAAAAATGAAAGAAATACAAAACAGAAAAGGGGTGCAAATGCTTATGCCTTTCGATTTGAGTTTGTAAAAACGAATATAAAATAACAAAAAAACGCCATTCTTAATAAGTTTGGCGTTTTTTTTTAACAATAATTTGGTTAAGTTTTTGTACTTTGGTACTAACTTTGTGGTTATTAAAAAAATCGTCAATAAATTCATTCTTATGTTAAAAAAAGTTTTAAAATGGTCCGGAATTACGTTGCTTTCACTTGTAATTGTTTTAGCAGCTGTACCTTTTTTGTTTAAAGATAAAATCAAAGCAAAAATTGTAGAAACCATCAATAAAAATGTTAATGCTAAAGTTGGTTTGGAAGATGTAAGTTTAAATTTATTTAAAAGTTTTCCTCAGGCCAATGTAACTTTAGATAAAATGAGCGTAATTAACAGAGCGCCATTTGAAGGAGATACGTTAGTGTATTCAGATAAAATTAGCTTAAAAATGAGTATGATGGAATTGTTCAATGGTGAAGATGAGCCCATGAAAATTGAATCTATCAGTACTGAAAACACAAAATTAAATATACTTTTTAATAAAGACGGAATTGGTAATTATGACATTGCCTTAAAAACCGACGAAAAAGAATCAGATAAAAAAGACAAACCTTTCGCGTTAAGCATTCAGAGCTATGAAGTGGAAAATTTAAAATTCACTTATAAAGATGAAGCTTCTAAAATGAAAATGGTTTTAGATAGTATTAATCACGATGGAACTGGAAATTTTGAACAAGATGTTTTAGATTTAGATACAAAAACCACTGCTAACTTAACGTTCGATATGGATAAAAGTAATTTTATGCGTAACGTAAAAATTTCTTTAGATGCAGTTTTAGGAATCGATTTAAAAAACAGCAAATATTCTTTCAAAGAAAATAAAGCATTAATCAATCAGTTGCCATTAAATTTCAATGGGTTTATTCAATTGGTTGAAAAAGGTCAGGTTTACGATTTAACTTTCAATACACCATCTTCGGATTTTAAAAACTTTTTAGGATTAATTCCTGCAGAATATGCTGGTAATTTAGATGGAGTTGAAACTACTGGAAAATTCGAAGTAAAAGGAAAAGTAAAAGGTGATTTAACCGAAACAACAATTCCAACTTTTAATATTGAAATGCTGTCCAATAATGCTTCTTTCCATTATAAAGATTTGCCAAAATCTGTAAAAAATATTTCAATTGACACACATATTGTTAACGAAACGGGTTTAATGAACGACACTTTTGTAGATTTAGATAAGTTGTCTTTTGCAATTGATCAAGACGTTTTTAATGCTAGTGCTCACATAAAAAACTTAAGTGAGAACCCGAATGTAGATGCGGCTTTAAAAGGCGTGATTAATTTAGCGAATGTTTCAAAAGCGTATCCAGTAAAATTAGAAAAACCATTAAATGGAATTTTAAGAGCAGATGTAAAAGCAGCTTTCGATATGAAATCTGTAGAAACCAGTCAGTATCAAAATATTAAAAACTCAGGAAATATTAACTTAACAGGTTTCAATTATGCCGGACCAGAAATGGCAAAACCAGTAAGTGTATCAGTTGCCGACGTGTCATTTAATCCAACCAGAATTAACTTGAATAAATTGCAAGCGAAAACGGGAAAATCGGATATTAATGTTTCAGGAAGTTTAGATAATTTCTACGGATTCTTGTTTAAAAATCAAATCTTAAAAGGGAATTTCAACTTAAATTCTTCTCTTTTTGCGGTTTCCGATTTTATGGCGCCGACTACAACTACTAATGATGAAGGTAAGAAAACAACTGAACAAGTAAAAATTCCTAGTTTCCTAGATTGTACATTAACTGCAAAAGCAACAACAGTTGTTTATGATAATTTAAATTTGAAAAATGTAGCAGGAACTTTAATCATTCGCGATCAAGCGGTAAACTTGAAAGGTTTAACAATGGATGTTTTTGGTGGGAAAATTGGCTTAAACGGTTTGGTTTCAACTAAAGGAAAAATTCCAACTTTCGATATGGATTTAGGATTAAGCACGGTTGATATTAGCCAAACATTTTCTATGCTAAACACATTGAAAACCATTACGCCAATTGCAGATGTAATTAATGGTAAAATGAATTCTACGATTAAATTGAATGGTAATTTAACTCAAGATATGATGCCAGATATTAAAAGTCTTTCTGGAGATTTATTTGCTAGTATTTTACAAGGTTCGTTAAATAAAAGTAAATCGACTTTATTATCAGAATTAAGTAGTAAAGCGACATTCTTAGATTTAAAAGATGTTAATTTAAAAGATGTAAAAGCAGCCTTGACTTTTGATAAAGGAAAAGTTTCAGTGAAACCATTTACGTTGAAGCATAAAGATATTGCGGTTCAAATTGCAGGTTCTCATGGTTTTGATCAAAATATGAAATATGACTTAAAGTTTGATGTGCCAGTAAAATATTTAGGAAAAGACGTAAATAATTTAATTGCGAAATTAACGCCTGCTGATGCTAAAAAAATTGAAAATGTTCCTGTAAATGCTTTAATGAATGGGAATTTCAAATCGCCAAAAATCACAACAGATTTACAAAGTGCGACTAAAAACTTGACGGCACAATTAGTGAAAATGCAAAAAGACAAATTAATGCAACAAGGAACTGGAGCCATCACAAATATGTTAGGTGGAAACAAACCAAAAGATTCAACTAAAACACCTCCAAAAGAGCAAGTTAGTGGCGCTATAAAAGATGGAATAAAAGGTTTATTAGGTGGTAAGAAGAAGAAAGAGTAAATTACAACAATAAGACAATAAAAAAATGCCAAGTTTTCACTTGGCATTTTTTATATCTATTAATTAAAGATTATCCTAAAAATGGATAGCTATAATGTTCAGGTGTAACGAAAGTTTCCTTAATTGTTCTTGGAGAAACCCAACGTAATAAGTTTTGTGCAGAACCTGCTTTGTCATTTGTTCCTGAAGCTCTTGCTCCACCAAATGGTTGCATTCCTACAACTGCTCCTGTTGGTTTGTCGTTAATGTAGAAGTTTCCAGCTGCGTTTTGTAAAGCTACAGTTGCTTCTTCAATTGCATAACGATCTGTACTTAAAACAGCTCCAGTTAATGCATACTCAGAAGTTTGATCAACTAAAGTTAATGTTTCAGTCCATTTCGCATCTTCGTAAACATAAATAGTAATAACTGGTCCGAAAAGTTCCGTTTCCATTGTTGCATATTTCGGGTTTGTTGTTACGATAACTGTTGGCTCAATAAAATACCCTTTAGATTTATCATAGTTTCCACCGATAATAACTTCTGCATCAGCATCTTTTTTAGCTTGATCAATAAAACCAGCTAATTTATTAAATGAACCTTCGTGAATAACGGCTGTAATGAAGTTAGAAAAATCTTCTGGTGAACCCATTTTCATTGTAGCAACATCTGCAATCAATTGTTCTTTAACAGCTGGCCACATTGATTGTGGAATGTAAGCTCTTGAAGCTGCTGAGCATTTCTGACCTTGGAATTCAAAAGCACCACGAGTAATAGCAGTTGTAACTTGTTTTACGTTTGCCGATGGATGTGCGATAATGAAATCTTTTCCACCAGTTTCACCTACAATTCTTGGATATGTTTTGTAATTGTGAATGTTTTCTCCGATTTTTTTCCAAATTTCTTTGAAGATAAAAGTAGAACCTGTATAGTGAATTCCAGCAAAATCTGGAGACGCTAAAACGGTATCAGTAATCATAACTGGATCACCAAAAACAACATTAATTACACCATCTGGAACTCCAGCTTCTTTGAAAACATCAATAATAATTTTTGCAGAAAATACTTGACTATCACTTGGTTTCCAAACGACAACATTACCCATTAACGCTGCACTAGCAGGTAAATTTGCTGCAATTGCTGTAAAGTTGAAAGGCGTAACTGCGTAAACAAAACCTTCTAAAGGTCTGTATTCTACTCTGTTCCACATATCTGAATTAGACGCTGGTTGATCAGCATAAATTTGTGTCATGAATTCTACGTTGAAACGTAAGAAGTCGATTAATTCACAAGAAGCATCAATTTCTGCTTGGTGAATTGTTTTAGATTGCGCAATCATTGTTGCAGCATTTATCTTTGCTCTGTAAGGTCCAGCGATTAATTCAGCTGCTTTTAAAAAGATAGCTGCACGTTGTTCCCAAGCCATGTTAGCCCATTTTGTTCTGCTTTCTAAAGCATTTGCAATGGCTTTTTCTACGTGAGATTTTTCAGCTAAATGATATGTTCCAACAATGTGTTGGTGATCATGTGGCGCCGACATGTTCTTAGTGTTTCCTGTGAAAATTTCTTCAGAACCAATATATAAAGGCACATCAATTTTCGAATTCCACATAGTTTTGTAAGCTTCTAATACTCTTGTTTTTTCTGGAGAATTTGGTGCGTAACCTTTTACAGGCTCGTTTACCGCTTTTGGTATATTAAAAAATCCTTTTAACATTATTTAGTTTGTTATTTGTTAGACGTGTTTTTGAGATATTTAGCTATTTACTAAAAACCAGTACAAAAGTACAAAGGATAAATTGAATTCTAAAATAAATTAATTTTCGCTTAACATAATTATTAAAAACTTCAATTCGAGTGTTTCGATGAAGAATGAATCGGAATGTATCGAGAATAGTTTTTAATGAAATTTGTCTTGTTCTCGATACAATTCCGATAAATCGGAATCACTCGAACTGACGAAAATTTATAATTTAAAACGCTAATAATTCTAGCTTATCGCAAAAGGAACATTCAATTTAAACGTAGGAATTTGGACCTCAAAATTTTCGGAAGTTGTAAAATTTAACATCGTGTAAAAACCATTCATTGCACCAATAGTAGAATGCAGTAAACAGCCAGAAGAATAAGTGTATTTTTCACCAGGAATAATAATTGGAGTTTGTCCCACTACACCTTCGCCTTCAACCATTTCGGTAAAATTTAAGGAATCGAAAATTTCCCAATGACGAGATTGAAGTTGGACAATATCTGAACTTAAATTCTCTATAGTAATTTCATACGAAAAGGCATAAAGCATTTTATATTCTTTAAAATACGTGCCCTCGAATCGAGTTACAACCGAAATTTTTATACCACTAGTGATTTGAGTGACCATCTGATGTGTTTTGGTTAACCAAAGTTACTGAAAAATAAATAAAACTAAATGTTAATTTATTATATCTGTGCTATTTGCTCTGCCAATCCCGATAATTCTGTCGTAACGTTCCGCGCCACCTCTGTAGTAAACTAAAACAATATATTCGTTTTCAGTTTGATAAAAATTTCCATCAACGGCATTTTGTTCGTCAATTTTACCATTTTTATCCACTAAAGTGTATTGGTAATTGGTAAATCCTTGTTTTAATAAAATTGGTTTTTCGAATGTTTTAGTTTCGGAATTGTATTCCATTTTAAATTCATCTGAAAGCTGATAATTATTAAACATTCCAGTTACATAAACCGATTTTTCAAGCGGATTTACATCTGAAAGCAAACTAAAATATACCCAAGAATAATCGGCTTCAATGGTGTTTTGTGTCGAATTTAAATTGGTAACAAAAAAGTTTCCATTAATGTCTGGAAAATAAGTGTAAATTTTATTTTTTCGAGCTTCGTTTGTGTATAAAAACGAATTGTAAATGTCGCCAGTTGTTACTTTGAAAACAGAGTTGGAAGCACCACGAATGTTTTTATTTTCGAAATTTAAAAATTCATTTCCTGCCCAAAATTGTGTTTCTTTATTATATCTGTAAATTAGCTGCGTGCCAATTGTATATTGTGGTTTAATATTATGAATAGCATTGCTGAATTTTCCGTTTTGAAAAATGGAAACTTTAACATTCTCTTTCGGATTTTGTAAGGGCTTATCTTTATAATCAATAAAAAACTCAATGTTTTGTTTTTGATATAAGGTTTCCATATCACGAGAACGTCTGATCGTAATTCCGATAGCAGTATTGTCTTCGTAAATGATGAATTTTTTCGAGAAAACAATTTCTTGTTCGTCATCAAAAATTTTCACAATATAGTTTCCGCTTTTAATAATTTGATTGAATTTGTTTGGAAAACTTAAAGTATAGTGTGAATAAATTTGTAAACAATTTAACGAGTTCTGATAATTCTGAATACGTTGATTGTCTAAACCATTTAAATATTCATTTTTTAATAATTGACTTGGTGTCCAATCGTAATTATATTGCTCAATTGTGTAATAATAATCCGCTTCGTTACCATACAAATCATCAAATTGCAAGTCGAAATTTTCACCCAATCTAAAAAAAGGAATGGTGTTATTTATGTTTTGCGAAAAAGTAACCGTTTTTATATTATATGGTGGAGCTACTTCTTTTTCTTGTGAAAAAACAATGGTGGTAAGTAATAGCGTAACGATTCGAAATAAGTTCTTCATAAATTAAATTTTCAATTTTATAAAGATATAAAAACTATGCCAAAAAAAATTATTTATACACAACAGGAATAATTTCTCCTTTGGCTAAACAATATTTTTCTACTAAATCTGACGGAATAGTGTTGGTGTAATCAACTTCTTCTACACGGAAACCAATGCTTCTTAGTTTGTCAAAGTAATCTCTTCCATACACACGAACGTGATCGTATTGTCCGAAAATTTTAGCACGTTCCTTTTGATCAGTAATAGAATCATCAGAAAAAGTAACGTCTCTTTTTAAATCTTGTGGAATTTGGAAAATCCCCATTCCGCCAGGTTTCATTACTCGATATAATTCTTGCATCGCTTTTGTATCATCCGGAATGTGTTCTAAAACGTGATTACACAAAATCATATCGTATGAATTATCCTGAAACGGTAAATTACAAATATCTGCTTTTACATCAGCCAACGGCGAAAGTAAATCGGTAGTGGTGTAATCTAAATTCGCTTGTTTTTTGAAACGTTTGTAAAATTCTTGTTCCGGTGCGAAATGCAATACTTTTATTTTCTCTGTTGAAGTAAAAAAGTTCGTTTCGTTTTGAAGATACAACCATAACAAACGGTGTCTTTCTAATGATAAAGTGCTTGGTGATAACACGTTGTTTCTTTGTGTTCCGTATCCGTAAGGCAAAAACATTCGGAAACTATTTCCATCAATTGGGTCGGTGAATTTATTTCCTTTTAATAAGAATGCAATAATTGGTCGCGCCACAATACTCAATCTAATTAAGATAGGACGCGGGATTGTATTTAGGATAAATTTGAAAATTCTTTTCATTTTTTATTTTTATGTTGAACCCTTCAAGAGTTCGAAACTCTTGAAGGGTTTATAATAGAAGGCTAATTTTATAAAACTAACGGTACGCTTCTTAATCCATCTTCTTCGTTACTTACAATTCCTAGCGCTTCATAAATGTAAGCGAAAGTAGAAAGTAATTCAGGCTTTCCGTTTACGATGGCAACATCGTGTTCAAAGTGAGCAGAAGGTTTGTTGTCGGCAGTTGTGATTGTCCAACCGTCTTTATGTTGAATGATATTTTTAGTTCCTAAATTAATCATAGGTTCAATGGCGATGACCATTCCGTTGACTAATTTTTTTCCTCTACCACGTTTTCCATAATTGGCAACTTCAGGATCTTCGTGCATTTTTCTTCCTAAACCATGACCACATAATTCACGAACAACACCATAACCATGACTTTCGCAATACGTTTGTATCGCATATCCGATATCTTCCACACGATTTCCTGCTTTCGTTTCTCTAATTCCAGCGTATAAAGATTCTTTAGTAACTTGTAGTAATTTTTTAGTTGCTTCGGCTACTTCGCCCACTTCAAAAGTATACGCGTGATCACCATAAAATCCGTTTTTCAACGTACCACAATCTACAGAAATAATATCTCCATCTTGTAAAGGCGTGTTGTTAGGAATTCCGTGAACTACTTGTGTGTTCGGACTCATACATAACGAATTAGGAAAACCGTACATGCCCAAAAATGCTGGTTCAGCACCATGATCACGGATGAATGTTTCGGCTAATTTATCTAAATGTAAAGTGGTTACTCCAGGCTTAATTTCCTTGGCAATCATTCCTAAAGTTTTAGAAACGATTAAGGCACTTTCGCGCATTAATTCAATTTCTTCAGCTGTTTTTATTATAATCATTTCTAGTAAATGTTTATTTCTTTAATTCTAGTTTTTCAGCAAAATAATCACAGAAATCAGTCATCGCACCAGCCATTTTTTCATCGCCAGTCGCACGTTGAAACGTGTCTGTCATAGCTACTAAAGTTTGGTGGAAAAAGATTTTCATTTCGTCAACCGGCATGTCTTTTGTCCATAAATCGATACGAAGTGTTTCTTTTGCTTTTGCATCCCAAATGGATAATAAGACGGTTTTGGCTTCTTCGTTATTTACACCTCCATCTTGTGCTGACCAAGTTAATTTTTCAGGCACATTATTTTGGTCTAATTCTATATTTACTCTTATTTCAGATGTTTTGCTCATGTTTATGTTTTATATTTTTTAATCGTAAATCGAATACTATTTTTTAGGTTTATAACCTGATTTGTTAAATATTATAGTTGGTTCTGTTTTTAAAAGTTGATCTAAAGTTACATTGTTGTTTTCCATATAACTTTTTACAATTTGCCAACCTAACCATTGTCCAACTCTACCAGGTGATTCTCTGTCGATGTCCAAATAAAATTTTGTAAATGGTCCGTCTTCAATAAAACGTTGGTAATTTTTGATGTTATTGTCGTATAATAATTTTTCATTTACCAAATAACTCCACATTTGCGATTCATTTTCCATACAGAATTTTTCTTGCATTTCTGTATATCCAATTTTCTGATAGTTTGGAATTTCTGGGATTAGTAAATCTTTTAAATAATGTAATTTTCCAAAATAAATCATTTCACTAATTAAGGATTTATCTTGAGAAGGGACAATTTTTCTAAAGGCAAAATTAGTAACTAAATCGGGTAATATTTGATGCGGTTCTAAATTTGCTTTTTGATATTCGGCAAAAGGCTCATAAAATTTATGATTTTTTCCTAAATAGGTATCTAAAGAAATTAAGATTAAATCGTTCGTGTAAAAGGCTTTTTTGTCAATTAAAACTTCATTCACCAATGTAATTACTCTTGGTGTTTTTTCTTCTGGGAAATAATGTTTCACACGAGAAGCCATCATTTCTAAACCCTCTTCAAATTTAGAATTATCAGGAAATTGTTTTTCAACTTCAACGTTTAATTCTTTAAAAATCGGGTCGCTTATTTTTGCATACCAAATAGAATCGGGAAACTGTTTCGGAAATAAAAATGGATATTGGTTTTTTAAATCGGGTAACGTTTTAACTGTTGCTTTGGCATATAATTTATCGAAACGTTCTATATTTAAATCTACTGATTTCTTGACGTCCGCAATTTCAACAGCATCATTTTTTTTGCATTGAATAAAGAAGCATCCAGAAATAAGTAAAAAGATTAATTTTTTCATCGTATGAAATTTACTATTTTTATCAAAAATTATTGAACTGCAAATATATAATTATATACCTAAATTATTTATTAAAATTATGTCAAATAAAACAACGTTAAATTTAGAAGGAATTCACGCACATATTGTAAATTGGTTGAAAGCATATGCGGAGAATTCTGGCGTAAAAGGTTTTGTAATTGGAATTTCTGGAGGAATTGATAGTGCGTTAACTTCAACATTATGTGCGCAAACAGGTTTTCCTGTGTTATGCGTAGAAATGCCAATTCATCAAGCGGAAAGTCATGTGAATAGAGCGAACGAACATATGGACCAATTGAAAAAGCGTTTTCCAAATGTTTTTAGCGATAGAGTAGACTTAACACCAAGTTTTGAAATGTTTAAAAAAAGTGTGCCAATTTGTGAAAACGAGAAAGCATTAAATTTGACATTAGCCAATACGAGAGCACGTTTACGTATGACAACTTTGTATTATTTGGCTGGAATTCATGGTTTTTTGGTGGCTGGAACTGGAAATAAAGTGGAAGATTTTGGTGTGGGATTTTATACTAAATATGGAGATGGTGGAGTAGATGTGAGTCCGATTGCCGATTTAATGAAAAGCGAAGTGCGACAGCTAGCTAAATTTGTTGGTGTTCCTGAAAGTATTATGGTTGCCAAACCAACAGACGGATTATTTGGTGATGATAGAAGTGATGAAGACCAATTAGGTGCAAGTTACGATGAATTAGAATGGGCGATGATGGAAGTAGCCAATGGAAAAGTTATAGAAAACTTTGAAGGAAGACAAGCTGAAGTATTTAAAATTTATTCTCGTTTAAATAGAATCAATCAGCATAAAATGAAAGCTATTCCGGTTTGTGTAATTCCGAAAGAATTTATAATCAGATAAATAGTACTTTTTTAGAAAAATTTTCGCTAATTTTGTGTAATAAAATTATTGCTAACATTTTAAAAGATAGTAGTATGATTACAGTTTGTTTAGCAGATAATTCTCCGGTGGTTCACTTGGGGATTAAAACCTATTTTAAGAATAGTCCTACGATTAAAATTGAAGAAATAGTTTCAAATTACGATGATTTATTGCGTAAAATTGAAGCTTCTCCAGTTGATTGTTTGATTTTAGATGCGGAATTATCAGGTCTAAATAGTATTTTAAAAATTAAGAAACTGTTGCAAGAAACCCCAAAGTTGAATGTGATTTTTTTTACGAATGTTTCTGATACGTTGTACGCGCCACCAGCTATAAAATCTGGTGTCAAAGGATATGTGTCTAAAAACATCGAATTAGATGAATTGGAAAACGCAATTATCCGAGTGAATAATGGTGAATATGTTTTCAGTTCGGAAGTTAGAAAAGCAATTGAAATTTTAAATAAAACTAAAAAATCAGAACGCTTATTTAAAAAATTATCTACAAGAGAAATTGAGGTTTTGCGCTATTTTAGCGAAGGAAGAAAGAACAAAGAAGTCGCTAAAATACTAGGTTTGGATGAAAAAACTATTAGTACCTACAAGTTGCGTTTACTTCAAAAACTGAGTGTCACCAATTTGTTGGATTTAATCAACAAGGCAAAACAGTTAGAGATTATTTAAAAAATTTGTAAGATCTGTATGTTGAGCAGAGTCGAAGTGTGAAAAGCATTTCGACTCGCTTTTCTGTATCTTATGTTTTGGGTTTAAAACCGTACCAAAACGCGACCTAAGTTTTTAGCAATTACATTTCTTAAAGTAATTAAATCTTTACTATTCGATAAAATTTCCGAATTATCAACGGTAACATCTGGAGAAATACTTTTCATATTTTCTGCAATCATTTTATCAATCAATAAAAATCGGTAAGACAAAATCGTTTCAGAAACATTTTGTTCTAAGTTGATGTCTTTATCATCCACTACAATTTTTCGTAAATGCCATTTGTGTAAAGAATCACGTTCTTCAATCATTAATATGGATGTAATTTTATCTGTTATTTCTGGTGTAGTTTCTGAAATGTATTTGTCAATTTCAAATTCTAAATTCTGATTGTAATAATTGATAATGTCCGTGTAAATATTCCTAAAAATAGGGTTCGACAATTCAATTTCATCTTCATGAAGTGCCAAATATATTTTTTCGTAAATTTTATAAGAATTAGATTCTTTAATATCTACTAAATTCCCGGTTTCGTCTTCTGCTTGAAAAATTTCGGTAAACGTTTCCGATTTTAATCCGTTAGTCAATAATATTTCAATAATTTTTTGTTCAAAAATATACTGACTATCAATTTTTTCTGGTTTTAATTGTTCATTATTTTTATGAACTTCAAAAGCTTTTTTCTCTTCTGTGAATTTTTTATTCGCGTCGGAAACATCTTTTTTCTCTATTTGTGCTAATGTACTTCGTATTACATCTTCCGTAATATCCATGATACGAGAACATTCCTTAATATAAATTTCACGTTTTATGAAATCCGAAATTTTAGAAATACTGATGACCATATCTCTAATTAATTCCGCTTTTTTTATGGGATCGTTATTGGCTTCTTTAACTAATAAATCGGCTTTAAACTGAATAAAATCTTTTGAATTTTCGTCTAAATATTGTTTTAAAACATCATACGAATTGTTTTTTGCAAAACTATCTGGATCTTCTCCATCTGGAAAACTACAAACTTTTACGTTCATTCCTGCTTCCAGAATTAAATCGATACCACGAATAGAGGCGCGTAAACCAGCCGCATCACCATCAAAAAGAACGGTAATGTTATTGGTTAAACGATTCACTAAACGAATTTGGTCTGGCGTTAAAGCCGTTCCAGATGAAGCGACTACGTTTTCAATGCCACTTTGATTGAACTGAATCACATCGGTATAACCTTCCACCAAATAACAATTGTCTAGTTTGGCAATCGATTGTTTGGCTTGAAAAATTCCATATAAAACTTTACTTTTATGATAGATTTCGCTTTCTGGCGAGTTTAAATATTTGGCTGCTTTTTTATCGTTGGTTAAAATTCTTCCACCAAAACCTAAAACTCTACCGCTCATACTTTGAATGGGAAACATAACACGACCTTTAAATCGGTCAAATGTTTTTCCGTCTTCTTGTTTGACGATAGTTAAACCTGTTTTTTCTAGATATTCTAACTTGTATGCTTTTCCTAAGGCTTCTTTGGTAAAAGCATCCCAAGAATCTGGTGAATATCCTAATTGGAATTTCTCCATTGTATCTTTTGAAAAACCACGTTCTTTAAAATACGATAAACCAATAGCTTGACCTTCATCTGTATTCAGCATGGTTTTATGAAAATAATCTCGGGCAAATTCCGAAACCAAATACATACTTTCTTTTTCGTTGGCTTGCTCTAAATCTTCATTGGTAACAATGGTTTCTTCAACTTCAATTCCGTATTTGTTAGCCAAATATTTTATGGCTTCCGGATAGGTGAAATGTTCGTGTTCCATTAGGAAAGTAACAGAGTTTCCGCCTTTTCCAGATGAGAAATCCTTCCAAATTTGTTTGACTGGAGAGACCATAAAAGAAGGTGATTTTTCGTTCACAAACGGAGAAAGTCCTTTCATGTTACTTCCTGAACGTTTCAGTTGAACGAAATCGCCAATGACTTCCTCTACACGAGCTTGGTCAAATACTTTTTCTATGGTTTCTTTAGATATCAATGTTTCCTTTTAATGAAGATGGTAAAAATACACAATATTAAATGAAAACAAAAAACCTACAAGGAAATTCCCTGTAGGTTTAAAAAAAAGCATATATAACTCAAATGTAATTCAGGCTGTTAATTCCAATCGAAACGGATTCCTAAAGAAATGTTGTTTTGATCTACTGCGTTGTTTTCAAATACTGGATTTAGATCGTATTTTAAATATAATGAAGTTTGTTTGTATCCGATGTAAGTGCTTACTCCGTAAGTGTAATCGTTTACGTTAAAATCTCCTTTTTGTCTTGTGTTAATTTTATAACCATCTTGTTTGTAGCCAACAAATTGTTTTGTGTTCGTGTTTACTCCAACAAATCCTCCAATTCCAAAACGTGTTGCTCTGTGTGATTTGAATACTTTTTTATCATCAACAGTTGACGTTTTAGAAAAATCAAATTCTAAATGCATTGGCACTACAAAATATACATTTTTAAAGTATGTTCTGTTTGGTCTTAAGTCGGTTCCAAAAGTGGCAAGAACGGTTTGGTTATTTACGTCTGCAAAAATTCTATTTTCTGTAGCATGAAGCATGTTGTATTGAAATCCTAAACCGTATTTTAAATGTAAAAGATTACTGTTTTTAGATAAACGTGTGTTCCAAGTCACACCCCATTCGTAAAAACCTGAACGACCATAACCGAATTCAGAGTTGGCCACTGCACCATTTGTAACTAAGTTGTTGTATCCAAAGGCAAATACAAACTGACTAGTAGTTCTGTTTTCAGATTTGTTTTCGTCATGTTTTTTACTTTTGTAACCACCTGGAATTGAGAAGCTATTTTTTTTCACTGAGTCGTTAGATTCTTCAATATCTAATTTTCCATTTACTAAATCTCTTAAAGCGGCTTCTTCTGAGGCTGTTCTTGTTTCAATATTTTTAGCACGTTCTTCAGCAATTTTTGCTTTTGCTTTTTCAGCATCCGATGTAGTCATTTGGCCTAATTCAACGGCTTTATCGATAGCTTCAATTTCTGCTTTTAAAGCTTTTTTCTCTTCTTCTGCAATGGTTTTAATATTGACAGCAATTTCTTTTGCTCTTTGTTCGAAAGTTTTGTCTTGTGCACTTACAGTATTCACTAATGCGATTAACGCGACACTGATGTATAAAATAATTTTTTGCATGATTTCTTGGTTTTAAAATTGTTCTTAGTTTTTAGATTATCTTTTTTTACGGTTTTTAAGTTGGCTGAGGTTCTCGAAGCCTAGTTATAGTTTCTGTTTGCGATTGCTAATTTTGCTTGTTTGAATTGACGCAAAGCTTTATCTTTAAACGATTGATCGAGCTCTGATTCAACCGATTTTAGTAAGTCGTTAGGGTTTACTTTTAAAGTAGATTTATACGTATTGGTATTGCCATTTGACTTTTTGTTGCCTTGTACTTCAGCAAGTAAAGCTTCTGGATTTGAATTGTTATACGTAGGTTTTTGATTATTTTGTTCTGATTTATTTTCGTTTTGTGCAATTAATTCGTTAAGCTTTTCTGTTACAGCTTTATGAGAATTTAATTCAGATTTGTATTTTTTATTATCATTTTGTTTGGAAACTTTTTCAGTAGTAGGATTAGTAGTTTTTGGTATTGAAACTGCTAGTTCATTTTCAACTTCTGGCGAAAGTGTAATTTCATTAGTTTTATAATTTTCAACTTCATTTATTGGTGTTTCTTTAGAAATACCTACTTCATTAGTTGGTTGTGAAATTTCCAATTCCTGATTTTGTTGAAAAAAAAGATAACCAATTCCTGAAAAAACAAGAAATGTTGCGGCAATACTTAACCAAAAAAAGTTTTTAGGTTTTTTTTCTTCAGCTACTGTTAGCATTGCGTCTAATCTGTCCCAAGCTTGTGCAGATGGTTCAATTTTACGAGAATTGAATTTCTGTTGTATGTCTTTATCGAAATTATTTGGTTCCATTGCTCTTGTTTTTTAATTCGGTAATTTGGGTTTGCAACATTCTTTTTGCATGTGATAGCTGCGATTTTGAGGTGCCTTCTGAAATGTTTAATAAATCTGCAATTTCATTGTGTTTGTAACCTTCAATTATATATAAATTGAAAACCATTTTGTAACCTTCGGGTAAATTATCTATTAATAATTGTATGTCATCTATAGAGAAATCACCTTCCATTTCATAATTGTCTTCTTCTTCAGAATAAATTACATCGTCAATGTCTTTATGATTAAAACTGTTTTTCTTAACTCTTAAATAATCGATACATTCATGAATCATAATTCGTTTTATCCAACCTTCAAAACTGCCTTTGTGTTCAAATTTTTTCAAATTGGTAAACATTTTCATGAAACCCGTAATCATTACATCTTCTGCATGGTGAATGTCTTTGATGTATTGTCTGCAAACACTTAACATTTTAGAAGCATATTTTGAATACAACTGCTGTTGTGCTTGACGATTATTCGCAATCGCTTCGCTAATTAGTTGTTGTTCGTTTTTATGTAATGCTATTACTTTCATTAATTTAATTTGTCAATTCAAATTTAAGCTTCTATTAATATAGACGATTGTTGTTTTTAAATGGTTGCATCTCGTTTTAAAAAACTTTCAAAAAAATAAATTTTAAACGCTTCTATTAATATAGACGAGAATGATTTTATAATGGTTGTATAAAGTTTTAAAATTTACTGAAAACTAGAATTAAATCTTTCTTTCAATAACGTAATTTACCATTAAAGTAAGTGAGTCTTTATAAACTGAAGTGGGGAAGTCTTGTATAAGTAGTAATGCTTCTTGTTGAAATTGCATCATTTTTTGTTCGGCATAAGTAAGACCGCCATTGTTTTTTACAAAAGCAATAACTTCTTTTACGCGTTTTTTATCTTTATTGTGATTTTTTATCGAATTGATAATCCAATTTTTTTCTTTAGAAGTGCAATTATTCAACGTATGAATTAAAGGTAACGTCATTTTTTGTTCTTTAATATCAATTCCAGTTGGTTTTCCGATGGCGTCTTCTGTATAATCGAATAAATCATCTTTAATTTGAAATGCCATTCCGATTAATTCACCAAATTTTCGCATTTTTTCAACTACTTCTTTGTCTTCTGGAAGTACCGAACAAGCGCCAAGCGAACAACAAGCCGCAATAAGTGTAGCAGTTTTTTGTCGGATAATTTCGTAATAAATATCTTCTGTGATGTCTAGTTTTCGAGCTTTTTCAATTTGAAGTAATTCTCCTTCGCTCATTTCACGAACGGCGATTGAGATGATTTTCAACAAATCGAAATCGTTGTTATCTATAGAAAGTAATAAACCTTTTGAAAGTAAATAATCGCCAACTAAAACGGCAATTTTATTTTTCCAAAGCGCATTAATAGAAAAGAAACCACGACGTTTATTACTGTCGTCAACCACATCATCATGAACTAAAGTTGCCGTATGGATTAATTCAATAACCGAAGCACCTCTGTAAGTCCTATCGTTTACTGTTCCACTAGAAACCATTTTTGCCGTAAGAAAAACAAACATTGGTCGCATTTGTTTGCCTTTTCGATTTACGATATAATGCGTAATGCGATTTAATAACGCGACTTTAGAAGACATAGCATCTTGAAACTTTTTTTCGAAAAGTTCCATTTCATGTGTTATGGGTTCTTTAATTTGTTCGGTTATTTTCATGGTTTGTCAAAAGTAGTGAAAACTAGAAATAAAAAAAACTCCCGAAGGAGTTTTTAAATTTATTATTTTCCAATTTTAAGAACACCAATTTGGTCATCAGCGTTTAATAAAATTTCACCATCATTAATCTCTCTACTCGACATGATTCTTGGTTTGATTTTACTTTCTTTATAATCGTAAATTACTTCTTTAGCTGGTTTTCCTTCAGCATCAACAGTTAATAAAAACAAAGAGTTTTTAGAGTCTGAAGAGAAAAGTGTTTTTGTACTTCTTTTTGTTTTCTTATCCGTTTCAGCGGCTAAGTTTGAAGTTAAATCTTCGTAAACAATATACGTTTTATCGTTTTTAAATGTAGAAATCACAGATGGGTTTCCAGCATTTTTTTGATATTTTGGTGTTCTAGTGATAGATTCAATGTTTGTGTTTTTATCAGTTTGAATACATGCAATATCACAATAGTAATACGTATAATGTGTAGTAGTTCCGTATTGAGTTGTGTGATGTGTAATAATTAATTTGTATTGCTCAGCAACTATTGAAAAACCACCATTACTTTTTTCATAGATAGCTCTAATCTTATAAGGTACGTAATCTTCACTTTTCTTAATTTCATCTGGATATAAACCTGGAACTTTTAACATTTTAGATTCACTAAGTTTTAAAGTATTACAATCTAAAGTTGCAAAAAACATTTCATCTGATAATAATTTTTTCTTACCACCTTTTAAATTTGTTAAAAATCCTGTGCAAAAAAACGTGTTGTTTTTTCCTGGAATCATATCGATGTATGAAATATCATTTTCAGCATAGTCAAAGTCAAATTCTTTAATAGTTTTGTCTTTAGCAAAAACGATTAATTTGTAGTAGTAATCACTTTGCCCTTTTACTTTTTCGCTTTTTTCTTTGATGATTCTAGCTAAAATGTAAACATTACCTACATTATCAACACGTACTTCTTCAGTAGTATAGTTTTTTGATTTTATTGGTAAAGATGCAGCGCCTTCGTTAACAACATCAGTAATAGTGCTATTGTATACTTTGTAAACTAAAACGTTTGGATCTTTTCTTCTTCCGGTATTTTCATGATAAACTAGCACTTTCGTTGAATCTGGAGAAATACTTCTCAAACCAAAATTAATAGATTTGTCATCGTCATTAACTTCATCAATTACATTTAGTTTGTCTAAAGTTTTTAAACTAAAATCACTAAATCCAGTATATAAAAATGTTTTGTCTTGTTTTTTTTGTCTTTCGCTAATGAAGTGTAAGATGTTGTTTTTTAAGAAATATGCACCACCATAATAATATTTTTTATCTTCTAAATTGAAAGAAATATTTTTCTCGTTTTTTAAGTTCAAATTACTGTCGTAAGTACGTCCAATAAGTTGATCTTCCTTGTTTGTGTGTGTTGTGTAATACAATCCGTCTTTTCCTCCTAAGATAGAGATGTAGCCTTTTGTTGGGATTTTCTCAGCCCATTTTAATGTAATTTCTTGTGAATTAGCTGTTTGAACTAAAATCAGTAAAGTTAATAAGATTTTTTTCATGATTTAATTTAGGTGATTAATAAATGTGAGCAAATATATATATATTTGCCAAAATTTTTAATAAATATTTAACATGAAAAAAATTATTTTTCTTAGCCTACTAATT
Source organism: Bacteroidota bacterium (assembly GCA_040385445.1). Taxonomy (GTDB): domain Bacteria; phylum Bacteroidota; class Bacteroidia; order Flavobacteriales; family Flavobacteriaceae; genus Flavobacterium. The sequence goes on along the minus strand of JAZKHI010000049.1, from coordinate 36,546 downwards.
TCAAGTTTTACATTCGCTCAAACTAATGGTGCTACGGAACAAACATCGAGTAAAATTAAAGTTTATTCGCCTTCTTCAAGTATGAAAGCGGTTTCTGAAACTTATAAATGGACAGTAAAAACAGATGTTTTTAGTTATTTGTCTGGAGAATTCCCTGTAATTGGAGAATATAGATTTGCAAAAAAATTAAGTGCAGAGGTTTCTGCGGGTGTAACTTATGGTTTGTATGAAAATTTTGGAGTTTTTGTAGAAGATTATTCAGGTAATGGTTCTACATTTTCAACAAAAGCAGCAATGGGTTCTTCTTTTAGAGCTGGATTGAAATTTTATCCATCTTCAGATTATGATGCAATTGAAGGTTGGTCTTTTGGAGTTCAATTATTTTCAAGAACTAATAATAGAGAATATACTAATGAATCATACAATGCCACTAATTATAGCATACTTGGTGAAAAAGATTCTAGAAATAAAACTGGTTTTGCATTAACAATTGCGAAGCAAGTTTTTTGGGATTCAAATATTAGTTTTGAGTATCTTTTAGGAATTGGTTTTGCTTCTGTAACACATGATTTTTTAACTGAAAATTATGAATATGATTCAGGTTCTGGAAACAATATCTATTATTTACAAAAGAATAGCGTTAAAGAAACAGTTCCTAATTTTCAATTAGGTTGTAGAATTGGTTTTGGTAACTAATCAAAACAATTTATAAACTAAAAAGAGAGCATTTGCTCTCTTTTTTTTATGATTTATTTGCTAATTGTCCACACGCGGCATCAATGTCTTTACCGCGACTTTTTCGAACTTTCACCACAATGTTATTTCTTTCTAAAGCAGTAATGTAATCTTTTGTGGCTTGTTCACTGGCTTGTTGGAAATCGCCGTCATCAATCGCGTTGTATTCAATTAAGTTGACTTTACAAGGCACATATTTGCAGAATTTCACCAAAGCATCAATAGAAGCTTTGTCGTCATTAATGTCTTTCCAAACTACATATTCGTAAGTGATTTTGTTTTTTGTTTTGGCATACCAATATTCTAAGGCTTCACGTAATTCTGGTAAAGGAAAACTTTTAGTAAACGGCATAATTTCATTTCGAGTTGCTTCAATTGCTGAATGTAAAGAAACCGCTAAATTGAATTTCACATCATCATCGGCCATTTTTTTAATCATTTTTGAAACGCCTGAAGTGGAAACTGTAATACGTTTTGGCGACATACCTAATCCTTCGTTAGATGTAATCATATCAATCGCTTTCATTACGTTTGGGTAATTCATTAAAGGTTCACCCATTCCCATAAAAACAATATTTGAAAGTGGTCTGTCATAATACAATTTACTTTCATTATCTATCGCAACAACTTGGTCATAAATTTCACCAGGTGTCAAATTTCGCATACGTTTTAAACGAGCAGTAGCACAAAAATTACAATCTAAACTGCAACCAACTTGACTCGAAACACAAGCAGTTGTTCTTGTTTTTGTTGGAATCAGAACACTTTCTACAATTAAATCATCGTGTAAACGAACCGCATTTTTAACCGTTCCGTCTTCACTACGTTGCATCGTGTCCACTTTTACATGATTAATGACAAAGTTGGCTTCTAACATAGCGCGCGTTTCCTTAGAAACGTTGGTCATGTTTTCAAAAGAATGCGCACTTTTACTCCATAACCATTCGTAAATTTGATTTCCACGAAAGGCTTTGTCTCCGTTGGTTACGAAAAAATCTCTTAATTGCTCTTTTGATAAAGCTCTGATGTCTTTTTTGTCTGCTTGCATGGTGCAAAGTTAGTGTTTTTTATTTTTTGATTTATTTAGTTTTGGAATTTGTATTTTTGCACTTGTAAATTTATAGAATAATGCATTTCATTTCAGAAGATTTAGAAAATTACGTAGCCAATCATTCTCAACAGGAACCAGATTTATTGGTGAAATTGAATAAAGAAACACATCAGAAAATTTTGCAACCAAGAATGTTAAGCGGGCATTTTCAAGGTCGAGTTTTGAGTATGTTATCTAAAATTATTAATCCGAAAACTATTCTAGAAATAGGAACGTACACGGGTTACGCGGCTTTGTGTTTGGCAGAAGGCATGCAAGAAAACGGTACTTTAGATACCATTGATATTAATGAAGAGTTAGAAGAAATTCAACAAAAATATTTCGATTTGTCTCCTTATTCAAATCAAATTACACAACATATTGGTGATGCGATTGAAATTGTTCCTACGTTAAATAAAAAATTTGATTTGGTTTTTATCGATGCAGATAAAGAAAATTACATTAATTATTTTCAAATAATCGTTCCTTTGATGAATAAAGGCGGAATTATTTTGTCTGATAATGTTTTGTGGAGCGGAAAGGTTTTGGAAGAAGTAAAAGCGAATGACAAAAGCACACAAATTCTATTAGATTACAACAGAATCATCAATGAAGACGAACGTGTAGAAACCGTTTTATTACCCATTCGTGATGGATTAACCGTTACTCGAGTGAAGTAATTTTGTGTAAAATTCGAAATTCTAATTTTTTGTAAATCTTGTAAAACAAAATTCCTGTCATACTTCCAAAAATATAACCTGAAATAATATCTAAAGGAAAGTGTAATCCTAAATAAATTCGGCTATACGCGAAAATTAGTGGGTATAAGAAAATCAAATAAGCGAATTTGTAATATTTCCTTAAGATTAAAAAGATAAACATCATTGCAGCAATTGAATTTGCAGCATGACCTGAAAAGTAACTAAACGTGTCGCTATCTTTTACAACTCTCATTAATCCTTCAAGTTCAGCATCATTACATGGTCGAGAACGTTGCACAGCAAATTTAACTACATCAGTAATTTCATTTGTAAAAGTAAGTAATGCGGCAATGGTAAGTAAAGCAATAACCAATGGTTTCGTTCCGATTTTTTTGTAAAGAATTACTAAAAGTAGAAGAAAAAAAGGAATCCAATTGAATTGTTTGGTAATCAATAACCAAAAATCATCAAAAGGTTTTGAACCTAAATTGTTTAGAAAAATAAATAATTTTTTATCTAAATTTATTAATTCTTCAAGCATTACATTTGACGTTTTATTGGTCCAGACAAGTTTTCAATATCTTCTTTAATTTCGTTAATCGGATTGGCAATTTCAACAGGATTTATGGCTTTATTCATGCTTTCTTTCGCGCTAGCAATTTCGTCTGAAATACCGCCAGTTAAGCTTTTCATATCTAAACCATTTTCTTCAGTTCCTTTTTGAATTTCGTGTTTAATTTCGTTTGTAGCATTTTTCAATTGCGCCATACCTTTACCTAAAGTTCTAGCGATTTCTGGAATCTTATCTGATCCAAAAAGCATCAAAATGACAATTAAAATTAAAAATATTTCGCTTCCGCCAATACCAAACATAGTTTTGATTTTTAAATTTTTAGGTTAAAAAATAACCGAAGTGCAAAGTTAGTAAATTTATGAGTTGATTATTGTTAGTTGGTCTTTTTTTAACAAAAATGTCATCCTAAAGGTTGAAGTTTCTATGTTTGAAATAGATGCTCCTTGCTTTAGAATGACAAATTGAATATTGTATTAAGTTTTACTTTTTTTCGATTTCGCTAAATTTATCAACCGCTTCTTCTTTTGGCCAAGTGTTGTTAGTTACATCGATATCAGCTGTTTCTAATTTTGGATCTAATTGAATTTTAACTACTTTTTTCTCTGTTGCAAAAACACGTTTTGCGGTAGTATTATTTCTTCTCCAAATTTGAACTGGGAATTTATGAACTTCTTTTGTTCCGTCTTCGAAATTTAATTCTGCAATAATTGGCATCATTAAACTTCCTGGTTTGTCAAATTCTACTTCGTAAAAATATTTCGGATTTTTTAATGCCGCTTTTTCTGTTGCCGTATAATTTTTATTTAAGTAATCTTTTAAGGATTGTACTTTTTCGCTTTCTAATGCAGCTTTTAATTCTGGTTTTAATTCTGCACTTTCGCTATTTACTAAATAAAGCGTTGGTCCACCATCTGTAATTTTTCTCCCTCTTCTGTTTAAAGATGTTGTAGCTTCTTTCGTTGCATCTTCCGTTACAAAAAATTGTTTTACGTTTTTAATTCCTAAATCTACCACATCAGTAGAGTAGAACCAACCTTTCCAAAACCAATCTAAATCTACAGCAGAGGCATCTTCCATAGTTCTAAAGAAATCTTCTGGAGTTGGGTGTTTAAATTTCCAACGGTTTGCGTATGTTTTAAATGCGTGGTCAAATAATTCGTGACCCATAATTGTTTCACGTAAAATATTTAATCCAGTTGCAGGTTTTCCGTAAGCGTTAGCTCCAAAATTATAAACAACATCACCATTACTCATAATTGGCTCTAAAAACTGTTGATTTCCTTTCATGTAAGGAACGATTGATTTAGCTGGGCCTCTATCAGCTGGGAAGTTTTTGTCAAATTCTTGTTCTGTTAAGTATTCTAAGAACGTGTTTAAACCTTCGTCCATCCAAGTCCATTGTCTTTCGTCAGAATTTACAATCATTGGAAAAAAGTTATGCCCAACTTCGTGGATAATTACACCTAACATTCCGTATTTCACTCGGTCGCTAATTTTTCCATTTTCGTCAGGACGACCATAATTCCAGCAAATCATTGGATATTCCATTCCTTGATCTTCTGCAGAAATTGAAATTGCTTTTGGATAAGGATAATCAAATGTATATTTTGAATACGTTTTTAACGTATGTGCTACTGCTCTTGTAGATAAATTTTCCCAAAGTGGGTTTGATTCTTTTGGATATAATGAAATAGCCATTGGTTTGTTATTACCAACTTGAACTGCCATTGCATCTAAGATAAATTTACGTGAAGTAGAAAATGCGAAATCTCTAACGTTTTCTGCTTTTAAGTGCCACGTTTTTTTAGCTGTTGAAAATCCTTTTTCTGCTGCAGTTGCTTCTTGTTGAGTTACAATCACTACCGGATTTTCGAAAGAGTTTTCAGCTAATTGCCATCTTTTTTCTTGTTCTGCAGTATAGACTTCACTTCTGTTTTGTAAAACTCCTGTGCCATCTAAAATATGATCTGCTGGAACCGTGATTTTAACATCATAATTTCCGAAAGTTAAAGCGAATTCACTTCTTCCCCAGAATTGCATATTTTGCCAACCTTCTACATCATTATAAACGCACATTCTTGGATAGAATTGAGCAATTACATATAGTTTATTTCCGTCAGGAAAAAGCTCGTAACCAGAACGACCATTTCCGCCATCTTTCATGTAGTTGTTAATGTTGTACCACCATTTGATTGAGAAAACAACTTTTTCGCCTTTTTTCAATGCTTTAGGTAAGTCAATACGCATCATTGTATTATTGATGGTATATTTCATAGCATTACCTTTTTCATCTTTCACATATTCTAAATTGAAACCTCCATCAAAACCACTTCCCATGTATGTTTTTGCGAAGTTTTCTACCGAAGTAGAAGTTGGCATTGTTTGAGAATCAATTAAAGGTGTTTGAGAATCTTTTTTAGCAATATTTTGGTCTAATTGAACCCATAAATAATCTAAAGATTCTGGTGCGTTGTTGTAATAAGTTACAGTTTCGCTACCATACATTCTTGATAATTTGTCGTCTAATTCTAAATTAATTTTATAATCAGCACGTTGTTGGTAATACTCTGGTCCTGGAGCTCCAGAAGCAGTACGAAACATGTTTGGTGTAGCCATATCAGTATACATCTGGCTAAATTTGTTGATGTCAGTATGACCTTGATCTTTTTTTACTTCTTCTTTTTTTACTTCTTGCGCAAAAGAAGTAATTGATGTTAAAAATAAGAAAGCAATTGAAATTGACTTTTTCATAAATGTAAATTTTATTTTTTAATGGTCATTTATGTTATCGCCATTTTTTATTAGTGTTTGCTTACACAAACTAGTTGTTAATGGCGATTTCATATATCTAATTATTTGTATTTCAGTTTTTGGTTGGTTTCTGTATTAGTAAACAAAATTGTTTTTTTGTTACCATTAATGTTCAAATGTACTAAATTTTGTTGTTCACTAAAAATGTCTGATAAAACATTATTAGTAATTTCTAATTCTTTTATGTTGTCTTTGAAATTAATTTTCAAATAGCAAATGACTATGTTTTCTTCTTGTTCTTTGGTTAGAAACTGAATGGTTTGAATTTTGTTATTGATTTTTACCTTAAATTTCTCTTCTAAATATTTGGCAATATAAGTATTTGCATCAGCAATTTCATCATTAGTTGTAATATAAAAATGTTTGTTGTGTTTTTTATATAATGCTTTTTCTAAATCGTCAATAAATAGCCTAGCTGTGATTTGAACGGCTTTCTTTTCTTTAAAATAATCCACCTGAAAAACTCCGACATAAAACTTATGAAAAGTAAATGCGCTTGAAAGTACAAACAGTACAATTAATAAACTTAACTTAATTTTATTCATCTTTTTTTGTTTCAGTTTCAGGTTTTGCCACTTCAGTTGGCGTTTCCTTTTTTTCTTCTGCAATTTTTTCTGGTACTGCGGGTTTTGGATAATAAGGTTGTAGATTTTTAAGTTTTAAATACTCAACTGCTAAAGCACTCATTCTGAAATTTATTAATGTTTTGTTTTTGGCTTTTGCTGCGGCTTTTAATTCTGGGTCTTCCACAATATAAAACACATAACCTTCAACGTATTCTTCTGGAATATGAAGTTGATTCATTATGTATTCAGAATCGTAATTAGCATAAATTTTTCTTTGTAGAAATTCTTTTCGTTCTACTTCTAATTCAGCTTTTAATTGTTTCGTTCTTCCGGAAAGTCCATTTAATAGTGGGTCTAATGAAAGTAAAGCGCCATCTATTCCTGTTCCTGCCCAATCGCCAGCTGTTTTTACTCTTCTTTCGGCTGGAGTATATTTTTTTTGGCCTTTTGGAACTAATCCTAATGATTCTGCAGTGATATCATCTGAATTGGTTATCATGATTTCTTTAATATGTCTAGAGTAAATTTCTAATCGTATAAAAAGTAAATCTTTACCAAAATCTTTTTTTGTAATAATATGTTTTTTGGCAACTAAATGTAAAGCGCTAAACATAATTGTGTCATTTAGCTTTGCTTTTATTTTAAAATATCCGCCATTTCCAGAAATTGTATTAGTTTTGTTTGAAATGTTTACAATAGTAATTCCATCATTGTCGTTTGTTTCTACAATGATTTTACCCTTAATTATTGAGTCATTTTGAGACACAACAAATTGAGAAAGCAATAGAAATAGTATTTGTAAGTATTTTTTAATAATAAGAGAATTAATTTTCTGTAAAAATATAAGAACAAAACAACAATCAGTATAAAATTTTGTTAAGAATAAAGTAAAATTATTATAATTTATGAAGAAAGTAATTATTGCCAGCACATCAACCGTTTTTGGAGGAGCTTATTTAGATTATTTATTGCCAACTTTAGCTGAACATTTCAAAAACGTTTCCAATTTGGTGTTTATTCCTTATGCAAGACCAGGAGGAATTTCTCATGAGGAATATACGGAAAAAGTGAAACCCGTTTTCAAACAATTAAATATAGATGTAAAAGGAATTCATGAGTTTGAAAATCCTATTGATGCTGTAAATAATGCAGAAGCTATTTTTACTGGTGGCGGAAATACGTTTGTTTTAGTTAGCATGTTGTATAAATTTAATTTATTAGATGCGATTCAGGATGCTGTTGAAAATGGTACACCGTATTTAGGAACAAGTGCTGGAAGTAATATTTGTGGACTAACAATGGGAACAACAAATGACATGCCTATTGCGTATCCGCCAAGTTTTAGAACTTTAGGTTTGGTTTCGTTTAATTTGAATCCACATTATTTAGATCCGATTGAAGGCTCGCAACATATGGGTGAAACGAGAGAAACTAGAATCGGTGAATTTCATCATTATAATCCGCAATCCGTTTTAGGATTAAGAGAAGGAAGTTGGTTAGAAGTTCAAGGTAAAACAGTTACTTTAAAAGGAGATTTACCTGCAAGATTGTTTCAACAAGGAAAAGAAGCAATTGAAATTGAAACAGGAACCGATTTAAGTAATTTGAGATAAGAGCAAAAAAAAGCCTCAAAATAATTTGAGGCTTTAGAGCGAAAGACGAGGGTCGAACTCGCGACATTCAGCTTGGAAGGCTGACGCTCTACCAACTGAGCTACTTTCGCATGGTAGAATTTTGTAATTCAATAAATTTTAGAGCGAAAGACGAGGGTCGAACTCGCGACATTCAGCTTGGAAGGCTGACGCTCTACCAACTGAGCTACTTTCGCATTTTTTTGTTTTGGTGAGTGCAAATATAATATGAAAAACTGATTAATTGCAAGTTTTTTTAAAAAAAAATTTAATTTTTAAATTTTGACTTTGTAATTTATTAATTTAGAAATGGTTATGAGTAAAATAAATGTAAAAAAAATTCTGTATTTAGATACTTTTCCAGTTAGAAGTGCGGTTTTAAGACAAGGAAAACCCATTGAAACTTGCTTTTTTTTGGGTGATGATGCTGATGAGACAACTCATTTTGGATTGTTTGTTGCTGAAAAATTAATTGGAGTAGCTTCAGTTTTTAAAGTTAAAAATGAGAATTTCGATAAAAATAACCAGTTTCAATTGCGTGGAATGGCTGTTCTGGCTGAATATCAAGGTTTAGGATATGGAAATCTAATTTTATCAGCCGTTTGTAAATTCGTTGAAGCAGAAAACACAGAGGTTTTATGGTTTAATGCGCGTGAAAATGCAGTGTCTTTTTATCAAAATTTTGGATTTTCTGTACTTGGGAATTCCTTTGAAATTCCAGAAATTGGCACACATTTTGTTATGTTTAAGCTTTTTGTCGTATAAAAAAGTATTTTAACGACAAAATATATTATGCACGCATATTTTGTTAAATTTGTTATATGATGAAGAAGATTTGCATATTCGTAGTGTTACTATTCGTTGTTTTTATGTCATGTAAAAACAGCAAAAAAGAAGTTTTTGAAGAAAGTGAAGACTATTTTGATACGATAAGAAAAATCACTATTCATGCTATTCCAGAAGATTTATTAGCTGATAAATCAGATAGTATAAGAAGTTATTATAAGCAATTCGAAAATCATGAAATTTGGGTAGATCGAGAAAATAGAGAAGACTTAATTTCTCAAATCGAAAAGGCCAAAAATGAAGGTTTAAATCCAGAAGATTATAATATTAATAAAATATTTCAACTAGAACTAAGAACCGATTCTTTACAATTAGAAGAAAAATTAGCTTATGACATTTTATTAACTCAAACTTATGAGAAGCTTTGTAATCACTATTACAGAGGAAAACTAAATCCAGATGATGTGTATAATAATTGGGATTTGTTTGAAAAAAAACTTTCCGTTGCCAAATTATTAAAAGACGCTATTGAAACTAAAAAAATAGCACCTTCAATAAAAAATTTATTACCAGATCATCCTACTTATTTATCGCTTAAAGAAGCCTTGGTTGAAATTGATAAGTTGCCAAATAGTAAGTTTGATTCTATCGATAAAAATAAAAAAATTAAGTTTAATGATAATTTAGATGTCGTAAAAGAAATTAAGCGACGACTTGTATATTGGAAAGACTTGAAACAAAATGATACCATTTATACTAGTAAATATGATGCAAAAATGTTGTCAGCTGTAAAAAAATTTCAGGCCAGACATGGTTTGTTTGCCGATGGTGTAATTGGAATTGGGACAATTAGAGCTTTAAATTGTAATAAGGAAACGCGAAAAGGACAAATTCTAGCAAATTTAGAACGTTGGAGATGGTTTTCTCGAAATTTAGGAGATCAATACATTTTGATTAATTTACCAGATTATGAATTGGATTACATTGTAAATAAAGATACTGTGGCAAGTCATAAAATAGTTTGCGGAAGACCTCAAAGGATGACTCCTATTTTATCTTCCAAATTATCCAACTTTGTGTTTAATCCAACATGGACAGTGCCGCCAACAATTATTAAAGAAGATTTATCAGTAGAAGCTACAGCCAATAGAAATTATTTTTCTAGAAATAGAATTACCATTTATAAAGGAACAAATACGGTAGTTTCACCTTATGAATGGAATCCAGTAAAAGCAGAAAGTTACAGATATGTTCAAACTCCGGGTTACGATAATTCGTTGGGTGTGGTGAAATTTAATTTCCCAAATCATCATTCGGTGTATTTACACGATACCAATCACAGAGATTATTTCGATTATAAATACAGGGCTTTAAGTTCTGGTTGTGTGAGAGTGCAATATCCGGTTGTGTTAGCGAAACTAATCTTAGAAGGACAAGACAATGGTCGTTGGAAAAGTATTGCAACGATTAGAAAACAGCGTGCAGAAAAAGAAGCTAAATTGAGATTGAACAAAAACTATAAACCAGTTAAACTAACTCCTGAAGAATTGGAAGCTAAACAAAAATTCCTTGCTGAAGAAAAAGACGAAATTGATGAAATTATAGCTAAAAAAGAAACGTATTATATTAAAGTAAAACAACCCATTTATATCCATCAACTTTACTGGACAAGTTGGTCAGATAAAAACGGGTTGCAATTTAGAGATGATATCTATAATTTAGATAAAACCTTATATGATAAGCTTGGGGGTTAAGAAGCTACTATAATGGAGTTCTGTGTTTATGAAACTAATTTAGATTTATTTACATACATTCTTGTTGGATGATAAATAAATAGAACTGATTTATTTTTTATTGTGTTTATTAATGTTGGAGCAACTTCTGGAGCAACAGCAGGACAACCTTGGCTTCTTCCAATATATCCTTGTTTGTTTGCGAATTTTTTAGAAACATAATCTGCTCCGTGTACTACAACTGATCTTGATCTTGCGTTGTCATTTAAACCGTATTCTTGACCATCTAATTTTAAAGAAAGTCCGTGTTTTCCTTTGTAAGTTTCTCCTGTAATAAAAAACCCTAAGCTACTTTTAAATGATTCGTTTTGATTAGAAAATGAATTTGCATATTCTGTTCCTGAGTTCATTCCGTGAGAAACTAAAGTTTGTAAAACAACTTTTTTACATTCCATATCAATTACCCACATTCTTTCTTTGGTAGAAGAAAAACTAAAATCTACAATCGTTAAAACTTTATTTGCAATTTTACCTTGGTCTTCTAATTGAGTATACCCTTCAAAAGCATTTTTAAAAGTTTCTAAATTTGGTAAAGTAAATTGTCCAGCTTCAATTTCATTATATAACGCTTCCGTTTTTTCTTCAAAACTTAATTCTTTGTTTTCAGCTAAATGAGTTGGTTTTGCAACTTCTATTTTTGCTGAATCCGATTTATATATACTCTTTGAGATAGTTTCGCTATTTGAAAAATTTAAAACAAATCCTAAAAAAAACAGGGGTAAAAACTTGTAACTCATTGTTAATCTTGTTGTTATGTTGTTATATTGATATCGCAAATATAGAAGTTATTTTGAATAAAAAAAATAAATTAGTGTTTTTTAACGATTATTTTTTGCATTTCGTCGATTATTTTGCATTTCATCGGGTTTTTGATTCCGTTAAGCCCTTTAAAACGGGTATGTTTCATATTTACAACAACTTGCGTTTTTTTTGTTATAAAATTTTAGATTTAAAATTTAACATTTATTTTAGAAACAAAACGTGTAACAAGTCTACTAACACTCATATTATATAACATCACTCCTATGAATTTAATTAAAATAGTTAGTAGCCTCGCTTTAGTTTCTCAGTTTTCATTTGCTCAAGAAAGTATTAATCAACTTGAACTTGAAGTACAGAAAAAGAAGATAAGTGCAATTAAAACAAATACTTCTATTAAAATAGATGGTGATTTAGATGAAGCTGAATGGAAAAATGTTCCAATCGCTAAGGATTTTGTAATGTTTGATCCAGATAATGGTAGGCCAGAAGCAAATGAGCTAAGATCAGAAGTAAAAGTTTTGTATGATAATGATGCTATTTATATAGGTGCAACTTTATATGATAATGAACCAAATAAAATTTTAAAAGAAATATCTGAAAGAGACGATTTCGGTGCAGCTGACTTTTTCGGTGTATTTATAAATGGTTTTAACGATGGCCAACAAGAATATAGTTTTTTCGTAAACGCTTCAAGTGGTCAGGCGGATTGTATTAGAACAGGAAGTCAAGGTGAAGATTTTTCTTGGGATGCAATTTGGCACAGTGAAGCAAAAATTACTAATGAAGGTTGGCAAGTAGAAATAAAGATTCCTTATGCAGCTTTGCGTTTTTCTAAAGAAGACAAACAAACTTGGGGAATTCAGTTTTTTAGAGAAGTGCGTCGTTTGCGTCAAAAATTTACTTGGAATCCAGTTGATAACAAAAAAGGTTCGTTCACACAACAAGCAGGAACTTTAGAAGGTGTTGAAAATATTGATACACCAACTCGTTTGTTCTTAATTCCTTACACTTCGTATTATTTAAACAGTCTTGGTAAAGAAAAAGCTTTCGGAACTATAAAAGGCGGTTTAGATTTAAAATACGGATTAACGGATGCTTTTACGTTAGATATGGTTTTGATTCCAGATTTTGGACAAACTAAATTTGATAATAAAATTCTAAATCTTGGTCCTTTCGAACAAATTTTAAATGAGAACAGACCTTTCTTTACGGAAGGAACCGACTTGTTTAATAAAGGAGGTTTGTTCTATTCGAGAAGAATCGGACAAAGACCAAGTGCCTATCCTCAAACAAATATGAATGAAGAAGTGGTAGAATATCCTAAAACGGTTGACTTAGTAAATGCTGTTAAAATTTCAGGACGTACAAAAGAAGGTTTAGGAATTGGGTTTTTAAATACAGTTACGCAAAAAACAAATGCAATTATTCGTGATGTAAATACTGGAATGGAAAGACTTGAAACAGTGGAGCCATTAGCGAATTATAATGTTTTGGTTTTAGATCAACGTTTCAATGGAAACTCATCTGTCTCTTTAATCAATACGAATGTGACCAGAGATGGAAAATTTAGAGATGCAAATGTAACAGCGACGGCTTTCGATTTAAATACCAAGAAAAACACCTTTAACACAAACGGAGCTTTTAGATATAGTTATGTAAATAATTATGCAGCAATGGAAAATAAAAAAGGTATTTCTACATATTTAAATTTAGCTGAAACTGCTGGTAATTTTAGATATTCCATTGGTGGGCAATATGTTTCTGATGATTATGATAATAATGATTTAGGTGTGAATTTTCAAACTAATTATTATTCTTTAAGCGGAAGTGCCAGTTATAGAACATTAAAACCAACGGAAAAATTAAATTCATTCCGTATCAATTTAAATGTTTTTTCTCAGTTTGATAATCGCACCAATTATTTACAAGATCAAAATATAAACATCAATGCTAATTTAACGACTAAAAAGAATCATGCTGCAGGTTTTGGGTTTAATATCAGTCCGTTTGAAAGACATAATTTCTACAATCCACAAGTAGAAGGTAGATATGTTATTTTTCCTAAAAACTATGGTACTTGGGCTTGGATTTCTACGAATTACAACAATAAATTTGCTATTGATTTAGAACCGAATGTCGGTTTTGCAGAAGCGAAAGGTTGGTGGTATTGGGGTTTAAACTTCAGTCCAAGATATCGTTTTAATGATAAGTTTACCTTAATTTATAGAAATAACCTATATAATGAGTATCAAGATTTAGGTCGAGTTGCACAAAATGGTGACGATATTGTTTTTGCAAAAAGAGACAATCAAACATTTGAAACTGGCTTAGAAGGAAAATATTCAATAACTTCTAAAATGAATTTCGGATTGAATTTAAGACATTATTGGTCTTTTTCTGAAAATAATTCATATCATAAATTATTAGAAAACGGTTACGTAGAAGATTATGCTTATACTGAAAATGAAAATTCAAATTTCAACTCTTGGAATTTCGATTTATCTTACAGTTGGTGGTTTGCGCCTGGAAGTCAAATGTCTGTTTTATACAGAAATAATTCTGGAATTTTTCAAAGAGAAATTGATAAAGACATGAGTTATCAAGCAAAACAAGTTTTCAATCACGAACAATTAAACCATACATTTTCAATTAGCCTTCGTTATTTTATCGATTATAATCAGGCTAAAAACGTGTTTAAAGGGAAAGCGTAACGATTTTAATTGAAATTAATTACAGAAAACCTTTTCGTTAATAATATTTTTAAGGCTACGAATAAAAAATTAGTAACTTCGTGCTTTAAAATAATTACAACAATGAATAAAAAAGTAATTTTAATGATTTTGGACGGTTGGGGACATTCTCCAGACCCAAAAGTTTCTGCAATAGATAACGCAAATACGCCTTTTATAGATTCTTTATATACAACTTATCCTAATGCCGAATTACGCACAGATGGACTTCACGTAGGTTTACCTGAAGGACAAATGGGGAATTCGGAAGTAGGTCACATGAATCTTGGTGCAGGAAGAATTGTATATCAAGATTTAGCCAAAATAAATTTAGCGGTTAAAAATCATACCCTAAAAAACGAATTACCATTAATTGCTGCTTTCAATTATGCTAAAGTAAACGATAAAAAAGTTCATTTTTTAGGTTTAGTTTCCGATGGTGGTGTGCATTCTCATACTTCTCATTTGCGTGGATTAATTGAAGCGGCAGAAGAAAATGGAGTAAAAAATACTTTTGTTCATGCGTTTACAGATGGACGTGATGTAGATCCAAAATCTGGAAAAAAATACATTCAAGATTTAGAATTTTTTCTTTCGGATACTAACGCAAAGCTGGCTTCTGTTGTTGGAAGATATTATGCAATGGATAGAGACAGACGTTGGGAACGTGTAAAAATTGCCTACGATTTATTAGTGAATGGAACGGGTGAAAAATCAACGAATCTTACAGAAAGTATTCAGAAAAGTTATGATCTAAATGTTACTGATGAATTCATAAATCCGTTGGTTTCTGTTGACCCTTTTGGAAATCCACTAGCAACCATTCAAGATGACGATGTGGTGATTTTCTTTAATTTTCGTACCGATAGAGGTAGAGAATTAACGGAAGCGCTTTCTCAAACTGATTTTCATGAACAAAACATGCATAAATTAGATTTGTATTATGTTACGCTAACGAATTACGACAATACCTACTCAAATGTTCACGTTGTTTACGACAAAGATCATATCACAGAAACCTTAGGTGAAATTGTTTCAAAAGCCGGAAGAAAACAAATCCGAATTGCAGAAACGGAAAAATATCCACACGTTACTTTTTTCTTTTCTGGTGGAAGAGAGTTGCCTTTTGAAGGCGAAACTCGAATCTTAAAAAATTCTCCAAAAGTGGCCACATACGATTTGCAACCAGAAATGAGTGCTTTCGAATTGAAAGACGCCTTAGTTCCAGAACTACAAAAAGGCGACGTAGATTTTGTATGTTTAAATTTTGCAAATGGCGATATGGTCGGTCATACAGGAAGTATGCCAGCTGCGATAAAAGCTTGTGAAGCGGTTGATGTTTGTGTAAAAGAAATCATCGAAACGGCTTTAGCAAATAACTATACTACAATTGTAATTGCCGATCATGGAAATTGCGAAACAATGATAAATCCCGATGGTTCACCAAATACAGCACATACCACCAATCCAGTTCCAGTAATTTTAGTTGATAACGATAGAATACACATTCAGTCTGGTGTTTTAGGAGATATTGCGCCAACTATTTTAGACTTAATGGGAATTGCAAAACCTGAAGCTATGACGCAACATTCGTTGTTGTTGAGGTAAATAAAAAACCCTCCAAGAGTTCAAAACTCTTGGAGGGCTTCTTTTAATACAATAATCGAATTATTAAAAATCTGAACCCGTAAACAAACTCTGGTTTACTTCATCAATATACGTTAAAATCTCTTCTTTACCTAAAGTGCTTTCTGCAGAAGTCACAAAATATTGAGGCATTTCCGCCCAATCATTCGCTAATAAATTTTTCTTGTACGCTTCAACATGTTTGTGAATATGTGTTTTTCCTAACTTGTCGGCTTTCGTAAAAACAATACAAAAAGGGATTTCACTTTCACCTAAATATTCAATGAATTCGGTATCAATTTTTTGTGGTTCGTGTCTAATGTCGACTAAAACAAACGCACAAATTAATTGTTCTCTTGTTTCGAAATAGTCGGTAATAAATTGCTGAAATTTCGCTTTTGTCGTTTTCGAAACTTTCGCATAACCATAACCTGGTAAATCTACTAAATGCCAGTTTTTGTTAATTAAAAAATGATTAATTAACTGCGTTTTTCCTGGTCTTCCAGAAGTTTTAGCTAGGTTTTTATGGTTGGTAATCATGTTAATTAACGATGATTTTCCAACATTAGATCTTCCAATAAAAGCATATTCCGGAATTCTGTCTTTCGGACATTTTTCCACTTCGGAATTACTAATTACAAATTCTGCGGTATTAATTTTCATAGTATTCAAAAAATTTAAAGTCACTCTAAAACAGAATGACTTTATATTGTTATATTTTTCCCTCTTGCTCCCTCTCTTTTGGAGAGGGTTGGGATGAGGCTATAATTTCTTTTCGGTTAACCAACCGTATAACAAATCGTTAAATTGGTCTGGTTCTTCCATCATCGCTGCATGTCCGCATTTGTCAATCCAATATAAACTTGAATTTGGTAGCAATTTTTTAAATTCATCTGCTACTTCTGGCGGAGTTACTTTGTCTTGTTTTCCCCAAATAATACATGTTGGCGCATGCATTTTTGGTAAATCTTTTGCCATATTATGACGAATAGCACTTTTAGCAATTGTTAACGTTTTCAGTAATTTAATTCTGTCGTTTACAGTAGCAAATACTTCGTCAATGATTTCTTTTGTTGCAATTTTTGGATCGTAAAATACGTCTTCAGCTTTCTTTCTGATGTATTCATAGTCGCCACGCTTCGGGTAACTTTCACCCATCGCACTTTCATATAATCCTGAACTTCCAGTAATTACTAAACCTCTAACCAATTCTGGGTATTGTTTCGTAAAATATAAACCAATATGTCCACCTAAAGAATTTCCAACTAAAATAACGCGTTCATAACCTTTGAAAGTGATGAAATCTTTTACATATCTTGCAAATGCTTTCACATTCGTTTTCAATAAACTTTGCGTGTAAATCGGTAATTCTGGAATAATAACTTTATAACCTTTCGTAGGAAAAAAATTAGCCACACCATCAAAATTACTCAAACCACCCATTAATCCATGTAAAACTACTATCGGAGTACCTTCTCCTGCTTCAAAATAGGTGTATTTTTTTTCTTTCTTTACCATAAATTCTTCTTCGTGTTCAAATAATCAATATTTACAAAAATACACAAATTTTTCACATTTGTTCTATATCGGGTATTATTAAATTGTTTATTGGCTAAATGTCTAAAGTTCAATTTGTTTCCCGTAAAATCGTATTAATTAACAGCGTTTTCTCATCTAAATAAAATATAGTTAAAAACTTCAAATCTTCGTTAATAAGTGTGTTTTCTGATGTTAAGTGGGATTTGTGTCTTTTTTGAGCAAAAACTTATTAACAAAGTGGTATTTTGTGGTAAAAAGTGGTAAAATATTTTTTAAATTTGTCTCATTATTAATTCATTCAAAAAAGTTGAATACATTTTTAGGAACATACGAGTGTAAAGTCGATGCAAAAGGAAGGCTAATGGTGCCTGCGCCCCTCAAGAAACAATTGGGTAATCTTGAGGAAGGTTTTGTATTGAAGCGTTCTGTATTTCAACCTTGCTTGGAATTGTATCCAATGGCTGAATGGAATAAAGTCATGCAAAAGATTAACAAGCTAAACCGATTTGTAAAAAAGAACAACGATTTCATTAGAGCGTTTACCGCTGGTGTAAAAATGGTTGAAATTGATGCAACAGGTAGATTATTAATCCCAAAAGACTTGGTGATGTTTTCTAAAATTGATAAAGATATTGTGTTGTCATCTGCGGTTTCAATAATTGAAATTTGGGATAAAAATTTATACGAATCGGCTTTAGATAATGCGATGGTAGATTTTGCAGATTTGGCGGAAGAAGTAATGGGTAATCAAAATGAAGACGAAGATGGAATATCATAATCCTGTACTTTTAAAAGAAACGGTTGAAGGTTTAAATATTAAGCCTGACGGAATATATGTAGATGTAACTTTCGGTGGAGGTGGACATTCTAGAGAAATCATGAAACATTTAGGACCAAACGGGAAATTGTTTGGTTTCGATCAAGATACTGATGCGTTAGCGAATACAATTGACGATGAAAGATTTGTGTTAATCAATGAAAATTTCCGATTCATAAAAAGGTTTTTGCGCTTTTATGGTGTAAAACAAGTCGATGGAATTTTAGGAGATTTCGGTGTTTCTTCTCATCAATTTGATGTAGCTGATAGAGGTTTTTCAACTCGCTTTGATGGTGCTTTAGACATGAGAATGAATCAAAATGATACACTTTCAGCTTTTGAAGTTATCAATGATTACGAGGAAAAAGAATTAAAACGTGTTTTTTTAGATTACGGAGAATTGAAAAATGGTGGCGCAATGGCAAACGTTATTGTTGCCGCTAGAGCCGATAAAAAAATTAAAAGTTCAGAAGAATTAAAAGAAGTTTTAGCGCGTTTTTTGCCTGGACATAAAGCAAATAAAATCTTAGCTCAAATTTATCAAGCGATTCGTATTGAAGTGAATCAGGAAATTGAAGTGCTAAAAGAATTCTTAACGCAAACGGAAGAACTATTAGTTTCTGGAGGAAGATTGAGTGTGATTTCTTATCATTCTTTGGAAGACAGATTGGTGAAAAGATTTATCAGAAACGGAATGTTTGAAGGCGAACCAGAACGCGATTTCTTCGGAAATTTTGAAGTGCCTTTTAAAATTATCGAAAAATTAATTGTGCCTTCAGCAGCAGAAATCGAAATCAACAACAGAGCAAGAAGTGCAAAATTACGTGTAGCTGAAAAAAAATAATGACAAAAGAAAGTAGTATATATAGTCTTTTAAAAGCGAAATTCTTAATTGATGATGACGCGCTTAAAACTTGGAAATTCATCATTTTCTTGTTTTCATTGGCTATGTTGATGATTTATTTTAATCATAATTACGACGAAAAAAATTATAAAATTACAAGGTTAACCAATGAAGTAAAAGAGTTGCGTTCCCGATTTGTAGACACCCGTTCCGAGTTAATGAAACTCAAAATGGAATCTACAATTTCTAAAAAAATGGAAATCAGACAAATTTTACCTTCATCGGTTCCACCAAAGAAAATTGTAATTCACAAACCAGAAGAAAAAAGCTTTTTCGATAAATTAAAAATATGGCAGTAAAAAAAGATAACATCATTTCATACAGACTCACTTTTGTAGTAGTCTGTGTTTTTGCGTTTTCTATTGCCATTGCTGTAAAGTTATTCAATATCCAATGGGTTGGCGGTGATTATTACAGAGATTTAGCGAAACAACGAACAGTTAAAAATTTTGATATTCCTGCGAACAAAGGAAATATTTATTCTTCTGACGGAAGCTTATTAGCGACTTCCATTCCAGAATACACCATTCGTTTTGATGCAGTTGCGGCAAGTGAAGAAAATTTTGAAAAAAATTATGTAGCACTTTCCGATTCGTTAGCAAGACTTTTAGGAAAACCTTCAGGAGAGTTTCAAAGAGATTTAAGAAAAGCAAAAAACACCAAAAACAGGTATTTTTTAGTTGCTAGAAAATTGAGTTTCACAGAATATATGAGAATTAAAAAATTCCCGTTATTCAAATTAGGAGCAAACAAAGGTGGAATCATCGTAGAACAACAAACGGTTCGTAAACATCCTGTCGGATTAATTGCTAACAGAACAATTGGTTACGAGCGTGATGGAAATCAGGGTAAAGGTTTAGAATACGCGTTTCGTAAATATTTAAACGGAACAAATGGACATCGTTTGATGCAAAAAATTGCAAAAAATCAATGGAAACCCATTTCTGATGTGAATGAATTAGATCCAATTGACGGCTATGATATTATTTCAACTATCGATGTTTTTATTCAAGATATTGCACATCATGCGTTGTTAAAACAATTGGAATTGTACGAAGCTGATCATGGTTGTGTAGTGGTAATGGAAACTAAAACAGGCGAAGTAAAAGCGATTTCAAACTTAGGAAGAGCAGAAGATGGTTCGTATTTTGAAACGCAGAATTATGCGGTTGCCGAATCTCATGAACCGGGTTCAACATTCAAATTATTAGATTTAATCGCACTTCTAGACGATAAAAAAGTAGATACTTCTAAAGTTTACAATACAAACGGCGGAATTATTACAATTAAAAATAAAAAAGTTAAAGATTCACACGAGGGTGGTTATGGTAGTATTTCTTTAGCAAGAGGTTTTGAGGTTTCTTCAAACACAGTTTTAGTACAAGCTGTAAATGAAAATTACAAAAATAATCCAAAGCAATTTACCGACAGATTAAGTAGTTACGGATTAAATAATAAAATTGGAATTCAATTATTAGGGGAAGCAAAATCATACATTCCACAACCAGGAACTGACAATTGGAACGCACTTTCTTTGCCTTGGATGGCATATGGTTATGGAGTTTCAATGACGCCTTTACAAACATTGACCATTTATAACGGAATTGCTAATAACGGAAAAATGATTAAGCCAATTTTCGTTAAAGAAATTAAAGAATGGAATAAAAGCATTAAAAAATTCGAAGCAGAAGTCATCAACGAAAAAATGTGTTCAGATGAAACCTTAGCTAAAGTGAAAGCTATTTTAGCAAATGTGGTTAAAAAAGGGACGGCTGCTAAGTTGTATTCTAAAGATTTTTCAATGGCAGGAAAAACAGGAACTGCGGCAATGAATTATGTTGTAAATGGCGGTTCTGAGAAATATTATGCGTCTTCATTCGTTGGTTATTTTCCAGCTGATAACCCTAAATATTCTTGCATCATTGTGGTTCATAAGCCAAGTACTGCGCTAAATAATTATTATGGTGCGGATGTGGCTGGACCAGTTTTCAAACGTATCGCACAAAAAATATTTACTGATGTGCCAAGCACAAATAAGTTTAAGAGCATCAAATTAAAAAATGCAAAGCAAGATGTTTTGTATGCAGATTACGAAAAAAAATCGCAAGGAAATACAAATAAAGTTCCAAATGTAAAAGGAATGGCAGGAATGGATGCGGTTTCTTTATTAGAAAATTTAGGAATGAAAGTGAAATTTATCGGTGTGGGAAAAGTGAAAAAACAATCTATAAATCCAGGTGAAATTTTTAAGAAAAATCAAACTATAACTATAGAATTATCGTGAGCATTTTAAAAGACATATTATATAAAGTTACGATTGAAGCGGTTCACGGTTCAACCGATTTGCCTATTGAAAAAATTGAGTTCGATTCTAGAAATGTTTCAAACAACGATGTTTTTGTTGCTATAAAAGGTTCACTTTCGGACGGACATCAATTTATAGATAAAGCCATTTCATTAGGTGCTGCTGTGGTTGTTTGTGAAGATTTACCTGCGACTTTATTAGAAAATATTACTTACGTAAAAGTTCAAAATTCAAATCAAGCTTTATCGTATTTAGCGGCAAATTATTATAACAATCCATCTCAAAAATTAAAATTAATTGGGATTACAGGAACGAACGGGAAAACAACAATTGCTTCGTTATTGTTCCAAATGTTTAAAAAAGCAGGTTATAAAGTTGGTTTGCTTTCGACAGTGAAAATCATGGTTGATGAAACGGAATACAAAGCGACTCATACAACTCCAGATTCATTAACTATCAATCAGTATTTAGATGAAATGGTTGAGGTTGGGTGCGAATTCTGTTTTATGGAAGTTTCTTCACACGGAATTCATCAAAAACGTACGGAATCTTTACATTTTGAAGGTGGTGTGTTTACGAATTTATCCCACGATCATTTAGATTATCACGATACGTTTGCAGAATATAGAGATGTGAAAAAATCATTTTTCGATAATTTACCAAAATCAGCTTTCGCGATTACGAATGTGGATGATAAAAATGGAGTAGTAATGCTTCAAAATACAGTTGCCAGAAAAAGAACATATGCCTTAAAAACGTATGCCGATTTTAAAGCGCAAGTTTTAGAAAATCAATTATCAGGATTAGTACTGAAAATTAATAATGATGAGGTTTGGACGAAATTAATCGGTTCATTCAACGCGTATAATTTATTAGCAATTTACGGAGTTGCGTTAGAATTAGGTATAGAGAGTAATGAAGCATTACGTCTATTATCTGAATTAGAAAGTGTTTCAGGACGTTTCCAATTTATCATTTCTGAATCTAAAATTACAGCGATTGTAGATTACGCGCACACGCCTGATGCTTTAGAAAATGTGCTAAAAACAATTGAAGATATTCGTACTAAAAACGAACAATTAATTACAATTGTAGGTTGTGGTGGCGATAGAGATAAAACAAAAAGACCAATTATGGCAAACATCGCTGCTTCATTAAGCGATAAAGCCATTTTTACAGCTGACAATCCAAGAACTGAAAATCCGCAAACGATTATTGAAGAAATGGAAGCTGGAGTGGAAGGTCAGAATTTTAAAAAAACAATTTCAATTCTAGATAGAAAACAAGCGATAAAAACAGCGTGTCAAATGGCAAATCCTGGTGATATTATTCTAATCGCAGGAAAAGGTCATGAAACCTATCAAGAAATAAACGGAGTGCGTCATGATTTTGATGACATGCAAATCGTACAAGAATTATTAAAACAATTAGAAAAGTAATCAGTTTACTGTTTTCTATAATTATAAACCAATAGACTATGTTATACTACATTTTTAAATACCTAGACGAAGCGTACAATTTGCCAGGAGCAGGTTTGTTTCAATATATCACTTTCCGTTCAGGAATGGCGGTTATTTTGTCGTTATTGATTTCTACAATTTATGGTAAAAGAATCATCTCTTATTTAAGAAACAAACAAGTTGGTGAAACGGTTCGTGAGTTAGGTTTAGATGGTCAAGTCCAAAAGGCTGGAACGCCAACAATGGGTGGGTTAATTATTATTTTGGCTACGCTGGTTCCGGTTTTGTTATTGGCGAAGTTGGATAATATCTACATCATTTTACTTTTGGTGACTACAGTTTGGATGGGAAGTATTGGTTTCTTAGACGATTACATTAAGGTTTTCAAAAAAGATAAAGAAGGTTTAAAAGGAAGATTCAAAGTTATTGGACAAATTGGTTTAGGAATTATTGTTGGGGCAACTTTATATTTTCATCCAGGTGTGACAATTAAAGATGATGTGGTACTGAAAAAACAAGGAATTGAAACGGTAATAAAATCCACTTCTCCAGAAGTAAAATCAATGGAAACAACTATTCCATTCGTAAAAAATAACACTTTTGATTATGCTGAAGTATTGTCATTTATGGGTGACGATTATCAAAATTGGGCTTGGTTAATTTTTATTCCAGTTGTAATTTTTATCATCACAGCTGTTTCAAACGGTGCAAATTTAACAGACGGAATTGATGGTTTAGCCGCAGGAACTTCAGCTATTTCGGTTTTGGTTTTAGGTATTTTTACTTTCGTTTCGGGTAATATTATTTTCTCAAACTATTTGAATATCATGTACATCCCAAATTCGGGAGAAATGACCATTTATATTGCTGCTTTCGTAGGAGCATTAATCGGTTTCTTGTGGTACAACACCTATCCAGCAACTGTTTTCATGGGTGATACTGGAAGTTTAACTATTGGTGGAATTATCGCTGTAATTGCCATCGCAGTTCGTAAAGAATTGATGATTCCTGTTTTATGTGGAATTTTCTTAGCGGAAAACTTTTCAGTGGTTTTACAAGTGGCTTATTTTAAATATACCAAAAAGAAATTCGGCGAAGGTCGTCGTATTTTCTTAATGTCACCATTGCATCATCATTACCAGAAAAAAGGATATCACGAAAGTAAAATCGTAACACGTTTCTGGATTGTGGCCATCATATTGGCAATTTTCTCATTAGTTTCTTTAAAATTAAGATAGTATGAGGTTAGTAGTATTAGGTGGTGGAGAAAGTGGTGTTGGAACCGCTATTCTTGGAAAGAAAAAAGGATACGATGTTTTTGTATCTGATTTCGGAAAAATTAAAGAAAATTATAAAGAAGTTCTTACTATAAATAAAATTGCTTGGGAAGAAAAACAGCATACAGAAGATTTAATTCTGAATGCCGATGTGGTAATGAAAAGTCCAGGTATTCCAGACAAATCGCCAATTGTTCAGAAGTTAATTGAAAAGAAGGTTCCAGTGATTTCAGAAATTGAATTTGCAGCGCCTTTCACAACTGCAACAACAATCGGAATTACAGGAAGTAACGGAAAAACAACTACCACTTTGTTAACGTACCATTTACTAAAACAAGGCGGATTAAATGTAGGATTAGCAGGAAATATTGGTAAAAGTTTTGCTTGGCAAGTTGCCGAAAACAAACACGATTGTTTTGTATTGGAATTAAGTAGTTTTCAATTAGACGGAATCATAAATTACAAGCCAGATATCGCCATAATTACAAATATTAGTCCTGATCATTTAGACCGATATAATTACGATTACAATTTATATATCGAGTCAAAGTTCAGAATTACAATGAATCAAAATGAAGATGATTATTTGATTTACGATGACGATGACGAAGCCATAACAAATTGGCTAGCGAACAATAAAATTAAAGCAAATAAAGTGCCTTTTTCAATTACGAAAACATTAGAAGAAGGTGGAAGTATTACAGAAAACAACGAAATCAATATAAACCTAAACGACGAAAATTTTATTATGCCAATCAATCAACTTGCTTTAGAAGGGAAACATAACGTTAAGAACGCTATGGCCGCAACAACAGTAGCACAATTAATGAACATTAGAAAAGCAACTATCAGAGAAAGCTTAACTAATTTTCAAGGTGCTGAGCATAGATTAGAAAAAGTATTAAAAATTAACAACGTTCAGTATATCAACGATTCAAAAGCAACAAATGTAAATGCTACATTTTTCGCATTAGACAGTATGAATACACCAACGGTTTGGATTGTTGGAGGTGTGGATAAAGGAAATGATTACGATGAATTAATGGCATTGGTTCGTGAAAAAGTAAAAGGAATTATCTGTTTAGGTGTAGATAATAAAAAGTTAGCGGATAAATTCGAAGGTTTAGTTGATATGTTTGTTGAAACAACTTCAATGTCTGAAGCGGTTAAAATTGCAAACAAAATGGCTGAAAAAGGCGATACGGTTCTGCTTTCTCCTGCTTGTGCAAGTTTCGATTTATTTGAAAATTACGAAGACAGAGGTCGTCAGTTTAAACAAGCAGTACAAAATTTATAATAAAAAATGAACAAACTAAAGTATCTTAAAGGAGACAAAACGATATGGGCGGTAATATTTTTACTAGCCATGGCGTCTTTCTTGCCTGTGTATAGTGCCAGTACAAACTTGGTACATACTGTTGGTACAGGAACTACTTTTGGTATTTTAATCAAACATTTTGTGCATCTTTCTATTGGAATGTTCATTGTGTATTTCGTACATAAATTGCATTTCGAAAAATTTAAAAAATATTCCATTTTTGCGATTTGGATAATCGTTCCAGCTTTACTTTTTACCTTATTACAAGGAAAAACAATTGGAGGCGCCAATGCGAGTCGATGGTTAACTATTCCGTTTATTAATTTATCATTTCAGCCGTCAACCTTAGCGTTTACAGTGTTGATGGTTTATGTAGCAAGAACACTAACAAAAATTAAAGAAACAGAATACAATTTTCAAGATTCTGTAGTTCAAATTTGGTTACCAGTTGGTGCGGTTTTAATATTTATTTTGCCTTCCAATTTTTCCACAGCAGCTTTAATGTTTGCAATGGTTTGTATGTTGTTGTACATCGGACAATATCCATTAAAATATTTAGCAATTGTTTTAGCAAGTGGAATTGCTGTTTTAGCCTTATTCTTTTTGTTAGCCAAAGCATTTCCGGATAAAAAAACATTTAGTCGTGTAAATACTTGGGTAAGCCGAATTGAAAATTTTACTACCGATAAACCAGACGAAGATAAATACCAAATTGAAAACGCAAAAATTGCCATTGCCGTTGGAAAAATAAATGGAGTTGGACCAGGAAAAAGTATTCAAAAAAACTTTTTACCTCAATCTTCATCCGATTTTATTTTCGCTATTATTATTGAAGAATACGGATTAATTGGCGGGTATCTTTTAGTGTTTTTCTACATGTTATTGTTTTTTAGATTTCTAATCAGAGCGAATAAAACAACCAATATGTTTGGAAAATTACTCATTATCGGGCTCGGTTTTCCAATCATAATTCAAGCTTTAATTAATATGGGAGTTGCAGTAGAATTACTGCCAGTAACAGGTCAGCCTCTACCATTAATTAGTAGTGGTGGAACTTCTGTTTGGATGACATGTTTATCATTAGGAATTATTTTAAGTGTGACAAAAAGAGAAGACGAAATTGCAGCAGATTTAAAAGATTTCCAAGATAGAGAAGCCGCTTTACAACGAATTATTGACAGAGAAGTTTCTGTAATGAATGCAGAAAATACATCTGAAACTATTTCAGAAGAAGAACAAAAAGTTAATGATATGAAATATTCCATTCGTGAATCTTTAAAACAAGAAAACGAATTGGATAATCAAGGTGATAGTTTAGTAAATGGGCAAAACCCAATGAATGCTGTTTTAAATAAAAAGTAATGAAATCGTAAAAAAAGTGAGTTTGTGAAAACAAACACAATTAAAAAAAAGCGATTGCATATGACAAATAAAAAACGATAGAAAAGCCATGATAAAACGATTTATTATTAGCGGAGGTGGAACTGGTGGACATATTTATCCAGCAATTTCTATTGCAAACGAATTAAAAGCGCAATTTCCTGACGCCGAATTTCTATTTGTTGGCGCAAAAGATAAAATGGAAATGCAAAAAGTACCTTTAGCAGGTTATAAAATTGAAGGGCTTTGGATTTCTGGTTTACACCGAAAATTGACGCTTCACAACGCTATGTTCCCTATTAAGTTGACATCAAGCCTGCTTAAGTCATACACTATTTTAAGAAAATTTAAACCAGATGTAGTTATTGGAACTGGTGGTTTCGCGAGTGGAGCTGTGCTTAAAGTAGCTTCTATGTTAAGGATTCCAACAGTTATTCAAGAGCAAAACTCATTTCCTGGAATTACGAATAAATTATTAGCAAAAAAAGCCGATGCTATTTGTGTAGCTTATGAGAATTTAGAACGCTTTTTCCCTAAAGATAAAATGCATTTGACAGGAAATCCTGTTCGTCAAGATTTAATTGAAGTAGCTAGTAAAAAAGACGAAGCGATTGCGCATTTTAATTTAGATGCTAATAAAAAAACACTTCTAATTTTAGGTGGAAGTTTAGGAGCCAGAAGATTAAATCAATTAATCGAAAAAGATTTAGATTTTTTATTAGGATTAGGTTTTCAAATCATTTGGCAATGCGGGAAGCATTATCTAATTGATTATGCAAAACACAGCGAAAAAGATAACGTTCAAGTTACCGCATTTATTGATAGAATGGATTTGGTTTATGCTGCTGCAGATATCGTAATTTCTCGTTCAGGAGCTTCTTCTGTTTCCGAATTATGTATTGTTGGGAAACCAGTAATTTTCATTCCGTCACCTAATGTTTCGGAAGATCACCAAACTAAAAATGCGAAAGCAATTGTAGATAAAGGCGGTGCGCTAATGATTAAAGAGCCAGATTTAGAATCAGAATTTAATTTGGTTTTTGAAGCTTTGGCAAAAGACAAAGGAAAGCAAGAAAGCTTAATAGAAAATATCAAAAAGTTAGCATTACCAAACGCAACTAAAGATATCGTAGAAGAAATAAAAAAGTTAATTTAATTGTTTAAGGTTTCAAGTTTCAAGTTGCATAACCTGAAACAAAAATAACTTTAAACTTTAAACAAAAAACATAATGAATCTAAATCAAATACATAACGTCTATTTTATTGGCATCGGAGGAATCGGAATGAGTGCTTTGGCGCGCTATTTTCAATTTATTGGAAAAAATGTGGCGGGTTACGATAAAACCGAAACGCAGTTAACTGCCGAGTTACAGGAAAATGGAATCAAAATTCATTTTGAAGATGATGTGAATTTGATTGACGATAGTTTTAAAAATACCGAAAATACGTTAGTTGTTATTACGCCAGCCGTTCCTAAAAATCATTCGGAATGGAATTACTTTTTAAACGAAGGTTTCACAGTTAAAAAACGTGCAGAAGTTTTAGGAATTATCACAAAAGACACGTTCTGTTTTGCTGTTGCTGGAACCCACGGGAAAACAACAACTTCTAGTATTTTAGGTCATGTTTTATACGAAAGTGGTGTAGATGTTACGGCTTTTTTAGGCGGAATTGTAGAAGGTTATAATACGAATTTAATCGGTTCTGGAAAAACGGTTACGGTTGTGGAAGCCGACGAATTTGATAGGTCGTTCTTGCATTTACATCCAAATTTATCTTGCGTAACTTCAATGGATGCGGACCATTTGGATATTTATGGAGATGTAGCTGCGATTGAAGAATCTTTTAGAGAATTCGCACATAAAGTACCAGCTGAAAATTTATTTATTATCAGAGGTTTGCCTTTAGAAGGAAATACAATTGCAGTAAATGTTGGAGCCGATTATGTAGCTCAAAATATCAGAATTGAAAATGGTTTTTATGTTTTTGATGTCAAAACGAAAAACGAATTAATTACAAATGTAAAATTCGGATTACCTGGACATCATAATTTAACCAATGCTTTATTGGCTTTCGCTATGGCGAAATCGTACGGCGTAGAAAATGAAAAAATCAGTAACGCATTAGCAACTTTTAAAGGAGTTAGACGTCGTTTCTCCTTCCAAATTAGAGAAGAAAAATTAGTATATATTGATGATTATGCACATCATCCAACAGAAATTAATGCCGTACATCAAGCAGTTCGAGAATTGTATCCGAACAAAAAAATAATTGCTTGTTTTCAACCGCATTTATTCAGTAGAACAAAAGATTTTATTGATGGTTTTGCAGAAAGTTTATCGCAATTTGATGAGATACTTTTGTTGGAAATTTATCCAGCTCGCGAATTGCCAATGGAAGGTGTAAATTCAACTTGGTTGTTGAATAAAATAGAAAATAAAAATAAGCGTTTGGTAACCAAAGAAGAGTTATTAACAAGCTTTAAGGATTCTGATGCTAATGTGTTCGTAACAATTGGCGCAGGTGACATTGGTGAAATGGTGAAAGACATAAAAAAAATACTAAATGAAAAAGTTTAATTGGCAAAATATTCGTCTAGTATTGATGCTTTTCTTAGTAGTATTTTTGTATTCCTTTACACAAAGCAGAAACGAAAATAGGAAGATTAGCAAGGTGCAAGTTGAATTTCAGGGCGATAACAAAATGTTTTTAACAAATGAAATGGTTAATAACTTGTTAATACAAAATTTGGGAGGTACTTCTTCAATCCAAAAAGAAAAAGTAGATTTGAAAGATTTGGAAAGTGTCTTGAAGAGACAGCCTTTTATCGAGAACGCGGAGGTTTTTACCTCGGAAGACGGAATGTTAATAACCAAAGTTTTACAAAAGTCCCCTGTAGCGAGAGTTGTTAACGGAAACCGTAATTTTTACGTAGATAAAAACGGCAGTATTTTTCAATTGTCAAACAATTTTTCGTCGAGAGTTCCTATTGTTCAAGGAAACATCGAGGGTGAATTCAAAAAAGGTTTCATTGAAACTTTTAGCGCTATTGAGAAAGATGATTTTTTAAAAAAGAATATCATCGCAATCACAATTCAGAAAAACGGAAGTATGACAATGCTTTCAAGAGAATATGATTACGAAATTAATTTTGGCAAACCAGTTTCAATTGATAAAAAGTTTAAGAATTACAAAGCCTTTTATCAATACGCATCGAAAGATTCGCTAATTGGAAAGTACAAATCAATAAATTTAATTTTCACACAGCAGGTAGTGTGTTCAAAATAAAGAATAGATGATGAACAAAGAAAGTATTGGAGTAGGATTAGACATTGGTACAACTAAGATTGTAGCAATGATCGGCAAGAAAAATGAGTACGGAAAATTAGAAATTCTAGGTGTAGGAAAATCTAAGAGTTTGGGCGTGCATAGAGGTGTGGTAAATAATATCACGCAAACTATTCAATCTATTCAACAAGCAATTTTAGAAGCAGAAAACAATTCAGGTTACAAAATAAATGATGTAGTAGTTGGTATTGCGGGACAACACATTCGTAGTATTCAACACAGCGATTACATCAGTAGAAAAAATCCAGAAGAAGTAATTGGAGAATACGACATTGAACAATTAACTTGTCAAGTTCAAAATTTATCAATGCTTCCAGGTGAAGAAATTATTCACGCCTTACCACAAGAATTTAAAATTGATGGACAATCAGAAATTTTAGAACCAGTTGGAATGTATGGTGCTAGAGTAGAATCTAGTTTTCATATTGTAGTTGGGCAAGCAGCGTCTATCAGAAATTTAGGTCGTTGTGTGAAAAACGCAGGATTAGAATTAACTGGATTAACATTAGAACCATTAGCTTCTTCGGATGCGGTTTTAAGTGAAGAAGAAAAAGAAGCTGGAGTAGCACTTATCGATATCGGTGGTGGAACTACGGATTTAGCCGTTTTCAAAAATGGAGTAATTCGACATACTGCTGTAATTCCTTTCGGAGGAAATGTAATTACTGAAGATATTAAAGAAGGTTGTTCAATTATTGAAAAACAAGCCGAGTTATTAAAAACACGTTTCGGATCAGCTTGGCCAGGTGAAAATAAAGACAATGAAATTGTTTCTATTCCTGGATTAAGAGGTCGTGAACCAAAAGAAATTTCGTTAAAAAACTTATCAAAAATTATTCACGCAAGAGTAGTGGAAATTATTGAGCAAGTATATGCTGAAATTAAATTATACGGACATGACGAGTCTAAGAAAAAATTAATTGCAGGAATTGTTTTAACTGGTGGTGGTTCGCAACTACAACACATTAAACAATTAGTAGAATATATTACAGGTATGGATACCAGAATTGGTTATCCAAATGAGCATTTAGCAGGAAATTCTAGCGAAGAATTATCAAGCCCGTTATATGCGACATCAGTTGGTTTGGTAATGGAAAGTTTACGTAATCAAACACACAGCGCTACACCATTTGTAGAAATGAAAACAGTAGAACCAGTTGTTGCTGCAATTGTACCAGAACCTGTTTTAGAAAATGTGGTAGATGATGTTGTTGAAGAAGTAAAACAAACAGCCCCAGCCGTTTCAAAAGAGTCACAAGAGAGAAAGAAGAAATACGACTTTAATAACCTACTAGGTAAAATTAAGGAGTTTTTAGATAATGTAGAATAAGTGTTATTAGTAGCAAGTAACACAAAATAAAAGACCAAATATATGGAAAGCAACAACGAATTTGGAAACATTACATTTGATTTGCCGAAAAATCAATCAAACGTAATAAAAGTTATTGGTGTTGGAGGCGGAGGAAGCAATGCCATCAACCACATGTTTAAACAAGGAATCATTGGTGTAGATTTCGTGGTTTGTAATACTGATTCTCAGGCATTACAAACAAGTCCAGTACCAAATAAAATTCAGTTAGGCGTAAGTCTTACTGAAGGTTTAGGTGCAGGAGCAAAACCAGAAATCGGACAACAAGCTGCTTTAGAAAGTATCGAGGAAATTGAAAAAATGCTTGATGCCAATACTAAAATGGTGTTTATTACTGCCGGAATGGGTGGTGGTACAGGTACTGGTGCTGCGCCAGTAATTGCACAATTAGCTAAAGAAAGAGGAATTTTAACAGTAGGTATTGTTACAATCCCATTTCAGTTCGAAGGAAAAAATCGTTCAGAACAAGCTATGGAAGGTGTGGAAAGATTAAGAAAACAAGTAGATTCATTAATTGTTATCAATAATAACAAATTAAGAGAAGTTTACGGAAATCTTGGTTTTAAAGCAGGTTTCTCTAAAGCCGATGAAGTGTTAGCTACAGCTTCAAAAGGTATTGCAGAAGTGATCACCAATCACTTAACAATGAACATTGACCTTAAAGACGCGAAAACGGTTTTAAGTGACAGTGGAACAGCTATAATGGGATCTTTTGTTGCTTCAGGAGTAGATAGAGCTAAAATTGCTATTCAATCTGCTTTGGATTCTCCATTATTAAATGATAATAAAATTACTGGTGCTAAAAACGTGTTGTTGCTTATCACGTTCGGTTCAGATGAAATTACTATCGATGAAATTAGTGAAATTAACGAATACATTCAAAACGAAGCAGGTCATAACGCAAATATCATCATGGGTATTGGTGAAGATGACAAGTTGGAAGAATCTATTTCGGTAACTGTTATTGCAACAGGATTTAATATAGAACAACAAAAAGAAATTATCAATGCAGAGCCACAAAAGATTATTCATTCTTTAGATGGTGAGCAAAAAATTCAACATAATTTAACGCCAAATGCAGTTTCAACTCCTGTTGTTTCAGTTAATGAACCAATTGCTAATAACGTGACTTTTGAACTAGAAGCACCAAAGGAAGTGGTAGCTGAAACAGAAGCAAAAATTGTTTTTGAATTAAATGATTTCGAAGTAGAACAAACACCAGTTATTCAAGCACCTGTTTCAGATTTAATTCCTACATCTGAGTATATTAAAAATTTAGATGTGTTTTTTGAAAACGTTTCTGAAGAATTTCAAAAACCAGTAGCTGTAGTAGAGCAACCAGTTTTCCAAGTGGAAGCTCCAGTACAAACTATTCAGCATATTGAGCCAGTTGCATATGTTGCTCCGTCAGTTGTAGAAGCAGTTCAACCGGTTCAAGAATTTGAAATTATTTCTAACTCAGTTAGAGAAATTGAAGTGATTGAACCAGAATTTGTTGTTGCAAATGATGATTTTAACTTTTCTTTAGATTTGTTTGAAACGAAAGCAGAAGCAAGTCAAAATACTATTGTTTTTGAATTAAGCGAAGAAACAAAAGATATTAAAGTTAACGAAGCGGTTCAATTTTTTCCTGTGACAGAATTAGGTCAAGAAGGAATTATTAAATATACATTAGAAGAAGAAATTGAAGAAGCTTTTGAACCAGCTGCAACAATGCAACAAGCGGCTGAGCCAATTGACGAAGAAGTAAATTTCACAGTTAAACAAACGGTTTCTGCTAATGTGACTTCTGAAAATAACTTTAGTTTTGATGCCGTTTCACCAGTAGAAATGTCTATTGAAGAAATTTTAAAATCAAGAGCTGAAGAAAGAAAAAATAAATTAAAAAGTTTCAATCACAAGTTCAATAATCCAAACAGAATTGACGATTTAGAAAAAGAGCCTGCTTTTCGCCGTCAAGGATTAGATGTAACGAGTATGCCAAACCAAAATAATCAATCTCGCATGTCATTAGGAATGGATAGTAACGACGACATTCAGTTACGTTCAAACAATTCTTTTTTACATGATAATGTAGATTAATCTCAAATAAAACTAATCAATTACTTTAATCCCGTTCCGATAATTTATCGGAACGGGATTTTTTTTGTAAATAATTTATTTTTACGGAAAACCCGTAAAATTAGTTTTTTGCAGTTAGTTAGATTTGGGTTGTGTATAATTAATATTGAAATTAATAATTATTTAAAATAATTCATTAAATCAAAATCAGGTATTTATGGAAAATTCAGTAGAAAATTTAAGTTATGGATTAATCTTTTGGCAAGGGTTTTTGTTTGCTTTAATTATGGTTATCATATATTTTATTTTTAAGTTTTATAGAGGAATAATGAGAGGTTTAGATTAAAAGTGTTTTTAAAGTTAAAATAAACTAACTCCCGACTTGTTATTACGAGTCGGGATTTTTTTATTACTTTCGCATAACAAAATATTCAACATTTTAAATCAAAATATATGAGCTTATCTACACAAATTATGGATAGCATGAAAGAAGCGATGAGAGCCAAAGATACTGTGGCGCTAGAAGCTTTACGTGCTATTAAATCAGAAATATTATTAGCGCAAACGGCTTCAGGTTCTAAAGAAGAAATTTCAGAAGCTGACGAAATTAAAATCTTACAAAAATTAGTAAAAATGCGTAAAGACAGTGCGTCAATTTTTGCAGAACAAAACCGTGCCGATTTAGCTGAACCAGAATTAGCTCAAATTGCAGTTATCGAGAAATTCTTACCTGCTCAATTATCTGAAGCGGAAGTAGAAGCAATTATTGCTAAAATCATTGCTGAAACAGGCGCGTCTGGAATTGCATCAATGGGAAAAGTTATGGGATTAGCGTCTGCACAAATTGGCGGACAAGCAGAAGGAAAAACCATTTCGACTATTGTTAAGAAACTTTTAGTTTAATAAAGTTAGAAGATGGAAGTACGAAGTTTAGTCTTCCAGCTTTCATCTTCCCACTTCAAATGGCTTCGTAGTTCAACTGGATAGAATGACGGATTTCGGCTCCGTTGGTTGCAGGTTCGAACCCTGCCGAGGTCACGAATGAATAAAATTGAAAACAAAAGTCACAAACTGGTTTTAATGAATTTTTGTTTCTATTTTATTTTTAAAGCGGAGCTTTAAGGTTGGACGAAGTCAACCCTGCCGAGGTCACGAATGAATAAAATTGAAAAGGAATTACGTAGTTTGCAGTCTCAAATCAACTATAAAATTAAATACCTAATTGTATAATGCAAGAAATTCCATTATTAGAAAGAGAATATACTATTCCTGAATTTTTTGTTATGTTTTTGTTGCTGTCACCAATAATTATTGGTTACTGCTACATTATGCTCTATATAGTTGAAATTATCTATCAACGAAATTTTAAAAAACCTTTGATTGTTTTCGGACATATATTCACTAAAAAATTATCGGAAACGGATAAAATGATTTTGAAGAATAATTGTCAATTTTATCGAAGATTAAAGCCGAAATATAAAATATATTTTGAGCACAGAGTAGCAACCTTTATTGAAAAGACACGTTTTTCTACTCGTGATATTTCAATAAGTCAAGAGATGAAACTTTCAATTGCGGCAGTATATATTCAGTTGACTTTTGGAATGAAAAATTATTTAAACAGATTGATTCAGCATATCATCATTTATCCAGATGTTTATTTGTCAACGCATACCGATGAATATTATAAAGGAGAATTTAATCCAACAATGAAAACGGTAGTTTTTTCTTGGGCCGATTTTAAGGAAGGAATCGCTATAGAAAATGATAATTTGAATTTAGGGTTACATGAATTTACTCATGCATTGCATTTTGCGACTTTAAAAAGTGATAAACCCACCCATGTGCTTTTTAACGAAACGCTTCGAGAATTATTTTTGTCTTTTTCAAACGAAACTTTACGACAAGATTTATTGAATTCTGGATTTTTAAGAGAATATGCTTTTAAAAATCAGTACGAATTTGTGGCTGTTTTATTAGAATGTTTTTTTGAATCACCAGAGGATTTAAAACAAAAATTTCCTTCAGTTTATAGTAAAGTGAAGGAAATGTTGAATTATAACGAAGCTGTATTTATTTAGTAATTTTCTTTAAATCAGCTATTGTTGCAGTTGGGCTTTCAGCACCAAAAACATAGCTTCCAGCGACTAAAACATCCGCTCCAGCATCAACTAGTTGTTTGGCGTTTTTATTTGTTACACCACCATCAATTTCAATTAATGTATTGGCTTTACATCTTTGAATCATTTCTTTCAATTGATGTACTTTGTCGTACGTTTTTTCAATAAAACTTTGTCCGCCAAAACCTGGATTCACACTCATAATACAAACTAAGTCGATATCTTGTATGATGTCTTCTAAAGCTTTAATACTTGTATGTGGATTAATAGCTACACCAGCTTTCATGCCTTCCGCTTTAATGGCTTGCAGTGTTCTGTGTAAATGATTGCATGCTTCATAGTGAACCGTTAAAACATTTGCGCCTAATTTTGCAAAAGTTGAAATGTATCTATCTGGATCCACAATCATTAAATGGACATCGATAGTTTTTGTTGCATGTTTTGAAATAGCTTGTAAAACTGGCATTCCAAAAGAAATATTCGGAACAAAAACACCGTCCATAATATCAATATGAAACCAATCGGCCTCAGAATTGTTAATCATTTCGATGTCGCGTTGTAAATTAGCAAAATCAGCTGCTAAAACCGAAGGAGCAATAAGTGTGTTTTTCATTTTTTTGTATTGTAATTATGTTGTTTGGGCTGAATTTAGTTCAGCATCTGTTGTGGTTGCAAATATAATTTATATTTAAAGAATCTGAAACAAGTTTGTAGAGAATCTGAAACAAGTTCAGATTAAAAAAACAAAACTTCGGACTCGAGACTGAAAGTCGAACAGAGCGGAGCTAAACCCGAGCGAAGCGAACCGACTGGAGATTTGTTTGCCAAAAAAACAAAACTCCGG